>NZ_CP130558.2:755000-1105000 GCF_030534315.2 Thermoanaerobacterium sp. CMT5567-10
ATTTTAAATTAATACATCAATCTCTACTCCAGACTTAAACTCAACGGTCAGCTTATTATCAAATACCGTAACTTTTTCAATAAGCCGCCTTACCAGTTGCTCATCATATTCCTCCAGCTCATAGGACTGTTCATTCAAGAAGTCTGTCATTTCAGCTATTCGCTGCTTCTTCCTTCACGCTCTGCATTTTTAACCAGCGCATTTTGCTTCTGCTCCCGCAATCGGTAATCCAATTATGTCTCCTGTAGTTATTTATAATAGTATAAGTACTCTTCCCCTACTGGCGGCAATCTTATTACAATCCTATAAGTTTACTTCTATTTCCAACCCCGACTTGAACTCCACCACTAACCTATCATCATATACCGTTGCCTTTTCAATTAGTTTTCTAACCAGTTTATCATCAAACTCCGTAATATCACCGGTTTGCGTGTTAAGGAAGTCCGACATTTCAGCAATCCGATCCCTCTTATCTTGGCGAAGAGCGTTTCTTGAAAGTGTTTCTTGCCTTAAGTCCCGTAAGCGGTAAATCTCGTTGACAATATTATCGTATGCTTCCTTTGAATTTGCCTTTTGGATCAACTCGGTTTGGAGTTCTTCCAGCCTTTTATCAATATCTGCTGTACTCTCATCCAAATCCTCGCTTAATACGGTTTCAATATTCTTTTTCAGTATAGCCAGAAAAGAGTTTTTTCCGCTGACCGCTACATTGATGGCCTCTACAATTTTCTCTTTAAGCGTATCTTCAAGTATAGTGGAAGCGGTACAAAACAAACCGCTGTTTTCCAATCTGCTGACGCATCTCCATACGATTGATTTCTTTCCTCGGTTATTCCAATGAACCCTGCGGAATATTTCATGACAGTTGCCGCAAAAGACCATCTGTGATAAAGGATGCTTGTTGCTATAGTTTCTTTTCTTTCCATTCTTACTTATATGCACACATCTTCTTTTAACAAGCTGTTCCTGAACCTGCATAAAAATTTCACGCGGGATTATAGGCTCATGGCTGTTTTCTACATAGTATTGAGGAACTATGCCGTTATTGGCCACCCTTTTCTTTGATAAAAAATCTACCGTATAGGTTTTCTGCAGCAGCGCATCACCGATATATTTTTCATTCCTCAAAATCTTATTGATGGTACTGGTATGCCATCTGGGATTGCCTGCACCCGTCAGAATTCCGTCAGCCTCCAAACCTCTTGCTATCTGCAACATACTGGAACCTTCAAGGTATTCTCGGTAGATACGCTTAACAATTTCAGCTTCTTCAGGTACGATAACTAAGTTGCCATCCGTATCCTTTGTATAGCCAAGAAACCGGTTGTGATTGATATGGATTTTCCCTTGCTGATATCGGTATTGAATCCCCAGTTTTACATTCTGGCTTAACGATTGGCTTTCTTGCTGTGCCAAAGATGCCATAATGGTCAACAGGATTTCTCCTTTGGTATCCAATGTGTTTATATTTTCCTTTTCAAAGTAAACCGGAATATTTTTTTCTTTAAGCTGCCTTATGTACTTTAGGCAGTCCAGCGTATTTCTTGCAAACCGGCTGATAGATTTCGTAATTATCATATCGATTTTACCCTGCATGCATTCTTCTATCATCCGGTTAAACTCTTCACGCTTTTTCGTGTTAGTGCCGGTAATACCTTCATCTGCGAATATACCGGCTAACTCCCATTCGGGATTGCTTTTAATGTAGTTTGTGTAGTGCTCAATTTGCGCTTCATAACTGGTTGCCTGCTCCTCGCTGTCCGTAGATACGCGGCAATAGGCTGCTACCCGAAGCTTAGGTAATTCCTCGGCATTTGCACTATTCCCAATTCGCTTACGGGCAGGAATTACCGTAACATTCCTGGTTGTCATCTAAAATCACCTCGCTCTTAATAAGACTATAAGCATACTCTGCCTGCTGAAACGGATCATCGTATAGATTATCTGGCATTGAAGCATGAAACTTAAAATTTAAGATTTTCTTTTCATTTCCTTTATGTTCATAAATCCTGCCAAGTGCCTCAGCTCGCCTGCGTCTTTCCAGTTGTACTTCTTCGAATGTATCCCTGCTGATAATGGGCGGATAGAATTTATCCTTAACATACCGTTTATCTGTCAGCATTCTTGCAATAGATATATGGCAGCGCTTAATACCCGCGTTTTTGGCCGCTTCAGTTAAAGAAAGCCCGGAAAGATAAGCCCCAAACAGCTCCTTTATCTTAACCGCTTCCTTTTCGTTAACAACAGCCTTGCCGTTTTTAATGGCATACCCAAAAGGTATATGGCTCATCATCTCACCATCCTTTCCCTCAGGTTCAATCCGCATTTCATTTTGAAACCTATTTCCTCCTGTGAAAACACAATGATTTCGCGGGTAAAATCCTCAAATATTTCACTATCAAATGCATCAATCTGTTTTTCAGCTTTCGTTGCAAATTTAAGAAGCTTTTCAACCTCAACGAGGATAGTCTGACTCCCATCGATTGTGCGTTTTATGGCTTCTTTTTGTTCTTTTAATAAAGCCGCTTCTTTAAGCAGCTCATTTTTCTGTGTATTAAAAAGAGCGGGTTCCAGGTATCCTTTGGCCATAAGTCCCATAATTACCTGAACCCGCTCTGTATTTTCTTTGATTTTTGTTTCCATCTCCTGAATCTTTGTTATGTTATCTGAGTAATTTGTCTTCTTTAAGCTTTGCAGCAATGGCCTTAGAATGAACTTATGACCGAAAATAAGCTTATTGATCATTACAACAAAGGCCTGATGGATTGCATCCTCTCTGACAAACTTCATGGAACAGCTTGATGCGTCCTTTATATGCTTTGCGCAGCACCAGGCAATGTATTTATGATTACCGCTGCCATGAATTCGACGCTTAAAATTACTGCCACATTCTGCGCATTTGATTTTCCCCGAGAATGGGTAACGTTTTTGATACTTGCTGCTTCCCTTAATTACACCTTTTTCTTTTGCTCTTTGCCTTAATATCTCTTGGGCAGCTTCAAATTCCTCAAGGGATATAATGGCTTCATGATGATCCTTTATCATGTATTGATCCTTTTCACCACGATTATAATGCCGCTTAAAATTCTCATCTGTATATGTTTTTTGCAGAAGGACATCCCCGGTATATTTTTCATTGCTAAGGATACCGCGGATAGTGGTCGCTGTCCAATGTGAACCTCTCTTTGTTGGGATTTTATCCGAATTTAACCCATCTGCAATTTTCTGTGTGCCTTTACCAGCCAAAGCCTCGGAAAAAATCCGCTTTATGATTTCAGCCTGTTCTTTATTGATAAATAGCTTTCCATCCACATAATCGTAACCATAGGGAGGATACGAAATTTTGTATGTTCCGTTTTGGAACCTGCGCCTGATAGACCACTTACTATTTTCTGCAATGGATAATGACTCGTTTTCTGCAAGACTGCTCAAAATTGTCAGCACTAATTCGCCATCCATGCGCTGCGTGTTTATATTCTCTTTCTCGAAATAGATGAAAACACCGAGATCGGTAAGTTTTCTCACCATCTCAATACAGTCGGTTGTGTTTCTGGCAAATCTGCTGACCGACTTGGTTATAATAAAGTCAATTTTCTTGTTTTCACAATCTGCAAGCAGCCTTAAAAGTCCAGTCCGATTCTCCTTTTTTGTACCTGAAATGCCTTCATCATAGTAAATCCCTGCAAATTCCCAATCAGGATTTGCTTTTATATAGGATTCATAATGGTCCTTTTGCGCTTCCAGGCTTGCCATTTGCTCATCACTATCGGTTGAAACCCTGCAATAAGCTGCCACTCTTACCTTTGGTTTGAAAGCTTGGAGAGCATTGTTTCCATCAATCCTTGTTACCTTTCTCACTGTTTTCACCTCCTTTGGGTATGTGACATGTTACCTCTGTGTGCCGCTAATAGCAAGCCAATTAGGCCATAAGCTGTGCATACATCGGCGAGAAAGTTTTGCGGTTCAATTTGTCGATTTTGTTGAATTCTTCTTCTGAAATCAGTCCCGCCTTAAGCATCCTCTGCAGAATTTTGTATGCCCGCCAGTAATCAACCTCTCTTTGAAGTTCCTCCTGCGTTATCTTTGTATAGTTAGTTTCCTGCGGGTTATATGGTATATGATTAGCCGTCTCTATCATTCAAGAAAGCACCTCCTATAAAAACTTAGGACAGCCTCGACTGGCTGTCCTTTATCGTTATTCCGGCAATTTGAGAACTTGTCCGGGGTAAATAGTATCTGAAGTCAGGCCATTGAGTTTCTTAATCTCCGGATATCTTGTTCCTCTGCCGAGTTCTTTTTCCGCTATTCTCCATAAGGTGTCGCCTTTTTGCACTGTATAGGTTCTATTGCCCTTGTTATCAGGAATGCTGTTTACAATTACAAGGTTTTCTTTTGCTACCCAAGTGTTTATGCCTGCAATCTCTTGGCCGCCGGATTTCTTAACCTTTTTGCCAAGCAAAACACATTCTTTGCCGCCTTTTATGACCGGCTTGCCTTTGTATAAAGTTTGTGTGACCCTGTGGTAATAGTCATTTTTGACCCACGTTGGAACTTCCACACTGCCGGGGTAGTAATTCTTTACACTGACCTTAAACTCCACCATATCTCCAATTCCAATATCAGTATTGGTATCTGTACTGTTCTCCAGCGCTTTTTTTACTGCTTTACGGAAGGTATCCATATTCTCCCTATGCTTGGGAAACCAGTGCATCACATCAGCATGGTTGCTGGCAATACCGAGCTTATATCCCTCGGAGTGGCAGATGATGTCATTTTCATTAAGGCTGTACTTCTTGCAGAGCATAACGCAGAGTTCAACCGCATTCTGCCACGCTTTACGGAAATAATCTTCTTGTTTTTCTGCATTATAACCCACCATTACCGACCCAGATTTATACGAAAACCCAGCAGGCTCACAAATTTCAAAGCCAATATGGGTATTGTTGGCTGCTCCTCCTGCATGCCACCCGCGATGATCCCAAGGCAGGTATTGCCAAACCTCTTTATCGTCTACAAAAGCGTGAACACATACCTGCCTATTTATTTCGCCGGCCTTGTAAGATTTGTTCCAACGGGAAAACCACTCAGCCGCCATTACACCCGGCACAGCCGTCGAATGTACCATGATTCCTTTAGGCGTGATTTTGCGGCCTGCTGTATAGCAATCGTTTCGCGTCATGTATTTTGTAAAAAGCTTCATTTCTTTTCATCCTCCTCATTTGAGTGGCCATGCAGTTGTTCCAATGCGTTCTTCAGCTTTTTAGGAATGGGCAGTCCTATATGTGCTGCATTCTCAAGAATTGAAATTCCCTCGTTACTCAGGTAAAAGAAAATCACCGCTGTCCGGATTGCCCCTCCGTTGCCGAGAACCTGGCTGTCGATTATGTGTCCCACACCCACAAGTACAAATATAAGCACTTTCTTAAAGATGCCCTTGGCTCCGACTTCACTCGAAAGCTTTTTGTCTACAATGGCACACATCACGCCGGTCACATAGTCAATGGCTACAAAAGCGATGAGCGCATATAAAAATCCATCCAGCCCTCCAAGAAACCAGCCAAGAAATCCGCCAATAGCAGTAAAAACCGCCTGCACCCAGTTCCATACTGTTTTCATTGTCTTAACCCTCCGTTCAACTTGAATTTTGCATATAAAAAAGCGCCCTGCCTTAAAGCAAAGCGCTGAAAATTAAAACTTCTAATCTATATTTGCTTCGGAAGCGCTTCCCACAGTCGCATATCCTCCTGCCCAAGAGACCAGATGGCTATACCTCGCAGTTTCCACCGATAAGCCGCTTCATTTGCCCAGTAAACAAGGCTGTCTGCATCCTGATAATACAGAATAGAAAAACCATCCGCATCTCCGAGGAAGAGACGGGATATCCAGATATTGATGTCTTTCGGTATAATCTTTACTTCATAGTCATTACCGCAAGAAAGAGCCAAAAGTTGTGAGTGGAAGAAGTCATAGTCCATCGAAATGTCCTCATTGCGAGTTGCCGATTCCTCCACATCGCTATTTACTGAAAACACCTGAAATTCATCATCCCACGTGACACCAGTGCGAGCAAGC
This sequence comes from Thermoanaerobacterium sp. CMT5567-10, assembly GCF_030534315.2. NCBI lineage: Bacteria > Bacillati > Bacillota > Clostridia > Thermoanaerobacterales > Thermoanaerobacteraceae > Thermoanaerobacterium > Thermoanaerobacterium sp. CMT5567-10. Next base: position 761,073 of record NZ_CP130558.2, read on the forward strand.
CTGCCAAAGCTGGTTATAGTTCCATCCGGGAGTTCCACATCAAAACGCTCGTATGGTTCATATACCCATGCATCGCCCAGCCGCAGTAGCTCGCATACCGTCCGGTTGTCCGAGCAGTACCCTGCATAACCACTACCACCGTTTACATTCACTGTGAAACGCAGGGTTGAAGCTGCACCTGAATATACTCTTACCTTATTGCCGCGTTTTCGCATCTCTATAGTATACATATTCGGATTAGCACGAAGATCGGCATCTGCAGTTTTTGAGAAACTGGCGGAGTAGCTGCCAAGCAAGGAAGCACCTTGATAAAGCTCGACTCTTTGCGTGTCATAATTTAAGCAGCAGAAAATATCTCCAAGGAACACCCCAGCCCGTCCGCTGCTATTTTGAGGGAAGGCCAGCCTTGCCCGGATATGAATATCGGAAAACCCGTCGTATTTCCATGCAAGTTTGCCATATCCCTCGAGCTGGGAATATGGGCGGCTTTCTGTGCTGTCTGGGTCCTGCCAAACATCCCATTCGCCATCCAACACAGTCCAGTAGTTTTCGGGCAGGATGTTCCTGTCCCGAAAATCCTCATACCAAATAAGCGCCGAGTCGGGTTTTCTTCGCAGCACTTCAAAGGTCAGTTTAAACCCTCGATCAGGCTCAACCATCACACCATTTACATCCTTGAACCGACGGGGAGAGAGCATAAAGCTGGCTTCACCGGCAAAGGGATACTCCGAAAATCCACTGCAAACCCTAAAACCGTAAAACTGGACTCCCGGCACACCACCACTTATGCTGACAGCATGCGTTCCCTCTTGGAGAAATACACCTTTTGCAAGTGTCAACCAGCAAACTCTTCTCCAGTATGGCCACCATAAACGGTTCTCGCTGAAAGTCTTTGATATACCATCAAGGGAAACGATAATCGCATTTTTGTCCCAGTAAGGAAAGCAAAGCTGTACTGCAATATCGTAATATCCCGCTTCTCTTATCTCAAAACGGTACTCTGCTGACGCCTGGTCATCTCCAAGTGAGGCCATCTCATCAGTAATAATGACATTTCCTTCGTATTCATCCGGAACTCCGTTCCTGTCAATATAAATGGTTCCGAACTCCGCTTTCTGCTCCTTGCCATAGCTTGTCAAATATCTTCGCCTGTTGTAAACCCCTTTTAGCAGCGGATATTCCCAAGATACAGCATCCCATCCTTCCATATAGTCATATACATGAGGAAGAGCCCAAGGTACTTTGTTATAGTCATCCCAGTAAGCCACAATTGGAATAAACGGCTGGGGCGGTGCATCGCCTGTGAAATTGTAAACCCCAGTCATCCAGTATTTTGCCGCATAGTAGGTATTAGACACTCCTCGATAGGTTATTCCGAGGTTTTCAGGTGTATCATGAATCCTCCAGTTCCAGCCATAAGCAGGCAACCCCATGAATATCTTGTTGGGTGACATAACGGAAACAGCATAATCATATATGCCCTCAAGCCAGTCACGAGGAGATACCGGGCCGGGAGCAGAGCCCGCCCATGCCATGCCATAGCTCATGATAGCGGCGGTATCGCAATAGTCGTTAAGATCGGCATAAACACACCAGTTTTCACCGCCCACTGAGCCTTGAACGCCGGTCATACCCGGAAGGCAGATGTTGACAAGCTTTGTTGCATCATAAGACTTAACTGTATTATATATATCCCTAAATAAAGCATTCGCCGCATCCTTGTTTTCATAACCTCCACCGCGCTCAAGGTCAATATCTACCCCAGCGCACCATGGATACTTGTTCATTATTCGGATGATTTCAGTGAGAAACTTATCCTTTGCACCGTTTTCGTTGTTGCGAAGTGCAGTAAAAATATTGGCTATTCCATGATTCATAATAGTGAGCAGCCACTTAATGTGCGGCCATTTCTGAATATACGGTAGCATGCTGCTGATGCTGGTACCGGTTTCAGTAATTGTGCCTGTTGCGTCAACCTCAAAAGTAAAAATGCCTACCGTATCAAAGCGGTCGCCGTAGTCTCTAAGTGCTTCATACATTCGGGCATTTCCCATAAAACTCCACACCATGCACCGCTTACCTTTTAAATAATCCCTCACAACCGGTCACCGCCTTCTTGCATCTCCTGAAATTCAAAGAGCACCCGCGCCGATTTTCTCTCTTCCAGTTTCACTGTATGTTTGCTGTCCCATGCCGCAGAATATTGATAAAACCCATCCTTAGGAGTCTGACTTCCGTTTTTTAGGCATTGGCGGGTGGAAGCCTTGAGTGTCAGCTCATCGCCTGCGTTAACCGAGTCAAGAAACCTTACCTTATGCGCGCCCATACCTTGGGACATTTCAATACTTCCTGCGGCCATATCCTGTATAGGATAGATATAGCAGTCAAGACCAACAGAAGTTTTGCCCAGGTTGAATAAGACTACAGTCTCCGCTGTTCGCACCACACCGTTATAATGCCGGGGCGGAACTGGCTGCCCGTTTTCCTGCATTTTCGTTAGCATCTTGCTCGTGTGGACGGTATAGCCTGTCAGCTGATCTCCATCCTGAAGCTGCAGGTCGGTGAAATAGATAATTCCGTTACAGTCGGAAATCTTGAGTGTCACAGTTACGCTCACCACATGATTATTGTTTTTTAATTGTATGGTTTCTGCAAACCTTGAAAACTTCATAGTTTTTTCCTCCAAAACCATTTGACAAACATAGGCATTAATGCTAAACTATAATTTGATTTTATATTTGGAGGCTAGTATACACCTATGTATGGTATTTTTCGTATTCGTAAATAAAAGTGCACAGAAAGAAAGATAGCTCATAGCAGCATCTTTGTTTTTGTGCACCTTTTTCGATTACGAAAAAACGAAAGAGGTGTATTTTTATGCCCCAAAATTCGATTACGAAAAAACGAAAGAGGTGTATTTTTATGCCCCAAAATAGAAAAAAAGGGACAACTCCGCCCATTTGGGTATCTCAAAACTTTTTAACAAGTTACAAAATTATCAACAGAATTATTCGCAGAACAACCCTTAACAAAAAAGATCATGTTATTGAAATTGGTCCGGGAAAGGGTCATATAACAGGTTTCTTGATAAAAAGATGCCGGAAAGTTTCGGCAATTGAAATTGACGGCCGTTTATATAATAAATTGACAGCAAAATTCAAGGACGTCAAAAATATCCGTATATATCATCAGGACTTTTTGAAATGGAAACTTCCTAATTATGAAGATTATAAAGTTTTTTCAAATATCCCTTTTTGCTTCACTACGGATATTATGCGAAAATTGACGGAATGCAAAAACGCACCTTCTGAAGCATGGCTTACCATGGAAAAAGGCGCAGCCAAACGTTTTATGGGTGAGCCTTCAGAATCATTGCGTTCTCTGCTTATAAAGCCCAAGTTCGATTTAGATATTGCTTACTATTTCAGCAGGGAGGATTTCCATCCCAAACCAAGCGTTGATGCAGTACTTCTTCACCTTAAGAAAAAGAGCCAACCGGACATACCCGCAAACCAGTGGTTTGCCTATGAACAATTTGTTTCAAAGGCACTAAAATATGGATTCCGCAGTCTTTTTACAAGCAAGCAGTTATCTAGGGCATTCCGTCAGGCTGGTGTGCAAAATAAAAATATTACTCCTACAGAGATTCTTTATGTTCAGTGGCTCTGCCTTTTCCGATGCTACTGGGAGCATGTGTTAGGCAGAAAATAATTTTAGCGGCTCATTACCCGTCCAATGTCCACCGGATTTCGCATACATGCCCGATCCATCCAGTGGAAACCGAACCGCCCTGAAGCAATAAGTCTGTAAAGTACACTGTGCCGGTGCAGTCAGTGACGCACAGCCTGATGGTGATAGATTTGACTCTGCTGATACTTTTGGGAGAAATACTGTGTGCAATCTGATTGAAATATGCCATATCATCACCCTCAAATCAGGTCTATAAATCTTGTTTCTGTTGTACCGTCCTCGTATTCAATGACTATCTCAACACCAACTTGGCCGTTTTCGCCCTTTTCAAGGTTTTCGGAAGCAATCTGCGCTGAAAATGTATAACTTTTACGTGTTGCTGGGTATACCGTCTGTGACAGACTCTTTGTCATACCAGGTACACCAACAGCCTTGAAGGAAGCAGTTCCCGAAACACCATTCTCAGTATCCACTTCAAAGCCGGAATTGACCCAGTAGGCAAAACCATCATCCGCTCTGGAATTGCGCAGATGGTTGAATGGTACCATATCTTTAATTTCCTGACGGTTTATCAACTCTGCTGAGGACAGCGCATCCGCTGCCTTGTCCCACTGTGCTGAAGAATCGCCGAGTTCCCGCAGTTTAGTTGAAAGCTCAATCACTGTTTTCCATGGCTCCTGCAAGTTATACTGCCTTCTCACAACACGAGTCTTTACCAAAAGGCCTAGTTCTTTATCGTCCACTGTAACAATATCACCCAGTTTCCATGCTTCGTGCTCATAACCGGTTAGCGCAGATAAATCCATTGCAGACAGTACATAAGAAACGCGAGACTTCGAATATTCTGCAAGCCGCATCCTTGCATATTCCAGCATCTGATACGGATTGCTGAAAGAGGAACAGTCAAGCGTAGATATCCGCACTTCGCTGGAGAAACTGTAATCTTCCACATATTCCTTGCCTCCGTTAATTGAAGCAAAGGTCATTCCGTCCTTCCCGTAGGCATATAGCCTTGTCACCAGTTCCCGCGTATCGACCACCCGCTGGATGCTTTTCAGGTTCTTTCTATACGAAAACAGCGCTCCGCTGTCGGTGCCGCTGAAAGTCAAAAGATGCACCAGCCGGTTGGCGCTGTCAAAAACAAGGTCGCCGCCGTAGATGTTCTGCACCATGCGCAGGATGGACAGAGCATTTTTCTCGGTGCACCGCCATGTCCGCTTCGCGGTAACGGTTACGTTTCCCACCGACCAGCCGGTGCCCAGCAATGCATATTTCATTGGAACATCTGCAGTATCCGTATTGAAGTCCGCAGGTTCCTTTTCCGTGCTGAAGGACAGGTCGTAAAACGCCGCCTCGGCGTAAACCTGCGTAATGATGCGCCTGTCCTCGCTTTTGTTGTCGGTCAGAGTGCGGATTCGGTAGATGTCGCTTGCGATCTGCACCTGTTTTTCGTTTTCCAGCGCGCTTCTTTTCGGGTCGTGGAACGGGAGCTTGAACTCCAGCGTATCCGCGCCGTTGACTTCGCCGGTGACGATGACGTCAAAAGCGTTTTCAAGAACAGCTTCCCATGCGCCGTTTTCATCCAGCACCACCGGACGGGCAAAACCGAGCTTTTCATAGGGCGGTTTGGGGATGTCGTGAAGCTGGATTTCCAGCAGTTTCGGCGTTTTTGACGAGTCGGCGGTGGTCAGCGTCGCCCGAAAGCGGATGTATTGCCGGTTTGGAGACTGAAGCTCGCCGCTGGTTCCCACCGCCTGCCATGCCGACCATTCTACTAGATCATCACTTGTACATGTCTCCACCAAAGACACCGACGTTATGCCTGCGGCATATTCGCTTGTCACCGCCACACGCCCGCTGCCTGATAAAGCGCAGGGAACTGCCTTGGTATACAGCACACCGCTGGCAGGGTATACGCCGTTTGACGCTTTCAGCGCAACCGCGCCCGGCTCCGTCAAGGCGTCCACGCTTGCGGCGCTGTCAGCGCCGTTGGCCAGCAGCGCATTCTTAAAATGCTGCGCCAGGTCGTCGATGGTCAGGCGCGAATCGGTCTCCAGAAACCAGTCGTCGAAGCCGCCCGCGAAATAATAGGTATCGGCGTGCATGCCCATGACAATATTCGCCGTACAGGACGGGTTGAGCGTGCCGGTAAAGGTGCGCTTGGGTGCAATCCAGACCGCGCCGCTGCTCCGGTCGCAGAGGATAAACTGTGAGGTCTTGGCCGTCACCTCAATGACGGCCGCGATGAAGTACCAGCCGCCGTTGACCATGGAGAATCCCGGCGTTTCGCTCTGATCAAGAATAAGGGAACCAGCGGAGTTATACAGCATCATGCGCGGCCTGCCCTGATACAATGACACATAGAAGATCGGCTGGCCGGGTCCTTGCCGGGTGTTGAAGATAGGGCAATATGTCTGCCCCACCGAATAAGTGGTGGGGTTGATCCAGCCGCCCACCGCAATCTTTTCACCCAGACTGCTGAAAAAGCTGCCGTCGTTTGCCGCTTTAAGGTAGGTCTTTTCAGAGGTCGGGTTGACGATGTTTTGACGGAAATATCGCCCGAACCTTCCGGCAATCAGACTCGCCGAAGTGCCCGACCAGCCGGAGACGGTAAAATGCCTGCCATGCCCTGACGAATCCAGAAGCCGCAGATTGCCGTCCGGCGCGCTTTCGTTGAAAAGCCACAGCGCGGACGTCCGTTCCGTCACCGGAAATTCGCCGGTAAAGTCGGTTTGTGATGTTAATACTGATTTTATCGCCACTAAAGCCACCTCCGTTCAGCGCGCATTTTAGGCGCGGCGCATTAGTCGGATTATGTATAAAAATTGGGGCGCGAATTGCCGCCGGCGGCGCGCCGGTCACCTCCAGCGGCTTTTCGCCTGTATTTTCAGTTCCGTGAATGTCGCGTTCACGGCGCTGATCCCTATATTGTTCACGCCCTTCCTGAGAACCGGGAAGTTCAGCTCCTGCAAACATGGCAGGCCGTTGCGCAGAGTGTTTCCGGCGGCGTCCGTCACCTTTGCGGTCAGCATGCCGGAAACAATGACCAGCGTTTCGCCCTCAGATAATGGTCCGGTAATCCGCAATTCCTCGCCGTTGGTTATGAGAGATATATAGCTTGAAGAGGATGCGGAGATCACGCCCTTCAAGAGATACACCGGCTCGGAATCGGCGTTTCCCGCAAGCCTCTCCGCCACGTGCGTTCCCGTCGCGGAAAGCGTGAAAGTCTCATCCTCCAGCGCGTAAGCATACGGGTCGGGGCAGACGAAACGAAGCTCGAAGCTTCCCGCAGTCCGAAGCAGCCGCTCGCAGTCCACCGCCTCCGAGAGCCGCGCCATGAAATAGCGATCGGGCACGTCGTCGAGGATAATCTGCTTGAGGCCATTTGCCGGATTCAGCCACTCTGCCGCGTTATCCAGAACCGACACCAGTTCGGCAAAGCTGCGCCGGGGAAGCACTCCGCAGCTTATTGTGATGGTTCGTTCGGAGATGTCGCATCCAAAATCGGCTATACCCGCTTTACCCGGCACAGTTTCAAAGGAGTTGCGCAGGGCAGGGGACACCTGCCAGCCGGTTAGCCTGGCCCGGATTTTCATGCTTTGCGACGATATGCCGTTGTAGATAAATCCCATAAGCCCCCTCCTCTACGCTGTGCTGAAGCGGCCCTGCGCCCTTGATCCGGTCTGCATCAGGTTGTACAGCTCCTGCGAGATCCTGCGGATGTCGTCTTCGCTCCTTACAATCATCTGCTGCACCACGATCAGCGGGCCGGAAGCTGAAGCGGCGGATCCGCCGCGTCCGCTTACGCTAATGTCAGGCGATATATTAAAGTCCGTCGGCACCATATTTTGCATATCGTCCGCCACTCTTGCCATGGCCTTGTTAAAGCCCTCGCCGAGGCCCAGCGCCATATTGCCGCCGATGCCTTCAAAAACGGTGGACGGTGAGCGGATGCCAAGGAAATTTTTCACGCCGTCCACAATTCCGGAGAAGAAACTGCTGACCTTGTCCCACAGCCAGCTTCCGAGGCTTTTGATGCCTTCCCAGATGCCCCTGACAATGTTTCTGCCGATCTCGACCACCGAAACGGCCGCTTTGCCCAAGCCTTCAAGAATGGCCGCAACAATCTGCGGAAGCGCCTTGACCAGCTCAGGGATGGCTTTGATCAGTCCAACCGCTAACTGGACGATGAGCGTTATGCCCATCTCGATGATTTTCGGCAGGTTGTTGGTAATATAGTTGATGATGGATGCAATTATCTCCGGCAGCGCCTCGATAAGTTTTGGCAAGGCATTCAAAAGGCCCTGCGCTAATCCCTGTATGATCTGAAATGCCGCGTCAAGGATTTTATCCATATTATTGAGAAGCACCTCGACAATGAGGAGAATGGCTTCGACAACAGCCGGAATCAGCTCCGGAAGCGCCTCCCCGATGCCGGATGCCAGCGTCGCAATCATTTGCACCGCGGCTTCCACCAAAGCGGGAAGATTATCGATTATGCCCTGCACCAGCGCCATGACAAGCTGCAAAGCGCCGTCGGTTATCTGCGGCAGGGCGTCGATTAAAGCCTGCAGCAGCGTTATGACAATCTGCACCGCCGCATCGATAATAACCGGCAGATTGTCCACAATAGCCCCGCCGATGGAGGTGACGATATCCAATCCTACCTGAATGAGCTTCGGCAGGTTTTCCATCAGCATATTTACAAGGCTTCCCACCGTATTGCCGATAACCTCGCTTATCTTCGTCCAGTCGCCGTTGGCTTCAGATAATCCACGAGTAAATTCCCCAAGAAGCGCAACTCCATCGTCGGCCAGTACCTGAAGCTGGGGAAGCAGCACGGTGCCCAGCATATTTTTTGCCGCCTCGCCGCCCGCCTTGAGCCGTTGGATGCTGTCGTCGAATTTGCCGAGGGCGTTCAGCGAATCCTCGCTCATAACCGCGCCCATGCGCCTGGCTTCTTCGGTAAGTTCAGCTATGCCTGCCGAACCCTGCGCAATCAGGGGATTGAGTTCCTGAGCCGACTTGCCGAAAATCTGCATAGCCAGCGCGTCACGCTCGGTTTCGTTTGATACCTTGCCGAGAGCGTCTATGGTTTCCCAGTATACGGTTTCACTGTCGCGCAGATTGCCGTTGGCGTCTGTGACCGAAACGCCGAGCTGCCGGTAAGCGTCCGCGATCTCACCGGTGCCTTTCCGTGCTGAAGACATGGATCTGACGTTCCTTGCCATGCTGCCCGTCAGCGTTTCCAATGAGACATCCACAAGCTCCGCGGCGTATTTATACGCCTGCAGGCTGTCGGTGGACATGCCGGTTACGGTCGAGGCGGTAAGGATCTCGTCGGCATAAGCCGCCGAATTTACCGACATATCCACAAGAGCCTTTCCCGCGCCGACCGCCACCGTACCAATGGCGGCCAGGGCCGCTCCCATGGCCACCCCGATCCCTTTCAAAACGCCGCCCAGTTTTTCGAAGCGCCCGCCTGCATCGTCCGCCTGATCCGCGGCCTTTTTGATCTCACTGCCAAATTCATCCGCCTGTTTTTCCGCTTCGTTAAACTCTTTTTCCGCAGTATCCAGCGCTTTGTTGTTTGCCTCCAGCTCGCGCTCCATTTTGTTCAGCTCGGCTTTGGCGTTGTTAAGCTGTATCTGCCAGCTTTGCGTCCGCTTGTCGGTTTCCCCGAAAGAGGAGGCGGCATTGACAAGCGCTTTCTCCAAGGTGGCAATTTTTTCTTTCTGCGCGTCGATCTCTTTGCTTAGCACCCTGTTTCGCGCTGTAACAGCTTCAATTGATTTATCCTGCTTGTCGAACTGGGATGCGACAAGGTTCATTTCACTGCCCAGCACCTTGAAGCTCTGGTTGATTTCCCGAATGGCATTTTTAAATTCTTTCTCGCCTTCAATGCCGATCCTCAGGCCAAAATCGTCTGCCATAAAACCGCCTCCTTTCCTGTAAAATCTTTAAATTCCATAGGGTATCACATCATCAATGGTCAGCACCCGCTTTGGTTTGGAAATACCTAAGAACTGCTTGTGGCACTCCCACAAGTCCAGCAGGTACCCAATAGGCATGAGCCATACTTCCTCCTCTGTACGGTTTAGCTGGACAGTGCCGTAATACAAAAGCCGAGTGAACAATTCCTCATCGCTCACCCGGCCGGTGTGTTTTTTAAGTCATCCTCACTTTGAACGTTTCTTTTCGTGCCTTTGAACATCGCTTCCATAATAGCGTCTTTATATGCCGCCAGCTCCAGCGGGGATGTAAGAAGTTCAACTGTCTCTTCGGTCAGAAGTTCCCGCTTATCCTGATTTTTCAGATTGTGTATAAGAATACTCTGGTTGGCCAGCAGTGTAATCAGCCATACCACTTCGTCCAGCGCCATTTCAAAGTTCTCCGTTTTCATCAGCTTGGTGCCGAGATTTTCAAGTCCGCCATACCTTTTAGCAATTTCCTTTGTCGCTCTGGTGGTTAGAATAAGCTGATATTTCTCGCCTCCGATGCTGATGCTTGCGCTTCTGTCCGTACCCTGCATCATTCACCGCCTCCTCCCACAGCAAAGACAGGTTCATAAACTTCCGTATACCAGCCGGTAATTGTGTCAGGCAATACACCGGGATCGTCCTCGCTGACCTCCGCCTTCCACGGATGCCTGCCCTGACCGTCCAGCTTGTTTCGCCGCATAACCGTCCCCTCGATAGTTGGCGTGGAAAATGTGATGCTGTCGCCTTTTGTTTGCAGATTTGTCGCCGGGATGCCGAATTTTACGCGGTACAGCCAGAAGTACCTGTACTTGCCATTGGCTTTCTTGGCTCTGAAGCCGATTGCCACCGGAGCGCCTCCGTCCTCGCTTGCGGAAATAAGCACCTTGTTGTCGTCAAGGGTAGCTCCCGTCAAAACCTCTGCAGCAGCAACACCGATGTCTGCAACTCCAAGAGATAAGGTACCGCTTTGAAATTCCTTGACCACTTCTGCCGCTCCGTCATCGGCATAAAGCGTCGCCTCGGCCAGCTCTACCGAAAGTTCCGCCGTAATCGCCTTAGCCAGCGGAACAGGCGTGTCATAGGTCTCTTCTCCGTTTTCATTCTCGGTTATTTTTGCATAATACAACCTGTCCAGTCCGATTGTCGCCATGTCTCTCATTCCTCCTTTACTTCGTATTCTCTTGCCACATCAATGGCATAGTGATGATAGCCGGTATCGTCCTCATGTCCTATATACCTCCGGTCGGTAATGGTAAAGCCCGCCTGGAGCAGTGCGTTCACTATCTCATTTTTGCGGGCGGTGTAGCTGCCCTTAACAAACAAAGACAGCCGAACTTCCTGCGTTTCAGCCTGAGGCCGGTTGTCTGCAAAAACCTCAAATGTATCTGTCATCGGGGTTATGACAAGGTACTCATCCGGCGGTACACCGCTGAATACGCCAGTTTCAATGGGGATGCCCAAAACATCCAATAACGAATTTAACTCTGACAATATGCTCATATCCGCCCCAGCTCCTGTTCAAGTCTTGTTTTCATTGCTTCGATGCAGGACTTCCTCGAAGCCGATTTCGCTGGTTTTAAAAACGGCTTTGCGGGCTGTCCCGATTTACCGTACTCGATGATGTTGGCAATCTTGGCGTTGCTTTCCCCGTCTTTTCTCGGCTCCGTAAAGCCGACCTTAATGTTATGGTTTCCATCCCTGTCCTGCTTGGCAGGGGAGAGGCCCAATGCGTTTACCAGCTCTCCGGTTGTTCTAGACGGGTATTTAGTGCCGCTTCCGATAACCGACTGCAGGTTGGACTTCACTTTGGAAAGCACTACTTCACCGCCTGCCTCAAGCACCCTCGGTATGATTTCATCTGTCCTTTCGCCAAGCTTGGAAAGCCGGAGCAAAAACTCCTCCGGCATCTTAACGTCAACTTTTGCCACTGGCCTTCGCCTCCTTCTCCGCAAGCACCTCAATGTACATCCCGCGCCCCTTTACGTCCTCTGCGCTGATGATGTTATATCTGCCATCGTTACAGACAAGCACAAGATCTGTGGTGATTTCAAGGTTCGGGATCTTGCGAAAACGAAACAGGGCAGACGCCTGTGAAAACGCTGCCCTGTTTGCCCATATTTCGCTGCCATGCCTGTCTTCCTTGTACGCCCTTACCGAAGCAAGAATAATATCTCCTTTTTCCGCAAAACCCTCGCTGTCCTTAACCGGCTTGGGGGAGATGATGTCAACAAATGTGTTCATTTTCCCGAAGCTCATCCCTCAAACCCTCCAGTCCTTGTCCAGCCGCAGCAGCATATTCACCGTATTCCACACCTGCTGCCCGGCCTGCACGTTGTCAGCAAAAAAGCCGCCTGTGCTGCCGTCCCGGCTTTCATAAAAGTGGGACGACAGCATGATGACAGCCTGTTCGGTGGTAGGCGGCATGGGGTTTTCGGCATAATACCCCTCCGGCTTTTTCTGGTAGCTTTCCGCGTAGGCTACCGCAGCTTTGATGTATTCCTGCAAAAGCGCGTCATCTTGGCTGTGCTGCAGTATGAGGTTGGCTTTAACCTTCTCTATAAGTTCCATGCCGCAGCCCTCCGTTTTCATTAAGCTGATTTCTGCTGCAGTATCTTGACTGCTTCAGACAGTACCAGTTTGCCATCTACACGTTGTGTTGCCATGAATCCAACTTGTCCGGTCGCAGCATACAACTCATTAAGCCGCTTAAAAACCCTGCCTTGACGGTCTGCCACCCAGTAATAAGAAAAATCGCCGAATACAATCGTTTTTGCTCCCGCGGCAATGGCAGGCATATAGGCCGACGTCCTGACCGGGCGGTTGAGGATGGTGTCAGGCGTTCCGGCGGTAACGGAAGGCTGCCAGAGGTATTGGCCGTTGTTGTCTTTAAGCTTCCTGATGGCCTTGACGGTTGAATCGTTCATTATAAACACCGCGTTTCTGCGGTAGGGAGACTTAAGGCTGTAGAACAAGTCCATGATCTCGTCAAGGGTAATGGCTGCCGCGCTTGCCGCGGTCACTCCCACCTCGCCGCCTCCGTTATTGGCCAAAATTCCCGTAGGTTTGCCGGAACCATCCCCGACAAAGAAAGCTTCCTCCTCTTTGGCCCCGATGCGGCGGGCAAACTCTTTGGCGATATACTGCTCCAAGTTGAATACGCTGTCGTTTAAGAGCTCCTCGGACACCTTGATCATAGTCGCCAGTTTGTAAGCCCCGATGGATACCTGCGCAAAGGAGTCGTCGCTTTCCGGAATCTGGCCTTCCTCGTCCACCCAGGATGCTGTGCCCTTGCTTGCCACCACCGGGATTTTTCTGTCTCCGCTGGACGTTGTAATGACATTGGCGATCTGCCTGAAGATATTCTCCTCTTCCAGCGCTTCCACAAGAGTACGCTCAAATTCGTCGGGGACAAGATACCCGCCTTCGCTTTCGGTTCCTATCTGCAAAGCGTTCTGTACGTCAAAACTGAGCTTGCTGCGCATGGCCTTCCAAAACGCGTTCCTATACTCGTCAGTTGCCCTGCCGGTTTTGGTTTCGCCTTGAGGAGCGGGTTTGTTGGTGATGGGATTGCTGACCGGCTTTGACAGTTCCAGATCAATGGCGGCCTGACGTTCGAGACGCTCTATTTCTTTCCCGAGCGCAACTACGTCGGCTTCCATTTTTTCATAAGTCGCGGTATCCTCCGGTGAAAGCAGTCCGTCGTTCCCGCGTTTGCTGTCGAGGAAAGCTTTAGCAGCTTCCCATACTTTAGCGCGTTTTTCACGCAGTTCCAGTATTTTGCTCATAATCAAATCCTCCTTAAGGTTTTAATAAAAAAAGCCGCTTTTCAAGCGACTCAATTGGTGTTCCTTTTGGTTTTTCTTTTGGTTTAAGCTTTTGCAGGATGGAATTTGTTACTGCCTGCCTGCTGAAGATCATTCCTCCTGATACTTCAAATTCGGATGGGAATGATTCATCCTCCATAAACAAGATTCCATCGGCAAAGCCAAGTTCCACCGCTTTTCTTGCGTTAAACCAGCTTTCTGCATCCATTAAGTGCGATATTTTTGCCCTGGAAAGTCCGGTTTTCAGCTCATAAGCGTTGATGATGGATTCCTTTATTTCTTCCAGCATTGCGATAGCTTTCTCCATTTCTTCCGTATCACCGATGGCTATTGTCATAGGGTTGTGAATCATCATCATGCTGACTGGTGACATAAAGACGTCACCTCCGGCCATAGCTATGACCGAAGCGGCGCTGGCTGCAATACCGTCAATCTTTACCGTCACTTTGCCTTTGTAATCCATAAGCATGTTGTAAATTTGATTAGCTGCAAATATATCTCCGCCAGGGCTGTTGATCCAGATCGTTATATCACCCTCTCCGGACAACAGCTCTGATTTGAACTGTTTGGGAGTTACTTCGTCTCCCAGCCAGCTTTCTTCAGCTATTGGGCCGTCAATATATAATGTCCGGCTGCCATCATCGTTTTGTATCCAGTTCCAGAAGCGGCGAACCGGTTTTGGTTTTTGTGATTTGTTCAACTTTTGATCCCTCCGTTTTAGCATTGTTTTTGCCTGCAAAGGCACCTGCATCGGCAAGCCTGGTCATGTTACCGTTAACAAGATACAGATCTCCGCCCAACTCCGCCGGAATCCGGTTCATGTCCTCAAGCTCGCGGATATCGTTAGCAGACATCCAGCCGTTCTGTCGAGCTACAGCATAACCATTCATGCGGCTTGCATAATCACCGCGCAGAAGGCCATCTACATTGAATTTGACAAAGTATGCCCGCTTCTCTGATGGTAAAAGCAGCGCTTTTTGGAGAGCCTGTTCCCAACGCACCACCCACGGGTCAAGCGTGTATTTAACAAATTCCAGAGATTGCTGTTCGATGTTTGAAAAGCTTGACTTTTCAAGATCTCCAACCATATGGGGAGGTACTCGGAATATCCGAGCAATTTCATTTATCTGAAACTTTCTTGTCTCTAAAAACTGTGCCTGTTCGGGTGGAATGCCGATTGGTTGAAACTTCATTCCCTCTTCCAGAACTGCAATGCGATGAGCATTGGCACTTCCTTGATAAACAGCATTCCAGCTTTCTCGCACCTTTGCCGGATCCTTTAATACGCCGGGATGTTCCAGAACGCCACCCGGATTTGCTCCGTTGGCAAAAAAGGATGCACCATACTCCTCACAGGCAATAGCCATGCCTATGGCGTTCTTGGCCATAGCAATAGGGGAGTATCCGATCAGTCCGTCAAAACCGAGTCCCGGGATGTGAAGAACCTCATCACTTCGTAGGTATATAAGGCCTGCTTTTGGATTAACCCTGCTCTCATCGCTGTCGCGCCGATAAGTGTAAAACAGTTCTCCGTTTGGAGCCCTGTCTACCGTCATTTTGTTTGGCAAAAGGGGATAAAGCGCCAGCACTCGTCCTGAACCGTCCCTAATAATTTGAGCGTAAGCATTTCCCCATAAAAGAAGATGACTCATCAGTGTTTCTCGGAACACGAATGAAGTCATCTCAGGATTTGGTTCGTCATGGAGCAAATAATAGAGCGGGTGGGTCAACGCTTTTTCTTTGCCACCGTCTTCTTTATAGCGGTACACATGAAGCGGAAGCCCGGCGATGGCTTCTGCAAGTATCCTTACACAGGCATACACTGCCGTTGTCTGCATTGCAGTCCGCTCATTGACAGTCTTTCCGCTGGATGTGCCGCCGAAGAAAAAGCTATATGCATTACCGAACAGACTGTTTTTCGGCTTATCCCTTGCTTTGAACAAACGGGAAAAGATTTTCATAGGCATCACTCTCCGATAATACTTTTTATAAATAACTCATTGACATCTAATTTTACATATGTTATATTACATATGTAAAATTAACTACCTGAAAGGGGATTTGTATAATGAAAGCTACTTTTAATGATTTTCTCAAGGAAAATCCTAATTGCTCAAAATTTGCCAATAATCCTGATGCAATTGCTATTTTCAACATTCTCTCGAAAGAAGAAAACATAATTGCTATGATAGATGCTTCAAATGCAGGCAAGCCAGCATTATCAGCTTGTGTCAGCGAAGTCGAGAGCTTTTTTGATAATAGCAATAACCCCACCATAGACTTAAGGGACGGTTTCACAAGAACTGTCATCGGTCGTATGGTAAAGTCGATTCTTGCACCATTTGGTTATGAACCTAGCGTTCAAAAAGACTTACCTAAGGCTACACCCGCTAAATACTTTACTTCAGCATCCTGTTATGAAAAAACCGGTACGGCTTCAATGCGGATTGTTCGAACTATAGAAGAAATTTAGAGTATTAAAAGCCCACGCTCATCATAGACTGAACCGATATTTTCTCCTCCATGCCTTAACGCGCGGTCAAGCGCCATAATTAACGCTACCGCACCATCTATTCTCTCGGTGGATTTTTCTTTATCCGGCTTAATGTTTCCGGCGGGATCGGTTTTGACATAGATATTGTCCATCATCCACCGCAGTACTGGATTACCACCATGGGCGATGCGTTCTTCCAATGTCAGCTTCATCAACTCTTTTGTAGGCGGCGACATATCCTTGAAACCCTGACCGAATGGAACAACCGTAAACCCCAAAGCCTCGAGGTTTTGCGTCATCTGAATTGCGCCCCAGCGGTCAAAGGCTATTTCCTTAATGTTATATTTCATTCCGAGTTCCTCAATAAAGGTTTCGATAAAGCCATAATGCACGACGTTACCCTCAGTGGTATATAAAAAGCCTTGCCTCTCCCAGACATCATAAGGCACATGATCTCTCCGCACACGCTGATCAATATTCTCCTCCGGTATCCAGAAAAAAGGTAGAATCTGATATTTATCAGATTCATCAAGCGGTGGAAACACCAGCACAAAGGCGGTAATATCGGTAGTAGATGACAGGTCAAGTCCTCCGTAACAGGTTCTGCCGCGCAATTTTTCTGCATCAACAGGAAACGCACACTTATCCCATTTATCCATTGGCATCCAGCGCACCGATTGTTTCACCCACTGATTTAAGCGGAGCTGACGGAATAAATTTTCCTCTGCAGGATTTTGCTTGGCATTTTCACAAGCCACCCTCAATTTTTCGATGTCGACTGTAATGCCCAGTGACGGGTTAACCTTTCTCCATACCTTTTCACTTGTCCAGTCATCGGTATCGGCTGCGCTGTAGATAACAGGGTAGAAAGTCGGATCTATCTTACGCCCTTGAAGAATATCCTCAGCCTTTTGATGTACTTCCCAGCAGATGGAATTGCGGTCTGTGCCAGCAGTTGTGATCAGGAAAAACAGCGGTTGTTTTCTTGCATCGCCAGATCCGTGAAGCATTACATCATAAAGATCCCTGTTTGGCTGAGCATGAAGTTCGTCAAATACCACACCATGGACGTTTAGGCCATGTTTTGTATATGCCTCCGCTGAAAGCACCTGATAAAAACTGCCTAACGGTTTATAAACCAGCCGCTTCTGTGACAGCATTGGTTTAATTCGAGATTTTAATGCCGGACACTGTTCCACCATATCTACTGCAACATCGAAAACAATGGATGCCTGCTGACGATCAGACGCACATCCATAAACCTCGCCACCATGCTCGAAATCACCACAGGTAAGATATAAAGCAATTGCCGCTGCAAGTTCGCTCTTACCCTGCTTTTTTGGAATTTCTATATAGGCAGTGTTAAACTGCCTGTATCCGTTAGGTTTCAAGATTCCGAATATATCCCGGACAATCTGTTCCTGCCAGTCAATTAATTCAAAAGGCATTCCATACCATTCACCCTTGGTATGCTTCAGGCAGTTTATAAAAGTAACAGCGGCATCAGCCGCTTCCTTGTCATATCGAGAACCTTCCGCCATAAACTTGGTTGGTTTATACCGTTTTAACTTCCGCAGCTTTGCCGCCTCCTTTCCTAAAATTGAGCAAGAAAAAAGGAACCTCATGGATGAAGTTCCTCTCCTTAGTGGATTTCTATGAAACTTGTTACGTTATAAACGTTATCGTTTGCCTGTCAGGATAAACTCGGCATATTCTTTCTTGTGTTCATTAAGAAATACTACTAATTCATAAAACCCCATTTTATATGCCTCTTCCTGTACTCTTGGCAAGTCAAACATATTACAGGCACCGCTGTCCCGTATGGCTATAATCTGCCGATAAATCTTATCAGTTATCAGATTCTCGTTACCCATGTCCTACACCTCTGACTTCTCTGCCGCTGAAATTGAATCTCTTACCGCTTTATTGAGAAACGAAATATCAAAACCCGCATCTATATAGCCCTGCCGAATCACCTCGTAATAGTAACGACCCGGTGCTCCCAAAGGTCTACCTTCATTCATGATATACACCATTGCGGGTACCCACTGCCCTTTGAAACGTACCTTAACCGTTTCTTTCCGGTATAGATGCGGATAACCTTCATATCTGTCCAGCGCCTTCTCATCATTAGGCATGATTCTCCAAAGCATTACCGGTACACTTTCACCTTTTTGTTTTTCTATTGTCGCTACTGCGCCGCCATTCCCTCCTCTGAATAACAGCCGGTATCCTGTGAGTTTTGCACTCCCCAGCACTTTTGCCGTTGGGCAGCGGTATGCCATCTGCCTTAAGTTCAGATTGCTTCCGTATGCTAAATATATGGTTCCTTTTTCTTTGCTCATCGTATCATCCTCCTTGTATTTACCAAGGCAGAGGCGGAGATCCACCCCTGCGCTTGTCTATCTATGCTGCCCGAAACCGCCATGCTGCGTTACCATCAAGGTGTTTGCAAAGATGCTCCCGGCAGTTTTTGAACTCATCACCAATAAGTCCTATGCGGTTGAGATATGTCCGCATGGCAAACTTCTCATTTTCAACCTGTGGTTTCTTGCTGGAAGCGCATTTTTGCGTTAACGCCTGATGGTTTAACGCAAGGGCAAGCACTATGTAGCTTCTAATTTTTCCCGCATGAAGTTCGCTGTTAAAGCCTCGAAGCTCAATTGTCCCATTGCCATTAAAAAAGCTGTGCAGGTTCAAAAAGTGGTATCTGCTATTATGGTAATGGGTGCTTCGGCTTTCGCTGTAACCTTCGTACCAGATGCTCTCAATCGCCGCCATGGTTTTGGGCTTACGCCGATTCATCTTCTCAACCAGTGCCGCATCCATCTTTTTACAAAACCGCATCCTGTCCGGCTCAATCTGCAATGCTTTATAGAAAAGGTCATTCTTGCTGGCGATAATGTTGATAAAATTACGGATGCTTCGCGGTGTGTGGTCTGCACCGTCTATATGGATATGAATTCCACAGCTTGTGTTTGCAAAACCTCCAGCCTTGCGAAGCCTCCTTATCAATTCCTGCAGGGTTTCAATGTCTTCGCGGTATGTCAGTATCGGGCTTACCAACTCGACGCTATATTCCCGGCCAGTCGCCACAATCCTGCCGTTTTCCTTTTTCTGAGTCCGGATGCTCCCGTCGCTCATGAATTTCCATATCCGTCCATCCGGTGCAATAACCTTTTGGGTATCGTAATAATCTCCGCTGGATTCAACCCTCCCTCCAAGAAAAGCTGCTGCAGTTTTTGCCGCTTGTTTTCTTGTCATCCCCGTCAATTCTACCTCGATTCCAAATCTCGTTGTAAGCATTGCGCTTTCTCCTCGCTTTCTCTGTGTTTTTTGCCCTTTGGCAGTGTACATTAGGCCATTGAAAACACAGGATAGCAAGGCAATTCTGCGTGAGTTTCCACTGGATTTTGAACAATTTTACACATCTTGAGTTGTGTACATTTACAGCTTTCTGATCACATCTATACCATAGGCTACACCCAAAGAAGAACCGCAGTCCCAGTTGATATGAACAGTTCCGATATCATCCACGAAAGATACTGTTCCTTGGTCTCCCGGTTTCAGCTTAGAATACGGATCATCCATGCAGATAAGCTCAACACGTGTTCCCGGCGGATACTGCTCTTTAATGCGAAGGACTGTTTCTTTTGAAGGGAAGCCTCTTGCACTCATAGTTCGTCCTCCTCTCCAGGATAATATGCGGCATACTTTGGGTAATCTCTACCATCCGGCATTACCAACACTCCATCAGACCGTCCCCGCTGCTTAACCAGCAGGCAACGCCACACTCCATCCTCATTAACGTGACAAAGCCCTTTATTTTCCTCAATGAAAATGCGATCAACACATAGGTCGGCAACGAAGTTATCATAATCAATCTTTGATAGCTCGATAGTTTTTACAACTACAAATCGTTTTCTCGTCTCATACCGATGCGGCACTTTTAAATCCTCTATTCTAAACGGATGCTTGACAAAGAAGGCGGTGCTATGAAAATCATTCATTTTCGTCCACCGCCTTTGCTCTGCCTTTCCGATACGCCCCGTTACCGGACAGCCTTGAAAGTAACACCTTGCGTTCAGTTTTGAAGTTATCACCTATAAACCCCAACCTAAGCAGGAAACAGCGAAAAGCATATTTTTCATTATCTGTTGGTTTTTCTTTTCGTAGTACTCGCTTCTGTAATTTTGCCTGTTCTGCCATCTGCTTTGCCAGCGTTATATAGGTCTGCACTTCATCAGCATTTAAAGTCGCGTTCCAGAAAGGGAAGGAAATCTCATCATTTTCAGCTAAGACTACAAGTTCCCCCTCAATCAACATTGCCTTCTTTATCAATGTCTCTTTGCTGGCCAGCATATTATTTAGGTTTTCAAGGCTAATCGCGCTAAAGCCCTCCAACGAAAGAGTAATTGTCATGGTCCCCTCTGCTGAAAAGCCCTCCACATTCAACGTGTCAATAACTGAACGGATGGTTTTTATTTCATTGAGACTGATTTTCGGTGAGTGAACCACACTGTCCCTGTCAATCGTCCAACTGCCAGCAGATTTTTCGTCTTTAATCTCATACAAAAACTCCGGTGCTCCGGCATAGCGCACCTGGCCTTCAAGGGCTTCAGCTATGACCGAGGCAATGGCTTTTCTCTCCTGACCGACAATCTTCTGTGAAAAGCGAATGCTGTTATTGCTCATGCCATACACCTCCCCTCAAATAAGCTAAAACATTTTTGATTCCCATAAAAAATCCCACCTTTCCTTTTTGGTGGGGTACATTAACGCTCTGTTTTGAGGGGAAAGCAAGGACATTTTTAATCAATCTGTGTTTCCGCGTAAGGTATTTTTTCACTACCTGTTACCAAGAATACTGAATCTGCGCCAAATTGTGAAACATAGCGCTTTACAATCACATCGCAGTATTTCGAGTCAAGCTCCATCATAAAACAAACCCGCCCGGTCTGCTGTGCCGCAATCATTGTCGTACCAGAACCACCGAACAGGTCAAGAGTTAAATCTCCAATATGGGAACTATTGAGCATTGCCTTTGCTACAAGTGATACCGGCTTCATGGTAGGGTGCTCCTCCGATACTTTAGGACGGGGTATCTCCCAAACATCTGACTGTTTACGGTCTTTAAGCGGGCAAAGGCGTGTTCCTTCAAGCCAACCGTACCAGATCGGCTCGTACTGGGTATGATAGTCCTTTCTTGACAGTACCAAGCTGTCTTTTTTCCATATAATTGTGCTCGACCAGTGATACCCTACCTCCCGCATGACGTTCATCAAACTGCCCCATTCCTGAGCACTCATTACTATATAGGTCATGCATCCGGCTTCAGAAACCTCTTTCATGCATTTAAAAGCGCGCAATAAAAAAGCGCCGAATTCTTCGGTGCTCATATTGTCATTTAGAATTTGTCTTGGCTTCCAGCTTGGATGCCTGGTATCTGAACCGTAATCAACATTCCATGGTGGGTCGGTGAAAACAAATCTCGCCTTTTGTCCGTTCATCAGCTTTTGCACATCTGAAAGCATGGTGCTATCACCGCACATCAGACGGTGGCTGCCAAGTACCCATATGTCGCCCTTTTGGGTAACCGGAATTTTAATCTCTGCAATTGCCTTTTCTGTATCGAAATTATCCTCTTTGACATTAGCGGTTGATTTATCACGGAACAACTCATCAATTTCCGCAGCATCAAACCCGGTAAGAGAAACGTCAAAACCATCTTCATTTAAATCCATAAGCAGATCGGTCAAAAGCGGAATATCAAACTCACCACTGATTTTATTCAGCGCGACATTGAGCGCCTTTTCCCGCTGTTCATCCAAATCAACTACAACACAGTCGATCTCCTTATACCCCAAAGCTGTCAATACCTTATATCGCTGATGACCACCGACAATATTCCCGGTGCGTTTATTCCATATGACCGGCTCTACATATCCAAACTCTTCAATAGACCGACGTAATTTTTCATATTCAGGGTCACCAGGCTTTAAATCTTTCCGCGGATTATATTTAGATGGTTTTAGTTTTTCTGTTGGTATTTTCAGTATATCCATAAATCTTAACCCTCCAGTTTGATGGCTTTTTCACCGGTGAATTCCTCCCAGCGCTTAACAGCTAAATCACAGTAAACAGGGGATAACTCCATTGCGTAGCATTTACGCTCGGTCTGTTCAGCCGCAATTATAGTAGTTCCGCTACCAGAGAACGGCTCAAGCACAATACCGCCATTGTCGCTGTGCATTTTGATGCACCGCCATGGAAGCTCCACAGGGAACATTGCAGGATGCTCCTTGTTTGCCCGTACAGTGGTCATCTCCCATATCCCAGCATAACCCCATTTCTTGCGTTCTTCCTTTGTAAGCCGTTTCACAAATTTATAACTGTGTCCCGCAAAGGCTGAAAGCCATACATATTCCTGATCGTTATATTCCTCAACTTCTCCTTTATTGCTGAAGGCTGAAATATACTCATACTGCTGAACCGGCTTGTTTGAAACAAGATGATAAGGTCCTACGCCGAAATTTTGCCCTTGTTTCTTCCAAATGCGGATCCAGATAGGGCGGTAACCGTTGTCCAAGAACATATTCACGCTGTAAACACTGGTGGGTTCAATAAACTGAGAGCCGGTGGCATAGAGATCACCTAAGTTCCAGCAGACAATATCTGCATACCTGCACAGGTTTCTAATCACTGGGCGTACTGTCTCGAACCATGGCTCAATCCCGGCTTTTTCATATTCTTTGCCTACCCCATATGGAGGGGAAGTCACTGCCATCTGTGCGTGACACCCTTCCATCAACTTCTCAAAATCCTCATCCTTAGTAGAGTCGCCGCACATCAAGCGATGATTTCCGAGAATCCAGATGTCGCCCCGCTTCGTTACAGGCTCGCGCTGCACAATTTCCTCATGCGCTTTATCTATGTCAAAGCTGTCTTGTATCGCCTCTTTGGAGTACCATCGGTTAAGCAGTTCGTCTATTTCAGAAGCGTCAAACCCTGTAAGCGAAACATCAAAGGCACCTGCGTCCAACTCAGCCATCAGTTCAGCCAGTTTATTCTCGTCCCACTCTCCCTGAATCTTATTAAGAGCAAGATTAAGCGCTTTTTCTCTCTGCAGGTCAAGATCTACAACGACGCAATCTATCTCTGTCTGTCCCAAGTCCAGCAAAACCTTTAAGCGTTGATGCCCGCCTACCACATTTCCTGTTTTTTGGTTCCAGATAACAGGCTCCACATAGCCAAATTCCTCTATTGACCGTTTTAGCTTTTCATATTCCTTATCGCCGGGTTTTAAATCCTTGCGCGGGTTGTATACTGCTGGATTAAGTTTGTCAACAGATATTTTTTGTATGTTCATGTTGCATTCTCCTGTTCAATATTTTCTCAAGACCCTTTTTAGCACCCTCACACTCTCCGTTTATTACTTGTCCCCGCAGGGTCTTAAACTGCTGCCTCGTTAAATGGTCTTTATATTTTCTAACTTCTCTAAGAAAGCATGACTTTGTTTTATTCATCAGCCACCCCTCCTGGCTGTCAGGAGTTTTTCCATCACATCATCGTGAGGAGTAGCCCCTTTGTATTCGGTAGCACAGTTTTCCCGCACAACTTGATAAATCTGATACCACAGGTTATTGGCCTGTTTCATGAAACTTTGGCTCATGGCCACATAAGGTGACGGGATGGCATTGCCAGTCGTCGGATGCTTGGCAAGAAAGCCAAATTCAGTGATACATTCCTCGCACTGGATCCACCGCGCTACACTCTGGGCATATTGCTCTATAAGCTGCGCAGGGATAAGGTGAACACACCTACGTTCCTTAAGCCACTGCCATGTTTTTTCGTATATTTCCACCGCCAGTGTTGTTTTTCCGTTCTTCTGCTTTGCAGCAAGATAATCCCTCGGTGGCGGCATGCTCTCTCCTTCCAGTTCCGCAGCATCCGTAAACTCCATTACCATGAGCTTTCGTCTGCCGGGGTTTCCTTCCAAAATCTTATCCGCCAGAGGCTTTTTCTTCTGTCCTGCACCAATACGTGCCCCGCCGCGGTTGGTACCGTCCTTTGCCATACACATCACCTCGATTCATGTAAAAATAAACAGGGGATATACCCCGTTTGAAACTGCGATTTTTCGCGCGTGACCCCCCGCCCGTTGCACGAAACATATCCACTAGAGATTTTGACCCCCCTACCGTCTTGCCCACCGCTCTCCTTCGCGGGCAGTGATCGAAGAGTGACATCTTTTACACAGGCTCATAAGGTTGCTGTCTGCATTGGTTCCGCCTTTAGACAAAGGGATGATATGGTGCACCTCTTCGGCCGGAGTGAGACTTCCGTACTTTTGACACTCCTCACAAAGCGGATGCTCTGAGATATATCTGTCTCTGATGCGTCTCCATCTCCGGTCATAGCGTTTTCTTGTTTGGGGATCTCGTTCATATTTGTTGTAATAAGCATCAACTTGCTTTTGATGCTTATCGCAGTACCTTCCGTCCGTCAGCTCAGGACAGCCGGGAAAGGAGCAAGGCCTTTTTGGCTTTCTTGGCATCTTGGCCACCTCCTTTACGGGTATAAAAAAAGCCCTCACGGCTTCATCCCATGAAGGCTTATCCATAACTTTTCACAATACCATTATATTCGGATTTTTATTGAATTTCATCTCATAAAAATCTCATATAGAATACTAAACAGCACATTTACTTTTCGCCCATGGCATTCTGCCGTTATAATACTTATCCGAAATATACCGCTGCATATCGGATGGTAAAGCCGCCAGCAAACGGTAAACCTTTTTCCTGTCTTCCTCTAAATCTTGGGCGCTTTTATAGAATGAACATTTCTCTTGTTGACACTTGCGTACAGTCAGTATATTGCAGCTATTCTTTCCGTTACTGCCAAAACATTTATCGACCATCTTTCCTCCCTCCCGTTTTATGGCATAAGAAATAGCCCCGAAGGGCTTATGCATTTTTATGTCATTTTTCCACGATATCATTATATTTTGGATATCTGTATTTTACATCTCATAAAAATCTCATGCATAATTGACTTTATTCTATGCAGACTATAAAATATTTATATAATCAAATTCTTTGAAAGCATTTCGCAAAGTATTGACAAATCATGTGCCATGGTGTAATATAATATTAACAAATCCCACAGGCCTCTGTCGTTGACATGCACACTTAGTGGGCTTTTTGCATTTAAGGAGAAAAATATGGATACAGTAAAACCGTTCTTATCAATTGACGATCAGATAAAGTTATTGAAAAAGAGGAAATTGATCATTAACGATGATCAATACGAAAAGGCGAAAGAGTTTCTTTTGAATAACAACTATTATCGAGTAAGCGGGTACTCTTTAACGCTACGTAAAAACGATACTTTTTTTGATAGTGCTTCATTAGAAACATTGATGCAAATATATGAAGCCGATCGTCGTATGCGACATATAATGTTATCGGTTATTGAAGCAGTTGAAGTTCGAATAAAATCAATGATTGCTTACTTCCATAGCGAAAAATATGGCCCTTTAGGTTATCTCGATATAAATAATTTCTGCTGTACTAATAATGGTAAAATTGATCTACCAATAATAGAGAATTACCTTTACATAACTAGAAAAGCAGATTCTCAAAAAAATGCAATGACAGAATCAGAATTGTTTCTAAAACATCATAAAGAACACAAAAATGATATTCTACCATTTTGGGTTTATGTCGAAGTTCTCACCATATCAGATGCCTCAAAACTATATACGATTTTAGACGAAGAATTACGAAAAACTATAGCCCTCCATTTGGGCTTTAAATCGAATAATAGACATAAGATTGTTGAAAATTTATTGCATTGTATTACCATTCTCAGGAATATTTGTGCTCATGGTGGACGTTTATATAACCGTCTATTTACTAGAAAGCCTTGGCTTTCAAAAAAGGAAAAAAGTCTTCTCCGAGTCGAAAATGGCAATATAATTTACGATAAGTTGTTTTCATACATATTAGTACTTAAATCAATCACTCTTCCTCAAGACTTTAAGCTGGTTGTTGAACACATAACTCAGATACAAGAACAATATCCTTTGGTTGACTTTAGGCATTATGGATTTCCTGAAAATTGGCAAGAAATACTGTAATAAATTCATACTAATTATGCATATTAATAAATAACAGATCCTACGAGCTTATATTAAGCGCAATACAGTAGGCCATAAAAAATACCCACTTAGGTAGATTGCTCTATCTAAGTGGGTTTCCTATTTATATGCAAAATGATGTTATCTTAAACTACTTCCCATATAAAAGCAGTGCCAGATGATTAAGTGCCTTGTCCTTCCTGCGGTACACCTGTGCTCTTTCAAGAAACAGTTTCTCTCCGATGTTTGCTACGGCTTCTGTCTTGCTCACATCATTGACGAAAAATTCTGTCAGTATAAACTGTTCTTCCTCCGACAAGGCTTCCCATGCAGGCTTGAACCACTCCATATATTCCAATGCCCGCCTGTAACGTTCTTTCAATACATCAATTTCGTCAAGGCAAGCAGCAAGGCGTTCTTCGCCGCTTTTGGGATTATGTTTGACCGGAACTCCGGTAATCTTTGCACTATGTGGGCTTGTCATACGGGTTTCAACTTCATATATATCCTCATCACTGTGATCGATAATGTACTGCATGCTGCTGTAATCTTTCAATGCTTCAACAGCAGCCGCTTTTTTATCTAAATACTGCCATGCAATCAGCATATCGCACCTCCAAAAAATCAAGATAAAAAACCTTGATCTTTGAAGCAGTGTGCTTTTTTGCATTGCTTTGCAGCACTTATTTCCTTGTCCGTTATTGCTTCGTTCCTTGCAGAAGGTCATGCTTTTCCAGAATAACCTTCACCTCATCTACCGAATGGACAATCGCTACCACGCCTCCGGCATTGAGGATTTTGCTAATAGTGGCTCCCTGCAGTTTTGTTGCCTTTCCCGATGGGGTTTTTACTTCAAAAGCTATAAACCGCCCATTTACACAGGCAATAATGTCCGGTATCCCGGCTGTGCCGTACATACCGCCATGTTCTTTCCAACAGAAACACCCCGGTATAGTCTTTAAGTACCGGAGGATTTTAGTCACAATACTTTTTTCGGACATAACCTCTTATCCTCCAAAAATGTTACCTTTTTTCCTCTTGTAACCTCGTAATATCCAAAAAGGTCATTTCATAAATCCGCTTTCCAAGCGCTTTTCAGGATTTTGTTACCTTGTTACCTCTTTTTGGGGTAGGTGTATACACAAATATTTTTATTTTTATATATTTTTTATTCTTAAAAAGCAATGGTACTTTCGCGCGTATATATAAAGTTGAGGTAACAAAGGTAACATAGGTAACAAGTGGCTATTCATCAGCGTTTCGGGTGTTACCTTTTTGTTACCTTGTTACCTTTTTCGAGGTTAAAGAGGTTCAATATCTGTGATCTCAAAGCCGCTCACATCGCATCGCTCTTTCAATATCGAAAAATCAAGAGCCCACGCTTTCTTAGTTTCGTTCCCGAAACGCATCGTTTTATTGCTCTCCAGAAAAAAGTCACTTTGCCTCAATTGCTTCAGAAACTGGTTATATGGAAGGCATTCCCCTGTGACTGCATAATCGCGCCTATACTTGGTATAGCGGTCATATACATCGCAGAAACGAATCCCGATAACCTTGCCGCCTTTATCAAAAGTGTAATCCTGATTTGGAGCCAGTTTCATCCGGGCCATGATTTCCAGGGTCTGTTCTACAATGGTCTTGTTATTGCTGCCGCCATCCAGCAAGTACTCCTGCACACCGTTTTGAAGATATCGAATACATGCCCCTTTGTTAATGGGAAATACTTCAGCCCACGTTACATTAAGGAATTCACACAGTTTGTTTACTAGGCTCAATCCGGCATAGCAACAGGCGAGATTATTGACGATACGAGATGGAAACTCATCAGATATCTCTGACTTTGCTTCCTCATACCACTTCTCTGCCTCAGCAACCGATACTCTGAGTGCTATATCCAGCAGGCTCCGACCGAAGCTGCCAAGCAGATCCGCTTTTGCACACAGCTTATAAAATGCTTGTCTATGGCTGGCTGGTTTTAAGTCCTTCTTGCTGAATAGCAATTCTATGCTCCGTTCTCTGATGGCCGCTTCATCCGGCGATTCCTCACCAGCTACAATAATAGGCGCCAACAGTTCATAAGTAACAGCACTTTGATCCGCCCTACCGCGGACACCTTCATGGCCGTCATATGCATCTCGAAGATGGTTGTATAAGGCATTTAGCCTTAACTTATCTATCTTTGAAGGCTTGAACTCATCCATCAACTGCGGTATCAGATTCGATGATGCAGATTCCTTCATCAGCGTAAATGCAGTAACCTGTGTAGCCGCGCGGATTTTACTGCATGAAAATACCGGCAGAATAACCCGCTCCAATGTATTACTTTTTCCGCTGCCTTGTTCTCCGACAAGCAATAAATGAGGAAACTTGATACCTGATTTTTTTAGATGCGGTTTGATAAAGCACCCGGCCACCCAGGCCATTACTGATACCGTTTTTATGGGTTCGTTATAGCTGAGAAGCCATTCACCAAGCATAATAAGCTGTTCCTTTGTCAATGGTTCATAGGTTAGGATATCGGTTGTTATGCTTTTATACTTATCAAGCTGTACGATATCTTCAACAATGTTGCCTCCTGCTTCAATGGCACCATCCGTTGAAACATATACCATCCGCCCGCCATGCTCATAAATCCCAAGAGCCTTGACCCCAGTTTTTTGTACCCACTCCATTTCAGATATATAACCTTTCAGCAGTTCCAAATCTCCTTCTGAGCCAAAATAGCCTAAGGATATTGTCCGGCGGTTCAAGATATTTTTAAATTTTTGGATGTTATTGAAGTCGGTAGTCATAAATGTCTGGCGGTATATTTCATCACGAATTGTAATAAGATCAGCAGTCATCTGCGTTTCATCTTCTGATACAATCATCTCCACCGGTTGAATGATAAAGTTTGTTATAGGATACACACTTTCGCCTCTGGTGCGGTAATACCTGCCCTCATGTTCAAAGATAACTGACTCGCTTTCGCGGCTGTATACGTTCTCTGTGACTTCAATGGCCTTATCCAGTGTCTCCTGCCCATATGTTGCTCCACTTGCATGATGTACCGTATCCCACTTTTCCCGGAATAACCCGGAATTTCTAAACAGCCTGTCCATCTGCTCTTTGTTTTTGCCTGACCAGAAAGCTAGCATACAGCAAAGGGCAAGGTCGGCTTCGGAATGGCTCGGATACCCTGCTTCCTGCCATTTTCCTTCCCATAGCAGATTAAATTCCTTATGGTTTTCGGCTGTCCGGGCTTTCTCCAGAATTTCTTCATCTGTAAGCGGCTCTAGCTTAACCACCTTACTGTCTTTCTTGCTTTTTCCTCTCCGCTTTTTACTTTTGATATAATTCTCATGTATCCAGGCTAGAGCTCCATTATCTTCAGCAATGTAATCAGGAGTCCCTGGCAGTCGCTCGCCAGTCATTGTGAAGTATCTGCTGTGGGCATACATTTCAACGCCGGTTTTAGTGTTTTTATTGCCCTTAGCAGGCATCTCCCCTTTATAGAAAATATGAAGCCCAGTTCCTGAAGGGCTGATTTCCGTATAGGACGGAAACCGCTCAAGGATATCCTTGGCGGTATCGCTTAATTCCCCAGTGTTTTTGTCGCGGCAGTGATCTATGTCTATCCCCACTAAACCTCCGCTTTTTGCGAATACAAAACCTAATCCGGTATAGAGGTATTGTTCTTTTGCCGCAATCGCATCGTCAAGCGTCGACCAGTCGTTTGGGTTAGTGCTTGAGGCTTTTCTACCAGTTAAGGGATTATAAGGGATTTTACTGTCTCTTCCGTCCTTTGTGTTTGGTTCCAGACGCCAGCAGATCCATTGCTTCCGGTTTGCCAATTCTTTAGGGAATGAGATGCTCATTTACACTGCACCTCCTCGCATCGTTCATTAAAATACCGGATCGGAATGCTGCGCTGCTTTGCCTTTTCAATCTCAATGGACATCCCTTTAGTAATTTTTCTGCCAAATACCCACACTTCTGAGCACTTTGACATCAATACCATGCCAAAGTACAAGCCCAGATTTCGCATTTGTTCATCATCGTCGTCCATAAACTGCGGAAACAAGAGGTGCGGAGCAATAGGTATGCAATTCCTGCTCACTGCAAAGCGGCAGTACCCCTGAGCCTTACGGATATTACGTTCTATATCACCAGTATATGGGCTGCAGATAAATACCATCGGTCTGTAAGGCGCTTTCCTGGCTTCCCGTTCAATCCGGAGCAGTGCTTCATAGGCTGTGGGGTCATAATATCCTTCCACGTTAAACTTGCTGATGCTCATGGTATTACCCCCTGCCTATGCGCTTTTTTGTTCACGTTCGATTACAGGCAATATACCTTTCTTGTTTTTAAGAAGGTCATAGATAAATAGCCTTCCTTTTTGTGTCCAATACGTGTGCATTACGCTTCTTTCTGCATCAATAGCATGAGTCTTGGACTGCGTGTATCCTTGATCGGCGTACTCCTGATATAAAAGCCAGCAGTTTCCCATTTTGTACTGTACTCCAAGCTCATGAAGCAGCTTATTGAAAGCGCGGCCAGACATTCCGTAATCCTTGGCAATCTTGCTGATCGGCACAAGGCTTTTATTTTGCAATATGAGATCATAATAGCTCGCTTTGGGCTTCAACTCACTGATAATCTGTTTATTCTTTGCATTTTCTATTTCTAAAGCTTTCCGCCTGTCGCGTTCTGCCTTTAGTTCAGAGAAAATCCTGATGCCATACTCCGGATTAGAAATCATCTCTTCGATAACTTTATCTGTAGCATAAACTCCATATTTTCTGATCATGGGCAGCACTTCATCAAAGACCCATCTTTCAAAGCGTTCAGCAGCAGGAAGTTGGGATTTAACTATCAGTCTGAACAAATCACCTTCAGGAATATAATTTATGTTGATGGTTTTTTCAGGATTTTGCGGATGAGGTACCTCACGTTTTGTTAGGTACTTACAATGATCTATTACTGCCTTGTGTGGGTTACTGTATCCCAGCATCCTTGCACAATCTGTTGCAGGGAAGTATTCCTTTCCATCAATAACGAGTACTTTAAGTTCGCCAAATTCTGTATTCTTAAAAACCTGTAAATTATTCATAATATCAATCCTCCATTTCTTTCATTTCTCCAAAATTTCTTCCTACCGAAGCCTCTGCCACAATAGGTACATCAAATTCAGGGAAGGGTTGTGTTTCCATACACTCTTTTATAAAAACAACTGCTTCGTCCGCCTTGTCTTCCGGTAATTCAAAAACCAGCTCGTCATGTATCTGCAGTATAGGTTTCAGCCAGAGCCTTTCGGGAAGTCCACTGATGATGCGCCCACAGGCAAGCTTTAGAATATCTGCCGCAGTACCTTGAATGGGTGTATTTAATGCGCACCGCTCGGCAAACGACTTCTTGCCCCAATCTGATGACCGAATTCCCAGCAAGTATCTTCGCCTGCCCAACCATGTTTCTGAATAGCAGCTTACAGCAGCCCGCTTTTTTACCTCATCCTGCCATTTGGCAAGACCGGGGTATCCGGATTTCAAGTTTTGAATGATGGTCTCACATTCGGACAAAGTTGGGTTCAGCCCAGCTTTAAATTTAAGTGTTCTCTGTAAGCCAGTAGGAAACAGGCCATAGAACACACCGAAATTGCAGTTCTTTGCAATGGTCCTGCGCTCTTTATAATGTGGAGCATTTTTGTCTGCTGCCTCCTCAAAAGGAATGCGGTAAATAACAGAAGTGGTCTGAGCATGGATATCACCGCCAGTACGATAGGTTTCCAGCATACGTTTGTCCCTGCAATAAAATGCTCCGACGCGCAGTTCTATCTGTGAAAAGTCAAGGGATAAAAGAACCTTTCCGGCTGGCGAAATGATAAATTTCCGTACGCCTATTGGGTCATTATCTTTCTGCGGGCAATTCTGCATATTCGGGTTTCTTGACGCAAATCTGCCTGTCTCTGTCCCCAGTGGCATAAGGTCCGGATGAATCCTGCCGGTATCCTCATCAATAAATCGAAGATAACCGTCTATATAGGTGGATTTGAGTTTGCCCCATTTGCGGTACTCTTGCACCAGATCAAATAAGCGAGCAAGTTCAGGCCTGTTGGATTCACACCATTCTTTTAACAGGATCATGGTTTCATCATCGGCAGCTTCCTGATGTTTTGCGGTCGTTTTCATTACCGGAAGACCGAGATTCACAAAAAGATATTTTTTAAATGCTGAAGTTGAAGCATTTGCCCCAATCTCTACATTGCCGATAATTCCGGCAATCTCTTTTCTGATACTGACAATCTTTTCTGCGGCTTCCGCTTGTTTCTTCAGCATGGCTGACTTATCCACCAATATGCCGTTATACTTCATTATCCCGACATATACTGATGTAGGCGATTCTACCTCTTCCACAATAGTTCTGTGTTTGGGTAAAAATCTATCAAACCACTGATTGAAAACATGATACAAGCGAAGAGTGTAGTCGCTGTCAGCACAAGCGTAGCGGACAGTCTTCTCATCCTGAGGGTTCAATTCATCGAAAAACCGACCTTCAGTAACCGTTGAGAATTCTGTCATTTCTGCTTTGCAGAGTGCAGGCGCAAGCGTTTTAAGTCCGCTGTCAGCAAGACTTCTGAATTCCCACTTGCTTTTTAATGTAAGTTGTGATGCTGCAATCGTGTCATAGCAAGGCTTTTGAAGGACGATACCTCTTGCGTAAAGGAACATAGACTCAAAAGCCAGATTATGAGCAACTTTTATTACATCTTTTGATTCGAATAGTAATTTCAGATAATCCCATATTGCCGCCTGGTTCTCTGCATTTCGCCCGCTACGATGTTTAAGTGGAACATATATAGCAGTCCCTTCTGATACTGAAAAACTGATCCCTGTAATATCTGCTTTATGAGCATCCAGAGCTGCACTTTTATCGTTCCTCCATTTATCGCGGGGTGACGTTTCAAAGTCGAAAGCAAATAGGACAGTGTTTTTCAGATACTCTTTTATTTCAGACAGCATATAAACACATTTGTATCCCATGCGGTTCTCCTTTCCGCCCTATCGGAGATAGAAAGTTCCTCTCCGATAGGGCCTTTGATCACTTAAGCGGCTCAGTAATTTCACCTGATTCAGGGTCTACATTTATTACCTCTTCACCGGCAGGTTCAGTGTCATGGCCGACTCGGGTACTGAATGCTTTGACCTGCTCGGAAAGCTTGGATATCAACGCATATTCGTCAGCGGTCAGATCCCGATCTACAGCAAACTGAGCCTGTGAATAGGTGATACCGCTTGAATTGGTCGCCTTTTTCAATGAAAAGCGGGTAACTACGCTGTTCGATTTTTTACCTTTAGAAAGCAGCCTTTTGATGTAGCGGGAAAACTCTTTAAGCGATCCAGTAGGCAATGAGAGTATCAACGGGAAAATCTCCCCTTCACGCAGTACATATATCCTGCGGCGGTTCTTGCAAGCTTTGCTGCCGTTTTCCCCCGAACCGAACTGATTATATGGACATTTGGCACAGCTTCCTCCGGGGTCTCCTTCACCGGTTACACCATCAAAGCTTCCACAATCTGGCGGGTTACTGCCTCCGGTATACTTGTCCTTGAAATATGCGTAAAGTGGATGATGATAAAGGATAACAGCTGAAAATTCCTTGACGGTATCCGGTTCTCCGGGATTCTCCCCAGGCACTTCAAATACTGTGCTGCCTGCGGACGGGATTTTTATGCGTTCAAAAGTCATGTCAAGACCGTCAAGCTCTGATGCCATTGCCTCATCAAGGTTGAAATCAGCGAGTTGAAGGAAACCTGTATTTTCGTTAATAGTTACGAGTTCATTGTTTTTCATGCTTTTATACCTCCGTAATTATGAATTTGAAATGTAATCAATATCATTGTTCTTTGAAACATCGTTCTTCGAATCGTTATTCTTTGAACATTAATATTGGAGCATTGCTCTTTGAACCTATTCACCTTGCTGCTTTCCGCACAGTTACTGTTGTCTTTTCGAAGACATTCACAAGGCCTTTCAGCCAGTCCGGAAGCTCGTCCCCATTCTCCGCAATCTGTTCTTTAACAAATGCTGACAGGGAATTTGCATTGACTGTTTCATAGATGAGTTCTCCAAAGCCTTTACTGCGTAGTGCGTCAAACAGTTCCTCCTTCATGCCTGCGGCAGCACTGGCTCTTGTTGTCGTTGAAAGGCAGAACATTGTTCCTGCTCTTGTGAAGTTTTGCGTCTCACTGCTGATCATCAGCTCAGACAGACGGTATTCGACCTCGTCAATCTCCGCATTTATGCTTTTCAGTTCCTCTTCAACAGCCTTCTTTGCCTCGCGCAGCTCCTTAAGACGGTCAGCAAGTTCAAACATCGCATTATTGCTCACAGCTTTCACCTCCCTCTGGGGCAAAAGGATTTGCTCCTTTGCGGTAGTCGTCTATCAGCATTTTTGCAAGATCTGCCTTATTGCGCAGAGCAGTCAGGATTTTTGAGTCTACAGTACCCTTGGCGATAAGGTAGATATATGTGCAACCGTTCTTTTGTCCAACTCTATGGATACGGGCTTTTGTCTGCTCGAAATTCGACATGGAATAATCAAGGGAGTAAAATACCATTGTGCTTGCAGCGGTTAGTGTAATACCGAGTCCAGCGGTTGCAATCTGGCCTACAAACACCATGCAGTCAGGATCACATCGAAACCGGTGGACTTGCTCTTGGCGATCCTTAGTTGCACCATAAATACACGCATAACCGATGTTCTTCTTCTCCAGCAACCTGCATATGGCATGAATCTCAGGGATAAACCTTGCTATAACAACCAGCTTATGTCCTTCTTGAATACTGCTTTCAAGGATATCTTCAAGAGCTTTCAACTTGGCATCACTGACTTGCTCGATTTTCCCACCGTCATCGCTTCCGATGAAGCCGCCGGTTAATTGCGAAAGACGAAGCAAGCGTGTCAGTATGTTTGTAGCTGTTACTTCTCCTGCTGACAGCTCAGTATAGCTTTGTTTGACAAGCTCTTTATATTTCTTTAAAGTGACAGGCTCAAGCTCAATATGGCGAATAATATCGGTGGTTTCCGGCAAATCCAGGCACTCCGCTTTGGTCGCCCGGAATGCAATGCTGTGAATCCTTTTCATTAAATCCTGTTCCATTGATTTTTTCAGCACTGGCGTATGGTTGCCATAGCCGACCATGTTGAAATAACGGTTTCTGAAGGCATAGAAGCTGTTTCCAAAGATGCGTGGATCGAGAAACTTATATTGACTGAATACATCTATGGCTTTGTTGGTTATAACCGTTCCTGTCAATAGGAGCCGATACTGGGCAAGCAAGCCCAATCGGTGCATTGCTTTTGAAACCGCTGTATTATGAGTTTTAATTTTATGTCCTTCATCGGCTATGATAAGGTCAGGATGCCAGTTTGCCAGTTCCTTTTCCATTCTCCATGCAGATTCGTAATTGACTACCACCACATGGACACCTTCGCCAGTTAAAAATCTTAGCTGTTGGATTTTCTTTTGAATCGTGCCATTAAGGACTATAAGCTGATATGGGAAATCTGCGAACCGTTTAAACTCGTCTTCCCACACTCCAAGAATGGAAAGCGGTGCAACAATCAGCACACGTGTTATTCTTCCTGCAGCAAGCAATGCTCCTATAATGGCGATTGAGACAAGAGTTTTCCCGGTGCTGGTCAGCCCATTTCCATCAGGAGCGCTGCACCCCATCCGGAAATGGCAGAAACACCACCACCCTTCAAAAGCCCAAATAGACTGCAGATGAAATTGAAAGCACGAATCTGATGCTTATATGGTCTGCCCTTTATGGGCATTGGAATAATTTCTTCGCGTTTAGAATGCATCAAGATCATCTACCTCCGAAACTTCGCGGATATCGACAGACTTTACACTGTTACCAGGAACAATAATCGTTACTCTCTGTTTTCTCCCCAGCAGATATTGCAAAAACCTTTCTCGTAGAGTGACATTGCGACATTTCACAATACCTAAATCTCTGTCATTATCCGAGATATTGATTTTGAGTTTGTGTTTCATATGCTCTTTTCACCTCATCTTTCTTAGGACTGATGTTTTGGCCCTCACTGTTAGGCCACGAAAACAGTAAAAGTAAACCCCCTAACTCAAAATTTTTTTTAGTTTTTCATGGATCTTTTTCATGCGGTTTGTAATAGCCATCTTACTGACCCCTTCTTCTCGTGCTATTGAAGCAAGGGATTCATTATTGAAGTACACCCTTCGTACCAGTTCTTTTTGCTGTGGGAGAAGACTATCGATGGCTTTTAGCAATGTCTCATTTTCTTGAGTTCTTATGTACTCTGCGGCAATGTTGGTATTGCTTGCGAAAATCTCTCCCTCATATTTCATTGCATCAAGTGATGTATGTCGGCGAGTCTCTTTATGGTTAATGTTGTATTCCTGGCGGTCAAGTTCGACCAGAATTTCTCCCCACTCTTCAGACACTTCAATTTCAATGGTTTCAGTATTAAAGTGATATTTGATTTTCATTTGACTCGGCTCCTTGAATTTCGAATCTTTGAAATCCGCAGAGCCAACGTCTTTTTATCCGCAAAGCAGAAAGACGGGCAGGAAACACTCTTTAGTGTTAAACCTGTCCGTCTAGCGGCTCTGCGGGTAATAATTTAAGTTGTTTAGGATTTTGGTCTTTGATTAATAACAGTCAATGATCCATCTGAGTTGAATTTCAATATTGTTTTATAACCCTTGTGCACTATTTCTACAGTCTTTGATCTTTCATCTACACAGCAGACTAACTTTCCATTTGCATTTCTAATCTTTGTCATTCAATCTCCTCCAAAAAATAGATAGCAGAGATGTGAGACTTGTCCTCATCTCTGCTATCTATTCTAAGCAAGCACAAATAGTAAGTGAATTTATTAAAATTCATATTACTATTTTTATAAATTATATATTTTATTATTGTAAATATTACTTTTATAAGTTATAATTATATAAGATATTATTTTATAAATTACTACTTTGTTCTACTTTATAAACTTATTATTTAATAGCTTATTTTAAAGTAATAAGGAGAATAAAATGGACAACCCAAAAGAGAAATTTTTAATTATGACGAATAATCTATTTACCTTCGATAGTTACTCATGTGACTGTGTAACAGATATTGAAAACATTAGACCAGGAGAAGTAAAGAAAACGCTAAAGATACAGGGCTTAGCAGATCAGCCAATTCGTTTTGCATTTGCACCAGATAAGGGTATGGTACGTTTAGCAAAATCGGGTTCTATTGATAGCGATCGTATATTAACACAATTATTATCACTTCCAGAAAACAACATAGATAAACTATTTGAGTTTTTCAAAGATTATGGTTTCTTTTTTCCTATAAGCACTGATGAATACGAAGCTATTGATATTTTTTCATTATTTGATTTAGTGAATCGTATAAAAGCTGTTGTTTTCTTAATGAATGAGCTAGGTGATGTAAAAAAAGATTATAAAAAAATGTTAAGCATGGTTTTATATCTTCAACTAAAGCCGCCAATACAATTATCTTTCCATTGCTTTCAACAACCATATGTCACTTGCCAACACCAGCTATATTACGAAATAGAAAGAGCATCAGATTTGCCTCAGATTAACAATCCATATGAAGAATTTAACAGTGATTTTTATACGATTGTTGATACAATATATCCCCCATCGTATCAGTTAGATATCGAAGAGTATACCAATATAGTAAATGGGTATGATAAAGATACACCAGGAGCAACCCAGTCTCAGTTTTATAAGAATGTTACACGCTTATATCGAAATGCTCCTAATTTATCTTATGAGTTACGTCTTATGATTGATTTTCTTTTCCATTATCAAAAAAATATTGGAATCATTAAGAGTTTTGATGATTTCGGAAAAGTTGAGTATTATGATACTGACGAGAACATCTGCATACGTTATAATTTAAATTTTGATGATAAAATGAAAAAAGCATTGATTGAAATTGCAAAAATAACAATCAGTGAGGAACTGGAGTATAACCTTCAAGGTATATATCCTCGCTATGATGTTAAAACCATGTCTCCTTCCTGGGCAATTTCTGATATGTTAACAGGAATATATTTCTCTATATTTTATATGAGACCCGGCTTAGAACTATATCGTAAATGTGAAAACCCTAACTGTGATAGATGGTTCTTAGTTAAAACTACATCCACTAAGAAAAAATATTGTTCCTCATCATGTAGTAATTCCATGGCACAAAGAAACCATCGAAAGCGAAAGAAGGAATTAGAAAAAATAAACCCCTGAACCATGGTCAGGGGTTTATTTTTTTAAACTACAGCTGAGATGCTATCCGTTGGTAGTGCACCCTTATTCCGTTCAAAAGCACTTTCAATAGATTTTGCCAACTGCATAATTTGGTTTTCTGTTTTACCGATATAATGATGCATTAAATAATGGATATCGACGACAATTCCTTGCACTCTCTCATACTTATGCCCTTTTGTTTTCCAGTCTCCTGTAGCTTCACCAATATTTAAAAATATTTCATTTGAGTTGAATAAATTATCTTTTGCGTTATATGGCATAATGAATGCATTGAATACCGGCACATCTTCGCCATATTTTTCTTTAAACTTCTGCTGTGTATATATGTATTCGCCATATGTAATTTGCTTATTTATTGATGAAGATTCTGGTAAATCGTTAGGATCCCCGGTGATACCAAAACGATAGTATTTTGCATCTAACACATATATTTTTCCATCATATAACATTATAGTATCGGGTTCCAAAGCAGCATTGATTCTCTTTTTTCCTGTTCTAAGTAACCATCTGGTTCTAGGGAAATAGTACTGTTTATCCTTTATTCCAAACACTCTATCAATAAGTTTCTCCCATACATATTCAAAACGATCTGTACCGAAATAAAACTGTTTCTGATTAGGTTGCTCATCCAAATATTCTATCATGGAAATCATTGCTGAGAAAAGCCTTTTATCTCTATCATTATATGTATTAGCCATTTTTTCATACAACACTGATAAAAACATTTTATCATCTCTTTGCAATAATGGCTTCTCAGGTAGATACGGAGTAAACAGCCATCCCAATTTAGAAAAACTCTCATAAACGCAATACTTGTGTATTTGAGTAATCAAATTCTTATCATTTGGAGACGAGACCCTTACAGTATACTTTGTATAAATAGGAGAACCATTAGCTTGAATTAACGAACGCTGTCTTTTTATTGTTCTTGGCCAGTCTATTTTTCCTCGGTCGTTTGTTTTATACTTTGGTTCCTTTTCAGTATAATATCCATTTTGCTCCATGAAGTAATTGATTATTTCCAAATAAGCATTAATAGGGAAGTCCACTGATTGAGGTGCTTCAAATTTCTTCATGGGAAGAATTCTGTCATCTCGGCTTGTAAATTCAGCTAAGACTGAGAAAAGATGAAGTATGTCCTGACGTAAATCTTGCTCAGTTTTCGGTAATTCATAGCCAATAGGAAAATAAACCACTACATTATCTCCTTCGGCTTTAACACCGACAAATCGATCTCCATCATCATTTTTATTCACTCGGCATCGATTGAACAAATCAGAATCAATTGCCAAATTATCTCACCGCCTTTATTCACTATTCATTGGTTGCATTCTCCGGTGACAAAAACGCATTATAAATCTCTTCTTTAAAAATAGTAAACCGTTCATTTCCTTTGGAAGATTTGAATTTTCTAACAATATCTTCTAAACTAAAATATAAATTCGTTTCAAAAACAGTATCTCTTGAAAATTTAAACGCATCGTCCCATAAATATTTTAATACTTTTTCCGGAAAGCGGCTATTGTCATGAGATGCTTTAATCCTTTCTTCCATTGGAAGTGAAATATCATCTTCCGCAAAGTTGTATTCTAAGTCCCGTTCATGAACAAAAAACACGCCAAGACGTTTATCCTCAGATGAAGTCATATGTAAGTTCTTTTTTAGAATAATATCGTTTATAACAGTATTAAATTGTTTCCATGTGATATCAGTGTCCAATATTTTATGATTTGCGAAATTTGGGTCTACCTTATCCATATCATTCTCAATCATTCTCATAATCCATCTGCGCTGAAATGCTGTATCTAAAGTGAAAACATTTTGGTCAGAAGTATTCATAGTTCCAATAATATACATGTTTGAAGGAATACGTACCAGCTTGCTTTCATCTCCATAAACTCTTCTAGCAATATCTGCATTTGAAATTCCATATTCACTATTTCCTTCAGCATCTCTGTCTAATAATTGGAATACATCCCCAAATATTGCAGGAGCATTGCCTCTATTTATTTCTTCAATTATAAGGTAGTATTCTGCGCCAGGATTTTGGTATGCTTTTTTCAGTAAACGAGTAAAAGGGCCTTCTGTAAACTCATAACTTACTAACCCGTCTTCCGATACTTTCGGCAAAATTTGCCCCACAAAATCTGAATATGTATAATCAGGATGAAAGACAACTCTCTCCATACGTAATGGATCATCACAATATTCAGTTTTTATAGTATAACTTTTACCGGCACCAGGTACACCATATAAAAGAATATTACATCCGCCAGTTTTTCTTTGTACCAAGTAATCCGATACTGATTCAGCCACTATGTCTTCATTCGGTTTTACTTCAACTTCATAAATCCTACTAGATGATAAAGCCAAATAAGTATCTACTCGTCTTTGATATAATTCGATATTTTCTTTAGCTTGTACTATTCCA
Organism: Thermoanaerobacterium sp. CMT5567-10; assembly: GCF_030534315.2. Classification (NCBI taxonomy): domain Bacteria; kingdom Bacillati; phylum Bacillota; class Clostridia; order Thermoanaerobacterales; family Thermoanaerobacteraceae; genus Thermoanaerobacterium; species Thermoanaerobacterium sp. CMT5567-10. The sequence goes on from NZ_CP130558.2 coordinate 801,954, forward strand.
GCATTATAGTTTAAATAAGGATTTAGCCCATCAGATAATAATGATTTAAGAATTCTAAGAGGACCTTTTGCTTCTCCATCACCGTTAATATCTACAGAATCATTAGTTTCAATAATTTTTTTATATATGCTATTTAAATTAAATATTACATCTTTATCTCCATCAACAAGTTTAAAAACAGCATTTTCCGAAAAAACAGTGAGAATTTTAATCAATCTAGACTCATAAGACTTATCAAAATCTATCGGAATGCCGAGCCAATTAAGTAAAACTGCATAATAATTTTCATTGTTTGCCGAAATAACTGAGTCTAAAATATCCATGTGTACTGTATAGTATAATTTTTTAGGATACCTAATACGTCCAGTACGTTCTGCACTTGCAGGCTTATTCTCATCTGTAAACTTAATTCTAGCCATTCTCCAAACTAATTCAAATGCAACTATCAGAGATTCCAATTGTGATTTAAACATTTGGTTTTCATTCACTTTTGAAATAAAAGTTTCATCTGATATACCCACAGAAGAGTAAATTGGCTTTAAAGTAGTTATTAACGATTCTTCAACTTTTTTATCTAAAATAATACCCTCATTTTTTTGTTGTGAATACACTAACTCAGCAGGTTTATCAGAGCTTTCCCATAAAAGAATTAATAAAGCAAGAGTTGATTTAGCATTGGGCAATGAAGATTTAATACCCAATTTTAAGTCGATCTCACTATAGTTTGTAATATTATCAGGCCTTTTCATGTTATCTGATTCCCCCATCTTTTCCCATATCTAATTTTATTATTTTAGCAATTTCTTTGGCAAGTAAAGGTGGCACGGCATTTCCTACTTGTTTCATTTGCGAACCCTTTGTACCTATAAATCTAAAGGTATCTGGGAATGACTGCAAACGTGCAGCTTCACGTACAGTGATAGCTCTATCCAAAAATGGATGTGTAAATTTCCCAGAAGAAGGTGTATCAAATCTCGTTGTAATTGTTACAGATACTTCATCTTTACACATTCGTGTCCATGTTCCACTATAAATTGATTTTGTTAAATGCTCCTTCGGTAAAACTTCTTTCCCACTATTCGGTGGGATCATCGCTAACCGTTTAAGTGCTAACTCTGAATGTCTTGTAGCAACATGGTTATAAAGATACTTACTCCCATCTCGCATTTTTATTTGATACTCACTCTGTGGTTCAAACTTGTACTCTTGCTTTTCAGAACCCTCTCCGGAATTTAAAAATGCCAAATCACTTATTGCATCCCATATAGTTACTCTAGTATTATGTGGTTTTGGTAAATCAGGAGCAGGAGCCCCTTTTTTACCAATAATAATTGTTCTTCTTCGATTCTGAGGTACCCCGTAGTCAGCTGCATTTAAAATACCCATATTAAGTGAATAACCCAACTTATTAAATAACTCATTTATCTCTTTTTTAAAATAACCATTTTCAGCTGTAAGAAGGTTCGGTACATTTTCCATTACAAAATACTGAGGACGGATATAATCGACGACAGCAACGAAATATTTAAATAAAAAATTCCGTTCGTCATTAATTGTTCTCCGTTGTCCTTTCTGAGAAAATCCCTGACAAGGTGGCCCACCAATAATGACATCTATTTTATCACGATACTCAGCAAATGTATTTTCTATCGGTAAACTTTTTATATCTGCAACAATCATTTTAGTATTGGGATGATTCAATTTATAGGCCTCTGCAATAGATTCATCGTATTCATTTGCAAGAACAACATTAAATCCTGCCATTTCAAACCCAAGTGAAAGGCCACCAACCCCCGCAAATAAATCAATTACTGTTGGTTTCATTCTTTCACCTCTTGTATACGACGTGTTGCAATCTGAAAATAGTTTTCATCTATTTCAATTCCAATAAAGTTCCTATTATTTTTTTTGGCAGCTACACCAGTGCTCCCGCTACCCATAAAAGGATCAAGAACTGTATCACCTTCATTAGTTAAAACTTTAATGAAGAACTCCATCAACTGAACTGGTTTCTGTGTAGGATGTTTGCCATATTTACGCTCGCCATTTGCTGCTACTGCCGTTTCTATAAAATCATGTAATACTTTTCCATCATTATTAAATGTACCTGTTTTTTTCTTATATGTGAAATATACCCACGCTTCCGTTGAATTTACAAAATGTAAATTCATATTACGTGGCATTGGATTTAATTTATGCCAGATACCTGTAGTTTTGTAATATAATCCGTGTCTCTCCGCAATTTTAATGAGAGTCTCCACTTTAATAATTGACATAAAAACAAGCATTGCACCACCTTTTTTAAGAACTCGAACCGCTTCCTCAAAAAAGTTATCCATTGATTTTTCCCACTCTTCAAAACTCAAATTGTCCCAGCCAGCTGCAGCAAAAAAGTTATCACGCATTTTCTTTAGATTTGTGTCCCTATCTTTCATAAAGTTACCTAAATTATATGGAGGATCAGTTAAAATAAGATCGATAGAATCACTCGCTAGGCGCTTCATAGCGCGTATGCAATCTTCGTTATATAAAATTGAATCAGCCATAGTTCATTTCCTTCTTTTCACTATTTATTAGTTCAGCTCCGTTCGCCAAGTTCAACCTCGACTATCTCACTTAGTTGGCATTTCAATGCTTCGCATATACGTACCAATACATCCAATGAAACGTATTCATTTTTACGCATCTTAGAAAATGTACTTGGAGCAATGCCAGTAGAAAGATGCAAATCGGATAAATCTAAATCATCATCGATTAGTTTTTTCCAAAATCTCTTATAATTGACTCCCATTTTTGCACCTCATTTTTACTTGGATAATATAATCACATTATAAATATTATAACATCGTTAATTTGACTTTTCAATTAATATTTCGAGTTCTCGTAAAATAGTTTGAAAAATCGAATCTACTATGATGGTGAATAATATCACGGAATTTAATATGACAATGGTATTAAGCTATATAAATCTAACCTATTTTCTCAACCCCCCGTAAAAAAGGCGTTTATCTAATCTGGTAACTCAACTATAAACTTTCAAGGTTATTGATATGTTCCCGCGAACATTAAAAATAAGGGTTTACTGACATTATCACCTCTGGCAAAGTAGCCGAGAGAAAAACAATGTCTGGAAACCCTTTATTTATAGGTATTTGTAATCCTTCTATTTCTCTACCCTTGATAGAGTAGAACAGTGGGGTCGAGTTCAAGTCCGGCGTCAACGTCGATATAAACGAATAAGAGCAAGCTGCCCTGAAGGAAATTTACCTATAGGGTGGCTTGCTCTCTTTGTTATCCTACTGCTTTTTTCTTGTCAGGACTATACCGATGATTCCGCCTATCAACACAATGGGCGCTAATCTGAAAAAGAACCATTCAAACGCATGAAAGAATGTTCCTACTACTGCAGTTTCAGGATCACTGAAGTCCCATCCTAAGTAGGGACTATTCAGAGAAATAAAAATCACTGCAGTTATTACTATAAGTGTACATAGCACGATAAACAGCCAGTGAATGATTTTTCGTTTCGCAGCCTTATTTCTTGCCAACTGCAAATTAATAATTTCCAGCTTCTGAGAGATTGCTTTCAAATCATCGGCAGGAGCTTCAACAGAAGTCTCACCAAGCAAAGTGCTTACCGGCGTTTCGAGTGCATCTGAGATAGAAATCAACATTTCAGAATCCGGAACTGATAAACCACGTTCCCACTTGGATACAGTTTGCCTGACAACATTCAGCTTTATTGCAAGTTCTTCCTGTGAAAGCCCTTTAGATTTTCTGATTGCCTTAATGTTTTCGTTTAACATATGCGAAAACCTCCTTTCACAGTCATTTTAGTCCAATAGCAGCCGTTGCCACAAGCAACGCTTATTAACATCCGGCAAAACTCTTTATTTTCAAGCCTTCCGGCTTTAACATCTAATCCGCTCACTCAGCGGTCAAAAACATCTATCCTCGACACTCAAAGAGCAATATCTAATCTGGCAACTCAACTATGTGAAAATCTCCCGGAAGTCGCTCCGTAGATATGTTTCTATAGATCGTTTCGTTTCCGTCTTCCGGTCTTGCCCAAAAACCAGAAAAGCCCATAAATCAAGCCTTTCAGAGCCTATTTATCCTCTTTCCTTGACATCAATACCACCGTCTCAACGTGATATGTGTATGGAAACATGTCGACTGGTTGTACTTTTTTTATTTTATATCCATTGTCTTCAAAAATCCTTAAATCCCTTGCCAATGTAGTCGGGTTGCAGGAAACGTAAATTATTTTTTCAGGATTCATCTTTATGGATGCTTCTACAACATCTTTGTCTAATCCTTTTCTTGGAGGGTCAAACACTACGACATCTGGCTTTAAACCTTTATTACAAAGATCTTTCATGACATCTTCTGCTTTTCCAGCAATGAATTCTGTATTATCTACTCCGTTTATAGCTGCATTTCGCCTCGCATCTTCGACAGCATCTGGTATTACCTCTATTCCGTACACTTTTCTTGCATGTTCTGCAAAAAATATAGATATTGTACCTATACCGCAGTACACGTCAAAGACGGTTTCATCACCTTTTAAATCAGCATATTCCAACGCTTTTTCATACAGCACTTTAGTCTGAACGGGATTTACTTGAAAGAATGACAAAGGGGATATTTCAAACTTTTTGTCTCCAATAAAATCTGTAATATACTCATGGCCGTATATGACAATATTTTCGTTACCCATAACTTGATTCCCGTAATTTTTGTTTACATTTAAAACAACGCTTTTTACGTTTTCAATATTTCTTTTAAGTCGGCTTACAAGTTCTTTTTTGTGTGGAATATTTTTGCCATTTACCACAACAATAACCATGACTTCTTTTGTTGCAAAACCAATCTTTGTTATCACATGCCTTAAAAGCCCTTTCCCAGTTTTTTTGTCATAAACTGTAATCTTATAATTGTTTGCCCATTCTCTTACAGTTTTCATGGCTTCTATACTATAATCGCTTTGAATCATGCATGAATCAATTGCAATGATGTTGTGGGATTTTGAAGCATAAAATCCAGATTTAATATTGCCATCTTCAATGCCAACTGGATATTCTGCCTTGTCGCGGTAATAAAGTGGGTTATCCATTCCTATAGTATCATATACAATAGTATTTATCTTTCCGATTCTTGATAGGCTGTCGTCAACGACTTGTTTTTTAAATTCCAATTGTCCTTTGTAGCTTAAATGTTGTAATGTGCAACCGCCGCACTTGCCAGCGTAGATACATTTCGGCATAATTCTTTCCTGTGATGGCAATAAGATTTTTTCCACATGTGCATTTAAGTAATTTTTGTGTTTTTCATCTATTTGGGCTAAGACCTTCTCACCTTTTAAAGCACCTTTTACAAAAACAGCAATTCCATCTAACCTTCCAACACCCTGTCCCTCATGTGCCATATTGTCAATGTATACTTCATATATATCGCCAATGTTGATGTTTTGCAATAATTATCACTCCAAATTCATATTTTCATACACAATTATACTCTATTTAAACAATGAAAAACAGATTTCCCGGATATTACACCGGAAAATCTGTATCACTTTAAAGCATACCTTTTATAAACTATGTCTGGCATATCAAGCACCTTGTGTTCTATATTTGATGCAAATAATATCACATATTCAGCATGTGCCCAATTAAGCGGTGATGCTGAATCAGTAGGAAGTCCAGTATCTTCCCATACTTGCTCAGATATTATACCACCTTCGTTGGCAAAATTCTCCATTGCTTTTAAATACGGTGTCGCATCTTTTCCTGCAGCAATTTCATACATGCCTCTTTCACCTGTCAAGAGAGGCCACAATCTTCCCTTTCCTACGCCGTGATATAGTTCTTCCTTTGATGGTTCACCGTACCCATCATGATTATATCTGTACCACGACGGTCCCTTTGGCGTATCAACTTTAATTGTGCTATCAACAACTCTTAACGTATTTAATATTTTAGGATCCTCTGCCGATTTAACTCCAAGCCTTACAAGCTCCAGAAAACTTGGATCCACAATTTCTTTTTGGTCGTATACACCACCGCCATTTGCTATGTTTATCATAAAGTCTGCATTTGGATCAGACAAACCAGCTATTCTAATATAGTATTGACCATTCCCAAAAGGACCTTTTTCTGTGTAAGTTAGGCTGTCAATAAGCCTTTGCCAATTGTCCGCCTTTTCTTGATACCTTTTAGCAGATTCAAAGTCCTTATTTTGTTCAGCTATATACGCAGCACATGTAAGTCCTGCTACTTCTGAAGCAAGGGTTGCTGGTGAATATCCGCCTATTTCTTCCCATCTTTCTTGTCCCGTCTTAGGGCCTATTTTCACGATGAAATCCGCTAAAGGCTTGACAAGGCTTTCATAAAGATCATATCTTTTCAGTCTGTAGCTTAATATTATTGGATCTGCCTGCTCATCTAGCTGAATGCCTGTCCAATACGGTTTACCACTAATCCACGTGTTTTGAGGAATCATCCCATTGTCCTTAACCACTTCGGCAAGGTAATCCAGCGATCTATTGGCAGAATCAACATCTCCAGCCGCAATGAAAGCATTCGCTACGTGATACAGATCTCTTGACCATACAAGATGATAGCCACCTGTATTGTCATCCCTTTGTCCATCTCCCCATGGAATCGAAAGAGATGCAATGTATGCACCTTTATTTGTCTTATCTTCACTTGCTTTTAATATCATCATGCTGTTAAAATATAGTGAATTTGCCTTTCCATCAAAATTATTAAGGCTATTGCAATACTTCTCCCATTCGTCTATATATACCTTCTTTAAGCTGTCATAATTGTCATTTAATGTTTCTATGTTTGTTTTTACTGCCTCATCTTCACTTTGTCCAAAAGACAGAATGATTTCAAATTCGCTGTTTTTCGTTAAATCAATCTCTGCCCCTTCTATGATATTGCCCCTTGCACTATCATAATGTTTAGTCATTTGCTTATTTTCATCAAGGTCAGTCAAAATATCATTAACTTTATAATACCCAATCGAATATCCTTTCCAACCTATGTTAGATGATAAAGCAGTATATATGTTATCTCTTTTTGCCATCAACATCTTATTGTTATTAGCCTTTATTACATAACCTTCATTGTAACTTCCCTGATTTTTAATATGTGGGTCGTATGCAAGATACAGCTTATAGTCATGTATACTTCCTTCTAATGCTTCAAACTTTGCTTTCATTATCAGAGAATTGCGTTTTACATCTGTAAATATTTCTTTTGTTATCCTATACCTTCCTTTTTTATCTGTATTGACTAGCTTATAACCTAATGACTTATCGGTAAACTTCTCTACCTTGCTTATTGTATCCTTTGTTTCATCTGAGACAAACGATTTCCCATCAGTGACAATAAATTTAATTTCTTTTACATCTGCAGTATCTATCGTTGGATAGTACACCTCTGATATGGCGCCATTTGCCAGCGTAAACCAAACTTTTGATACGTAATTATTTGCTGTACCAACACCCTGTTTTTGAGCACTGGCCCATGTATCTTCTTCACCAGGTCCATTTACTGCGCTAATATTATTAAATCTATCTATTTTGATACTTGACACATTGTTGGAACATCCGCTTAAAACACTGGATGCCAGCACTAGTAAAGGTAAATATTTAATAAGTTTCCTACTCATCATATCGCCTCCTTTTATTATTTTACATTATCATCTTGGTTTGTGCAACCGTTTTTCATATTTATAAATAAAAAAATAGGGGCATAATGCCCCACAGTACAATCGGCTACCCTTACCATTATAACCAACTTATTCAATTATATTCATCTTCTGAAGAAAAATCTTATGCTGCCGCCTCTCGCTATGTTTGCAACATATCTTTTAAGCAATTTCTTAGCGATCGCCATAACATTTATTAAGCATTTCATATACATGAGGTAAAACTTTTTTAATATTTACAGGCTTTTTATCTAGTGTAGTAAATGGATGCTCCGTCATTCCTTGTGCCAAAAGCCTATTGTTATTTTCTCTTATGATATCATAGGCAAACCTTATTCTGGTGCCTTTTAAAAAATCGATCCTAGTCCTGATAATAATGACATCATCGTACTCTGCAGACCAAATATACTTGCAGTTTGTTTCTATTACAGGTAGCATAATTTTATTATCTTCAAGTTCCTTATATGTCATACCTAAAGAACGGAAAAATTCTGTTCTACCTATTTCAAACCAATTTAGATAATTGGCATAATACACTATGCCCATCTTATCTGTTTCACCATAGCGGACCCGAATCTTAGCATCATATGTATACATAAATTTTCACCTCAAAAAAGTAAGACAAGAAGATGTCTTCCTGTCTATTTTATATTTACTATTCCCTTATACACTAAGCCTCTCGCTGCATCAAGCGTAACAGTCATGCCGTCTTTCAGTTTTGCAGTAACTCCCTCACATCCTACAATTACAGGCAATCCATAGTTCAATCCGACTATTGCAGCATGTGATGTAAGGCCTCCTTCTTCAGTTATTATCGCCGATGCCTTCTCTATTATAGGCATATAATCTCTTTCTGTTTTTTGAGCAACAATAATATCGCCTTCTCTAAATTTATCTTTATCTTTATACGGATCTCTTATGACAGATACAACACCGCTTATTGATTTCGTACCTATACCAGTTCCTTTTACTATCACATCGCCGACTATATGGACTTTTAACATATTTGTTGTACCTGTAGTCGCAACTGGTATCCCCGCAGATATTACAACAATATCACCATTCCGAATTAGACCTTCGTTTAAAGCAGTATTTACCGAAACTTCTATCATCTCATCTGTAGAGTTGACTTCTTGTGATATCAAAGGATGTACACCCCATACAATACTAAGCCTTCTCGCCACATCTTTGTTTGGTGTCACCGCTATTATAGGAGCTGACGGTCTGTATTTAGACACCATTCGTGCAGTGTAACCTGATATTGTAGATGTGATAATTGCAGTTGCACCTATATCTCTTGCGGTAGTGCATGTTGCATGGCTTATAGCATTTGTCATAGAAATATTGTAGTCCACATTCTTGTCCAAATTTTCTTTGTAATTTATATACGTCTCTATTTTTTCAGCTATCTTTGACATCGTCTTAAAAGCTTCTACAGGGTATTTCCCTTGAGCCGTTTCACCAGAAAGCATTATTGCATCAGTACCGTCTAATATAGCATTTGCTACATCGGTAACTTCTGCCCTTGTAGGTCTTGGATTTCTTATCATAGAATCAAGCATTTGAGTAGCTGTGACAACTGGCTTACCTGCTTTATTGCACTTCTCAATTATTCTTTTTTGAACAATCGGTATTTCTTCTATTGGTATTTCTACACCTAAATCTCCACGAGCAACCATTATGCCGTCTGAAACTTTTATAATCTCGTCTATATTTTCTACACCTTCACGATTTTCTATCTTAGAGATGATGAGTATGTGACCTGCATCGTTATCTTCTAATAGCCTTCTTATAGCAATTACGTCTGCTGCTTTTCTAACGAAAGATGCAGCTATCATATCAATGCCCTTTTTTATTCCAAACTCTATGTCGTCAACATCTTTTTGCGTGATAGCAGGCAAATTAAGCTTTGTACCCGGCACGTTTACACCTTTATGATCTCCAATCGTTCCAGAATTTTCAACTGTACATACTATGTCTTCGCCTTTTACATCATTGACTTTTAAAGATACCAAACCATCATCAATCAATATGTGAGAACCTCTCTCCACATCTTGAGGAAGTCCTTTATATGTCACCGAACAAATATTATCATCGCCCTCAACATCCCTAGAGGTTATCGTAAACGTCTGTCCCTCTTTTAGCTCAGCAACTCCATTTTTAAATTTCCCAGTTCTTATTTCCGGTCCCTTCGTATCAAGCATAATAGCAATCGGCAGCTGAAGCTCTTCTCTAATCTTCTTTATATTGTCTATTCTGCTTCCATGTTCTTCATGATCGCCATGAGAAAAATTTAATCTGCAAATATTTAGGCCACTTTCAATTAGTTCTCTCAGTATTTCATATTTTTCACTTGCAGGACCTATTGTGCATATTATCTTAGTTCTACGCATATCTTCACTCCTTAGATTGATAATATTTTGCTAAGTTCATATAACTTAAAGTTGAACTCTTTTCTCATGGCTAATGCAGTGTCAATATCATCATCAACTATTTGATTGTTTCTTATGCTGATTATCCTCTGTGATTTATTTTCCAATAGAAGCTCAACAGCTCTGGAACCCATTTGACTTGCAATAATTCTATCCATAACCGACGGTGCACCGCCTCTTTGTATATGGCCTAACGTAGTATGCCTCAAATCAAGCTTAGGAAGCCTCTCTTGAATCATCTTTGATAACTCTAGTCCGCTCATTACTCCTTCTGCCAATACAATTATGTGATGCAATTTACCTCTCTTAATGCCGTATGAAATTTTTTCGCACACTTCATCAATGTCAAATTTTACTTCAGGTATTATAATGATTTCTGCTCCACCAGCAAGTCCTGCATAAAGCGCTATGTATCCAGCATTTCTCCCCATTACCTCGATAATATTGGCTCTTTCATGCGATGTAGCTGTATCTCTTATCTTATTTATAGCATCTATTGCAGTGTTACACGCTGTGTCAAAACCAATTGTATAGTCAGTACATGGTATGTCGTTGTCAATAGTACCTGGTATTCCAATAGTATTGACTCCATGCTCATTGCTTAACAATTGTGCCCCTCTGAAAGAACCATCGCCACCAATGATTACAAGTCCTTCAATTCCATGTTTTTTTAGAACTTCTGCAGCTTTAGCTCTACCTTCTTTTGTTTTAAACTCAGCACTTCTGGCTGTTCGAAGTATTGTGCCACCCCTCTGTATAATATCACCTACAGATGACAATGTCATGTCTTCTATTTCATCGTCAATAAGTCCTTGATATCCTCTCATGATGCCTTTAACTGTGAGTCCATTGTATATACCGCATCTTACAACTGCCCTTATTGCGGCATTCATGCCTGGCGCATCTCCACCACTTGTTAATACTCCTATAGTTTTCATAATATATCCTCCTTACCAACCGGGTCCTATTGCGTCCCATTTTATTAAAAGTTCCCCTTGTAAGGGGCAATTAAAGACCATATTCAATAATAGTATTTTGTGCGTCTTGTGCTTCTGAATTGGGAACCATAACCTCGCAATATCCTTCACTATTATCTACATTTTTTTTTAGAGGTTTTAATTTTACTAAAAAGCCTTCCTTTGTCAGTATATCTTTGACCTTTTCAGCAATCTCCATGCTGTGCGCCATGTATATAACAGTCCACATAAAAAGGCCTCCTTGATTATTCTAACTACTATTTTAATTTATTTTTTGTATAATATCAATATATATTTATGTATTATACAATTTTAACATTTTCTTTTCCAAGTATACTGACAAGCTCATCTAAAAGCTCATTCGTTCCATTTACCCACAAATCTTTTTTGGCAGCAAGGCTTTTATTCGTGTATTTTATAAATACGGGAATATTTCCTCTATACCTTGATAAAACTCCCTTAATCTTTTCAATATCTTTTTGTTCTTTTACATTAAGCCACAGTTTTTCTCTAACTTTGTGGGTAAGTGGCTCAATTTCGTCACATAAAATTTTCGGCTCTTCTTCTTCTTTTAAACTGACCTTGCCTTTTATTATCACAGGTAAGTCTTCCCTCAAAAATTTTGAATACCTTTCATATATTGTAGGAAATACGATAACATCTATCGTCCCATACAAATCTTCCAGGTTTACAAATGCCATCATATTATTGTTTTTTGTAAATTTTATTTTTTTGCTTTCGATTATTCCAGCTAAAACCACATCTTGATTATCAAAAATCGATTTTTTTACAAATGTGTCATCGCCGTTTTTCAAATCCCGGGTCGTACAATTTGCTACTCTTTGAATGTCTTCTTGAAATTCATCAAGGGGATGTCCGCTTATGTATAGTCCCATCGTTTCTTTTTCCATTGAAAGTATCATGTCTTGAGAAAATTCTTTAATATCAGGAAGTGAATAGTTAACTTCATTTCTTTCGATTTCGCTCCCGAATAATGACATTTGTCCCTTTATATTTCTCTCTCTGTTTTTATGTATGCTGTCCATAATATCTTCATAAACAGCAAGCAATTGTGATCTATATACACCAAATGAATCAAATGCACCTGCTTTAATTAGGCTTTCAACAGCCTTTTTATTTAACTGCATATCATCTATTCTTTCAAAAAAATCTACAATTGATATGTATCTGCCATTCTTTTTTCTGTCCTCTACAATCTCTAATGTTGCATTTAATCCAACATTTTTCACAGCTGCAAGCCCAAACCTTATTTTTCCGTTTACAACGCTGAAATGGGAATAGCTTTCATTTATGTCTGGCGGCAATACTTGTATGCCCATCTTCTTTAAAACTTGAACATAGAAAGCTACTTTATCTGTATTATCAACAAAGCTATTTAATAAAGCAGCCATAAATTCCACTGGATAATACTTCTTCAAATATGCTGTTTGAAATGCTACAACAGCATAAGCAGCTGCATGTGATTTATTAAATGCGTAATTGGCAAAATCGATCATCTCATCAAAAAGCCTATTAGCTGTAGCTTCATCGACACCTTTATTTATGGCTCCAGGTACCACATAGTTTCCACTTTCATCCTTTATTCCATATATAAAGTTTTTTCTTTCTTCCTCCATGACCTTCATTTTTTTCTTTGCCATGGCACGGCGAACTAAATCAGACCTTCCTAACGAATACCCTGCAAGATCCCTTACAATTTGCATAACCTGTTCCTGATACACCATACATCCATATGTTACATCAAGTATAGGCTTAAGAAGCGGGTGTTCATACTTTATATTTTCAGGATGATTTTTATTCTCAATATATCTAGGTATTTGATCCATAGGGCCAGGTCTATAAAGAGATATCCCTGCTATTATATCCTCAAGTTTTTCTGGCTTCAACTCTGTCATAAACTGTTTCATTCCAGATGACTCTAATTGAAAAACACCTTCAGTCTCGCCTTTGCATATTAGCGCATAGACTTCTTTATCTTCAAAATCTATATTGTCGATATCTACATCTATACCTCGGGTTTCTTTTAGGATATTTAAAGTATCTCTGATGACTGTAAGAGTTCTTAAACCTAAAAAATCCATCTTTAATAGACCTAATTCTTCCAGAGTCGTCATTGTAAACTGTGTAACAATAGATCCTTCATTCTTTTGCAATGGTACGTATTTTACAAGTGGTTCACTAGATATGACGACACCTGCCGCATGCGTTGAAGCATGTCTTGGAAGTCCTTCAAGAGATCTGGATATATCTATTAGCTGCTTTATCTTTTCATCATTTTTATACTTTTCCTTTAACTCTGGATTTAATTCAATAGCTTTATCTATGGTCATCCCTGGTTCAAAGGGAATCATTTTTGCAATAACATCAACTTCAGCGTATGGAAAATTTAATGCTCGCCCTACATCTCTGATTGCGGCCCTAGCAGCCATTGTACCAAATGTGATTATCTGTGCCACTTTATCTTCGCCATACTTTTTTACAACATAATCAATTACTTCCTGTCTTCTCTCATAACAAAAATCAGAATCTATATCAGGCATGCTGACTCTCTCTGGATTTAAAAATCTTTCAAACAGCAAGTTGTACTTTATAGGATCAATCTTTGTTATCCCAAGGCAGTATGCCACAAGGCTTCCAGCAGCAGAACCTCTGCCTGGGCCAGTCATAATACCATTATCGCGGGCAAATTTTATAAAATCCCACACGATAAGAAAATAGTCAACATAGCCCATCTTTTCTATCACAGATAATTCGTAATTAAGCCTTTCAATTACCTCTTTGCTTGGATTTGCATATCTTTTATTAAGCCCTTCAATGCAAAGCTTTCGCAGGTATTCCGCCGATGTCGTGCCATCTGGTACGTCGTACTTAGGCAGCTTAGTCTTATTAAATTCAAATTCCAAATTGCACATTTCCGCTATCTTTCTGGTATTTTCTAAAGCGTCCTTGCAATATGAAAACATCTCGTACATCTCATCTGATGACTTTAAGTAAAATTGATCTGTTGGAAATGACATCCTGTCAGCATCATCCATATTTTTACCTGTCTGTATGCATAGTAAAACTTCATGTGCCATGTGGTCGTCTTCATTGAGGTAGTGCACATCATTTGTTGCAACAAGCGGTATGTTAAGCTCTTTAGATAACTTTATTAATTCAGAATTTACTTTTTCTTGTTCATTTAAGCCATGATACTGAAGCTCTAAATAAAAATTGCCTTTTCCGAAAATAGAATTGTATAAAATAGCTGTATCTTTAGCTTTTTCATAATCATCTGAGAGAAGATACGACGGTATTTCACCGCCAAGGCAAGAGCTTAGTGCTATTAATCCTTCACTATGTTTTTTTAGGTATTCATGGTCTACTCTAGGTTTGTAGTAAAAACCATCAATAGATGCCTTCGATACGATCTTCATCAAATTTTCATATCCAGTCATATTTTTACATAACAATATTAAATGGTAGTTTAAGTTATCTATGCCATACTCTTTGTCATACAATGACCTTGGAGCAACGTAAATTTCACATCCAATTATAGGCTTAATCCCTTGAGATTTTGCCTCTTTGTAAAATTCTATAGCACCATACATAACTCCATGGTCTGTAATAGCGATAGAATCCATACCCAATTCTTTTGCTCTTTTAACTAGTTCTTTTATTCTACAAGAACCGTCTAAAAGGCTATATTCACTGTGAACATGCAAATGTACAAACATGTCAATCACCTTAAAATAATTTCTTGTTTTTTAGAAGCCTCAATGACATTAATGCTTTAGCAATCATAGTTCCATCGTATATGACAGATATCTCAACTTTGCAAAAGTTACCGCTGTAATCAATTATTGTAGTATTTACTTCAATACTTTTCTCTGTTTGAAGAGGCCTTATAAAATAAACTAAAAAATTGTCAACAACAGCATCAAATCTTTTATTTCTCGTCACTGACGATACACCACATTCACACATAAGCATCATAAGCGCACTGCTGCTTACAGTTCCCAATTGATTTACCATGTTCTGAGGTATCGTGCCAAAAAACTTCATACCATCTTGAATTTTCTCGGCTCGAAAATCCTTTAACAATGTATCATTTATAGTTTCTTCGATCTGAGGCTGCTTTGCCATGTACTGCAATGCCTTTATAACATCTTCTCTGCTTATAATGCCTACAAGCTCTTTATTGTTTGTAACAGGTAAAACTTCTATATTCCACCATATCATTAAATGTGCAGCAAAAGCTACAGTTGTAGTCTCTGTTACATATATGGGGTTTTTTGACATTATGTCCCCAATTCTATCTTCTTCATCAGCTTTGGCTACCTCTCTTGATGTGACTATACCCACCAAAGCTCCGCTATCGTCAACAACCGGATACCTTGTATGGCTTGTCTTGTTTAATAACATTTTCCAATCCTTAACAGTCTGCTTTGTCGTCATATAAATGGGATTTGTAGACATGATATTATTTACCAGAAGTATTCTTTTCTTTGTCATTCTTTCATTAATTGCCTTATTTATCAATGTGGCAACCGTGAAAGTATCATAGGTAGTAGAAATCAGAGGTAGTGAAAGTTGATTTGCCAGATTTTTTACTTCATCTTTAGCATCAAATCCACCAGTGATTAAGACAGCTGCACCCGCTTTTAATGCAGCCGTCTGTGCATTGTCCCTGTTTCCAAGTATTATCAGATCGCCCGGCTGGATATACTTAACCATCTCTTCGGTTGTCATGGCACCTATCAAAAACTTATGAAGCTCAATATCAAGCCCATTTTCGCCTCCCAGTACAACTCCATCAACCACATTCTTTACCTCTTCATACGTAAGCCTATCAATCTGTTTATTTTTTGGCTTCGTCCTTATTGTTCCAGCTCTGGGAATAGTAGTTACAATATACATACTTTCTGCATCTTTTATGGCTTTATATGCTGTACCCTCACTTATCTTTAAAGCCTGAGCTAGACTTCTGACTGATATTTTTGTACCTTCTGGCAGGCTTTTAAGATATTCCAGTACTCTTTCATTTTTAGTCATAAAAAAATCATCCTTCATACAAAAAAGGTTTCCTAAGAAACCTTTTTTAGATTATTCTTCTCCAAATTTTGAATCAATTAAGTCCACAAGAGCCTTTATAGCTTCCTGCTCATCGCTACCATCAGCTATAAGTTTTACTGTATTCCCTTGTGCAACACCTAACGACATAATACCCATGATGCTCTTAGCATTCACCTTTTTATTTTCTTTTTCCACCCAAATCTGTGAAGAAAATTTGCTAGCTGCTTGTACAAATAAAGCTGCCGGTCTTGCATGAAGACCTGTCTTATTTTTAATTTCTACTGTCTTTTCAGTCATAGTTATTGACTCTCCTCTCTTTTAATTTTGATACTATTTCTTCAATTTTTCTTAATCTATGATTTACTCCTGATTTTCCAACAGGAGGATCTAGCATTTGTCCCAATTCTTTTAAACTTATATCTGGATATTTGAGCCTTTTTATTGCAATCTCTTTTAAATTGTCAGGGAGATAATTCAATCCTACGTTATCCTTTATATAATTTATATTCTCAATCTGCCTCAATGATGCATTAATTGTCTTTGTAAGATTGGCAGTTTCACAATTAACAAGCCTATTTACATTGTTCCTTATATCTTTATATACGCGTATATTTTCTAAGTTCAATAAGGAATTATGTGCCCCCATTATGTTTAGGACATCTACTATTTGTTCTCCCTCTTTTAAGTATACTACATAATTATTTTTTCTTGCAATAATTTTTGAATGCAAATGATAATTATTTATTAATTTACTTAAATCTTTAGCATGATCAATATTGTGAGTAATAAACTCCATATGATATCCCTTTTCTGGATCACTTATTGAACCACCTCCAAGAAAAGCTCCTCTAATATAAGCTTTCTTGCAACACTTTTTGCTTATCAAGCTTTTCTCAATGCCGTAATTAAGCTTAATGCCTTCGTTGTCATGTTTTATAAATCCGACTTCTTTTAAGATATTTTCCGCAGCCGTCTTATCAGACACCAAAATAAGATAACTTAAAGATTTTTTTAATTGACTGTTTCTTCTCACCATCACCTCTGCTACAACATTAAATATATCTTTTAAAACTTTGAATACCAATCTTGCAACAGAAGCATTTTCAGTGACAAGGCTCAAACTAATTCTTTGATGTCCATATATAGATATCACGCCTATAGTTCTTATCAAAGCAGCAAGCTCGGCTAATTTACAGCACCTTTCCTCAGGGTATATTCTTGACAGCTCATTTTTTGTGATTGATGAAAAGGACATATAATTCACCTCACAAGTCCTAAGTTTATTATACTACATAATTTTAAAAAAAACTCCTATAAATTTTATAGGAGTTCAAAAATAATTTATGAATTTAATTTCCTAATTTCCCAGTCTAAATAATCCTTAGAAGTCTTCCAATCAAATTTTTCCTTTGATGAAAGCCACTCTTTGAATTCTTTATAGTCCTTCCATTCCTCGTATTCTCCTAGTTCATTTAATTTTTTTGCAGTTAAGAATCTGAAAATATCAAGGCTTCCATACAGCTTTTCGTATTCCTTGTAATACTGATAATCTCTTCCGTATCTCCCTTTTGCCTCCATACTCTCACCCCAATTACAATATGGAAAGGTGGCATTTAGCCATATTTTTTAATATATACACTGTATAATATTCACAAATCTCAAATAAGGTTACTTAGCATACATCGGCTATGAAATTTTGTGCAACCCATTGCATTGTTGATTTTTTAATATTATAATATATTTAAAAGTTTTATAAGGAGGTATAAAATGGACAGAGAAAAACTTCCAAGAGTAGCATACTTTTGCATGGAATACGGACTTCATTCGGATTTTAAACTTTATGCTGGAGGCCTCGGGATCTTAGCAGGTGATCATTTGAAAGCCGCAAAAGAACTCGACATGCCTCTCGTAGGCATCGGTATACTGTGGAAACAAGGTTATACAGAACAACATATAGGCGAAGACGGTTATCCTTATGATGCATATCATAACTACAAGTACGACTTTTTAAAAGATACAGGTGTAAAAGTAAAAGTTAAAATTAGAAATCAAGATGTATACTGTAAAGTCTGGCTTGTAGATAGTTTTGACAATGCACCACTGTATCTCCTTGATACAGATATACCTGAAAATGGAGATAGATGGATAACAGGACAACTTTACGGGTGGTTTGGTGAAGAAAGAGTTGCACAAGAAATCGTGCTTGGAATCGGTGGTGTAAGAGCTTTAAGAGCGTTGGGAATTGACGTCGATGTCTATCACTTTAATGAAGGCCATGCTGCATTAGCAGCATTAGAACTTATACGGGAGAAAATGGAAAATAAAAATATGACGTTTAATGAAGCATGGAATGCAACACGACAAGAAGTTGTATTTACAACACATACACCTGTAATTGAAGGAAACGAGTCTCACAACATAGAGCTTCTCATGTACATGGGTGCAAACAACGGTCTAACAATTGAGCAAATGGCTCAAATAGGCGGAGTTCCTTTTAATATGACTGTTGCAGGGCTAAGACTTTCACGAATTGCAAACGGTGTCGCAAAACTACACGGACAAACGGCAAATAAAATGTGGGCACATGTTGATAATGCAGCTCCAATCATATCAATTACAAACGGTATTGACAGAAAAACATGGGTAGATAGTAGAATCACGGAAGCATACCATAAAGGTCAAAATCTCCTTGAAACACATAATTTAATAAAACAAGAATTAATTGATTTTGTATATGGCCGCACTGGTGTAAAACTTGATTCTGACAAATTGTTAATAGGCTTTTCAAGAAGAGCTGCTCCTTACAAGAGAAGTGACCTAATTTTCACAAATGATGAAGTTATAGGTGAGTACTTAAAATCAAGAAAAATACAAATGGTATTTTCTGGAAAAGGACATCCTTTAGATGATGTTGGGAAAAAAATCGTAGCAAAACTAATTGAGATGACCAAAAAATACCCAGAAAGCGTCGTATTTCTTCCAGATTATGATATGACAATAGGCAAAATGTTGACAAGAGGTTCCGATGTTTGGCTTAATAATCCTCGAAGGCCAAAGGAAGCAAGCGGTACATCTGGTATGAAAGCTGCTATGAACGGCGTCTTAAACTTAAGTATTTTAGATGGTTGGTGGCCCGAAGCTTGCATTGATGGTGTAAATGGCTGGCAATTTGGCGATGGGTTTGAATCTGATGATATCGATGTTTTAGACAAACATGACCTAGAAGCTTTGTATGATGTGCTTTTAAATAAAGTTGTACCAACATATTACAATGATAAGGCAAAATGGGAAAATATGATGAGAGAAAGCATTAGAACAACCTATGATGCCTTTTCAGCAAATAGAATGCTTAAAGAATACTACGAATTAATGTATACAAAACGTTAAAATTCCTATGTTTTAAGCCGGACAAATAGTCCGGCTTTATTCCTATAAAGATTAACTTAAAATATTCATTAATTTATTTCAAAATATAGGCACAGTTTGGCTCTAATGACATAATTTTATCCCTTATTTTTATCTTACCCATTTGTAAAATATCTACCTTCCCTTGTACGCCATTTAATAATATCGAATGCTCTTTGCTGCTATTATTTATTATTACAATAATCGATTTACCTTTGTATTCTCTTTTGAAGCTTATAATTCCATCTCTTGCATAGAGTGTCTTGTATGTTCCATATCTTAATTCTTCATTTTCCTTTCTCAAAAAAATAAGCATTTTATAAAAATTAAATAATTTTAAGTTTTGTTTTTCTTCATTCCAAATCATACATCTTCTACAATCGGGGTCATAACCACCAACCATACCAACTTCATCTCCATAATATATATACGGAACCCCAATATAAGTAAATTGAAACACAAGCGCCAGCTTCATCCGCACTACCATGCCATTGCACATTGTTAAAAATCTCTCTGTATCATGGCTTCCTATTAAGTTTAGCATAGCCCTATTAACACCATCCATATGCCTCATCAATTGTTCAGTCATAATAGTGTTAAATCGTTTTGCATCTATACTTCTCTTTGCAAAAAAGTCAACAAGAGCATTCTTAAAAGGATAATTCATGACACTATCAAACTGATCACCATAAAGCCAAGGTGATGCGTCATGCATAACCTCACCGACAATTATAGCATCATGCTTCGCTTTTTTCACAATCTCCCTAAATCTTCTCCAAAAATGATGGTCTATTTCATTTGCAACGTCAAGCCTCCAACCATCGATGTCAACTTCTTTAATCCAATATTCAGCAACATTAAGCAAGTACTCTTGTACATCAGGATTTTTAGTCATAAGCTTCGGCATTCTCCATTCATGATCTGCAAAAGCTTCGTATGTTGGAACAGGTGTTGTTTTTATAGGCCACTCATAAACATTAAACCAGTCCCAATATTTTGAATCTTTCCCATTCTTAATCACATCTTGAAATGCGAAAAATTCATAGCCACAATGGTTAAAGACAGCATCGAAAATAACTCTTATCCCATTTTTGTGACATTTATCAATTAATTCTTTAGCCTTATGAGTATCCCCAAAATGAGGATCTATTTTATAATAATCTGTTGTATTGTATTTATGTGTTGACGGTGACAAAAATATTGGTGTCATATATATTGCATTAATTCCCAGATCCTTAAGATATTCAACTTTATCAATAATTCCCTGAATATCTCCTCCAAAAAATGTAGTTGGTTCAGGTTTCTCACCCCAAGGTCTCACATTTTCTGGATCATTTGATTTATCTCCATTGTTAAACCTATCAGGGAATATTTGATATACAATGCAATCGCTTGTCCATTTTGGTGGAAAAAAAACATCCATATCACATATATAAGGAAACTGGAAAAATCCATGGAAACTTTTTTCTGGCCTCTTCTTATAAAAACCTGACTCCGTATAGTAGACTTTTTCATTCCTCGTAGATATTAGGTAAAAAAAGTATGCAAATTTTTTGTTTAATTTAAGTGTCGTTTCATAATAATCAAATAAATCATTTGATTGAGTTAAAAACATCTCTTTTACTTTGAACTTACCCATCCAATCATATCTGTCACGATAAAAAATGTAACATTTTTTTATGTCTGAAAAAGCAGTTCTCAAGACTATATGAAGCTCATCCTTATTTAAAGGATATGCAAACGGAACATCACTTTTATGATATACAGCTTGTCTTATCATACAATACCCCTTTCTCATTTTTCTAATTTGACGGTGACAGGCGCTTGAATATCGATGTGTGGTATTTCTTGTCCGTCTACTGTTATTTTAGCATCCGGCGGATTTCCCATCAAGATTTCTATATTGTTTTTCACATCAAAAGTTTTAGTCATACCTGACGTCATTAAGTATTGATAAGTACTCGCTCCATCTACTTTTACACTGACCCAGCACTTTTGCCCCGGTATTGATAGGTCAACTTTGTACGAATCTCCTGCAGGTACAACTTTATAGTCCACTTCACTTTTTGTGCTATTTATCACGCTAAACGTCGTCGTTTTTACATTATTGTTGTATACATCATTAGACGTTGTATTATTTTTATTATCTGGTGCTTTTGACGTTGTATCTTTACTGCTTTGTGTCGTATCTGGAAGCGGAGCTAAGCCTCTATTGATTTGATTAACCATATAATAAATGCCAAATGCGAAAAGACATAATACTATAACTCCAATAAAAGGCTTAACTAGCTTTCTTAAAGCTTCGAATATATCAAAATCCCTTTTCTCTTCGATATCCGGCTTTACATATTGTCTCTCTTCTTCTTTCTCTTTCTCATCTTCAAAAAGATAGCTGTACTTATTAAGCAGCTCATACGGATCAATGCCAACCGCTTCAGCATAACTTTTTACAAAACCCTTTGCGTAAACTAAAGCAGGCATAACATTAAAATCACCATCTTCTATCGCTTTCAAATATTTTGTACGAATTTTAGTAATCTCTTGAAGATCGTCAAGTGTCATACCTTTTTTTAACCTTGCATTTTTAAGTATATCGCCAAGTTCATTCATAAAAAATCACCTCATCGTCGATCTTCCATTTATCTTTTTATATACAAATATAAGTATACCAATAATTTATAATTTTTTCGATATCCAGAAAAAAAATTTAAGAATTTTTTTATATTTTACTTTAATGCATTGATTTTTTGCCTTTCTAACAAGTCCTTAAATGCTTCTAGTCTTGTCTGATATCCTGCTTCTCCTGTTTTTTCATCATAACTTAAAGACATGACAGGAATATTTTTATCACCGCTGATTTTAGCGATTATACTTTCTGCCACGATCTCAGGGGTACAAGTAAATGGAAAAATCTGTATTATCCCATCATAATTTTTTTCAGCATACTTTACAGTATTTGCTACTGTATTTAAGCCATGTCCACCTATGTCCCTTTCCAAATATCCATGAGCATATCTTTTAAATTCTAATTTTTGAGGTAATTTAAAAGCACTGTTAATCAAATAATCAGAGAGATAATCTGTCTTAGTAACTTCTATGCCAAGTTCATTTAATGATTTGCATATATCCATGTTTGAAAAAGGCTCTAGCATGAGGTAAATTTCACCTACTAAAGCAACTTTTAATTGGATGTCTCTTTTTACATTTGCATTTTGTTTTATCTTTTCTACACCTTCTCTGTATATATAATCTAATTCCTTTTTATTTTTGGCATATTTAAGTCCTTCAACATATTTTTCATAAATTTTAGTCGTAACTCCTATTTTATCTTCATGGGCTCTTAAAATCAAAAGATGTTTTTCTAGATTGTCAGCAGCAATCATTTTTTGTACTGCGAAAATAAAGGTTTTCAAAGCATCCTTCCAATAAACTCCTGGAAAATATCCTGAAAGATCCTTCAAAAAATCAATCAATCTTCCATGGGGTGGATCGAGTATTATCATTTTAAAATCATATCCCAGATCAATCAATGTCTCTTTTTGAACTTGCCCATAGTAGCCGAATCTACAAGGACCAACGCCACCCAACATTATTATAGTATCAGCACCTTTCTCAAGAGCCTCAATGAAATTTCCAAGATTTATCTTATAAGGAAGGCAAGCAAATTCTGGCGAATATTTAACGCCAATTGATAGTGTTTTACTTGTTACAGGCGGTGGTTCCACAACTTCTATATTAATTCCTTCAAACATCGTCTTTAAAATCATATTTAATGATCCCATATGAGGATATGTTATCTTCATATTGTAATCTCTCCTTTGCGCCATCTCAATAAATCAATAAATGCCTCAAGCCTTGTAGTTATGCCAGCTTCACCTGTATGCTCATCAATAGTAAGAGACATATAAGGAATTTTTCCATCTCTTTTATAATCCCTTTCAAGAAGGTCATCCGTCAGTGAATCAGGTCCACATCCGAATGCAGAAACTGATATTACTCCATCGATATCTCTATTTTCAATAAAATATTTACCTGCACCTAAAATATCTCTTCCATACGTCCAGAATAAATCTTTTTGTAGTTTACTTGCACCTAATTCAATTTTATCTCTGTCCAACATACATGTCGTAAAAACATTTGCCCCCATATTTCTCAATCTATCTATTATACCCATGCAAATGTAATCATCCATAATATCATACGAATGTGCCAGCAATGCTATTTTTAAATTTCCATTTAATTTTACATCTACACTGTTTTCTTCAATAGCTTTTATCGCTTCTGTATTTGACAATCCTTTTCTCATGATACTTTCAAACTTTTTTTGCATCTCTATAGATTTGAGATATGCATCATAAATCTTTTTCGAATTATTAACAAATATCTTTCCAACTTTTAAAATTTCCTTTTTCATGGTATCATCACCACGATAATAATCGATTTTCATATCAATTATTTCAGGTAAATCTGTAACTAGATTTTTTACTAAATCAGGAAGACCTAAAAATTTTGAACATAGATATCTGCGTTTTTCGATGCTTACAACTCTCGGTATAAATATATAATCAACGCCTTTTTCTTTTAAATCAATTACATGGCCGACAAATGTCTTAACAGGTAAACATGTTTCGTCAACACAGCTTTTAACTCCATCATCTACTATTTTTTTACATGTGTTACTTGATGTAATAACTTCTGCTCCTAGTTCCTCAAAAAAAGTCTTCCACATAGGATAAAAGTTATAGTATAAAAGCGCTTTTGGAATACCAACTATTTTTCCCATCGCTAACCTCCAATTTTTATTTATTTACACATAATATTATTTTTACCGTTGCGATGCGATTATATACAAAAAAGCACTAGAATATATTCCAGTGCTTACATTTTGTTCCATGTGTAACATTTTCCAATTCTAGCATTCATCATTAGCCTTTCACAGCTCCAGCTGCAAGTCCTTGCTGCAAATACCTCTGCAGTGCCATAAATATTATGACAAGTGGCAGTGATGCAACAACAGACGCTGCTGCAAACAATGTCCAGTGAGCTGAAAACTGGTTATTTATAAAGCGCTGCAGTCCAAGAGCAACTGTATAGCTTTCAGGAGATTTTAAGACTGCACTTGATAATATAAATTCGCTGTATGTGCCAATAAAGCTAAATAAAAATATAACCACAAGCATTGGAGCAGTAAGAGGCAATATAATCCTTACAAATATCTGCCAATATGAGGCTCCATCTACCAATGCTGCTTCATCAAGCTCTTTTGGCAGCCCATCGATATATCCTTTTAAAAGCCAGATATTAAATGCACTTCCACCTGCTAATACTAACATAAATACATAAAGATTATCAAGTAAATCTAATTTTGCCAATATACCATAAATTGCTGGTAACGACATAAAAGTAGGAAACATCTGTAATATTAAAAGTGTCATTAATCCATTTTTTCTTCCAACAAATTTCATCCTACTAAAAGCATATGATGAAGTAGAGGTCAATATTGACTGTATAATTGCAACACCAAAACACAGAATTAAACTATTTTTTATCCACGTCAAAAGTTGCGTTTTCTGAAATAAGTCTATATAATTCTGAAAACTTATTCGTCTTGGGAATATAGTTCCTGTAAAAAATGCATCTCCAGTGCCAAGTGAAGCACCTACAACCCATGCAACCGGAAACAGAATAACAATTATAAATGCCCATATTATTATTCTGCTAACCCATAAAGTGACTCTTTCATTAGGCCGCATTTTATGATCTGCTCTATGTTTATGCTTAGCACTTCTCTTTGGTATTTTTGCACTTGCAGAAATATCCACTTAGTCCACCTCCTCAAATGCATGCGTCATCTTCATGTTGATAAAACTTAATGTGCCTACTATCAAGAATATAATTATGGATAGGGCCGATGCAAGGTCATATCTATTAAATTGCATCGTCATCTTATACGCAGAACTTACCAGAAGATCGGTTGTACCTGCAAAAGCAGTATCCGTCCTTGGTGGTCCACCGCCTGTTATCAAGAATACCGAACCAAAGTTATTAAAATTAAATGCAAAAGAGGATATAATAAGCGGTAGCGCAGACGACATTAGCATTGGTATTGTAATAAGTCTTAATTTTTGAAACCAAGTAGCACCATCAAGGTCTGCTACTTCATAAAGTTCTGGCGGTATTGCCTGAAGTCCGCCTAATGATGCATTCATCATAAAAGGATAGCCCATCCATGCACTAGCTATTATTATACCAACTCTTGCCCAGAAGGGATCCGTAAGCCAAGGTATTTTTGCAATGTGGAAATAGCTTAGCAATGTATTTATTCCACCATAATCTTGATTATATAGCCCTTGCCATGCTAATATTGCAATGGTTGATGGCAATGCCCACGGTATTATAAGTATGGCCCTGTAAATATTAGTTTCCCACATATTCTTATTATTTAATAATACAGCCAAAAAAAGTCCAATAATATAATTTGACAATGTTGCAATAAGCGCAAAAACAATTGTCCATATTAGCACAGGCAAAAATACTGTTCTTAATGGTCCATTAATAATATCTATAAAATTCTTCAAGCCAACAAACTGGTATTGTCTAAAATGATTTAAACTAAAGTTAGTAAAAGCAATATATATAGTGTACGCAATAGGTAAAAAACTCAATATTGTCATAGATAATATTGCAGGCGACAAAAATGCATACGGCGTCAATTTATCGCGTATCTTCGCTCCTGTCTTCATAGATCATCCTCCTCTATTATAAGTATAAAGGGGCCAATAGCCCCTTATTTCACTGTTGAGTAGCAATACCTTGCTTTATCTGCTTAACCATATCATCTGCTGCTTTATCAGGTGTTGCTTTCCCGGATGTTACAAGCTGCAGTGCATTACCAGCAGGTGTCCATACAGCCTGCATTTCTGGTATATTAGGCATTGGTTGTGCATTTTTAGCCTGTGTTGCAAACGCATTCATTATCTCGTTATTTTTAACTTCGTCATTTTCTAATGCACTATTTAATACAGGAATTCTGTTACCTGTCTCAAATAATGGTAATGCTGTATTTTCTGCTAAATACTTCAACAGATCCCATGCCTCATCTTGATGCTTTGAGCTAGCACTTACAAATGCAGTCTGAACTCCTGCAAAAGTAGGAATTGCCTTGCCATCCAGCGTCGGCATCGGAGCAACTTTAAAGGGAACATTAGCTTTCTTAAAACCATCAACATCCCATGGCCCGCCTATATATAATCCTATTTTCCCACTTTGGAAATTTCCTTTAGCTATATCTCCTTTAATATCTGCCGGCATAAATTTATCTGTGATTACAAAATCTCTTATCATAGACAAACCTTTTTTAGCACCATCGTTATTTAATCCAATATCATTTGGATCAAGTTTTCCGCCACTTTGTTTAAAGACATATCCACCATTTGCTGCAATAAAAGCATAACTATAATAGAAATTATTGACATCATATTGGAATCCAACTTTTTTGCCAAGATCAATTAAATCTTGCATTGTAGCTGGTGGTGTTTGTACCTTATCTGTATTGTAAAACAAAGCATATGTTTCCATTGCAAGTGGAATCGCATACATTTTTCCATTAAATGAAACAGCATCTATGCTCATTGAAACGTAATCTGATTTATTTATTATGCCATCCGGCACTTCTGCAAGCAATCCTGCCTTTTGGAAAGTCCCTAGATTATCATTAGCTATACCAAACATTATATCCGGACCTTTGCCACTCTGCGCAGCTGTAGAAAATGCCTGGAAATCGCTCTGATCTGCTAAAACTTTAACTGTGTTTCCTGTTTCTTTAGCCCATTTGTTAGCTATCTCTTGAACTTTAGCAACCTCAGAATCTGTCAAATGTGACCATACAGTTAATGAAACTGATTCTTTTTTTGTACTATTTGTACTATTAGATGATGAATTAGAATTGCTGTTTGACTTGCTGCTGCCACAACCTGTTAAAACAACTGATAATAGCAATACCATAGTTGTCAATATTGCAACTATTTTTGTGTACTTCTTCATACAAATCCTCCTCACAAAATAAAATTTTATGATTTTTTTGGGTATATCCCAAAATTTTATTTCAAACCTCAATCTAAGCTTTTGTTACAATGTTTACATATACAGTTATCGCATATATAGCATCGCTTTACATAGATTTTCTCCATATCAGTTCTACAACCAAATAAAACGACAACGCATTTTATTTTTCTCCAACATAATAACAAATTGATGTACATTAACTAAAAATGCTGCAGACAAACTTCACAATCATAATCTTTTACTAGTATCATCCCCTTAGTGATTACTATTTAATTACAGCAATCGCTTTCTTTGATGTTATTTTTAAAAGCGCCTTAATTGAAATTAATTTGCAATCGCTTGCGCTATCTTTAATATAATTGTATATCCAGATTCAAAAATTGTCAATATACTTTTTATAATAATTATTATTTTTTGTTTATTACAAAGTTTTTTTAACATTTCAATTAAATTCTATAAATTTTGTATGTCTTTTTGAATGTATAAAACAAATGTCAGAAAAATTACAAGTAACGACGAGGCTAAAAGAAGCATTCGCATAGGGAAAACATCTGCCACAACACCGCCGATCATCATTCCAAGTGGCATTGCTATCATTGAAAGAGTTGTAAATAAGGCAGTTACCCTTCCAAGCATCTCATTAGCTATCATTTTTTGCATTAACGTAAATAAAGGAATATTTACTAAAGAACTAGATAACCCGAATAGTGTAAAAATTATAATTAAGCTTGTAATCAAAAATCCCGGTTTTATTATTCCAACTGTATACATAAACATTGATATAAAAATCAAAAAAGATAATATGCTAAATGATACCATGCCTACTTTTAGCGTTTTATTTACTTTATGTTTTTGCGAAAGTATTGACATTATAAATCCTCCAATTAATACTCCTATCGCATTTGCTGTTCCTACATAAGAATAATTTCGAGTATTTGTTTTTAAGATCTGATTGAATATGTATGGGACAAATACTGCATTAATTGGTACTAAAACAAAATTTACAATTGATGCAAACCACATTAAAATATAAAATCCTTTTTGTGATTTAATGTAATTGTATCCTTCAACAAGTTCTCTACATACATGTTTTTTATTCTTCTCAAATGATATATATTTATTAGTCATTGCAGAGATATTAATAAAAGCTTCAAGTATTCCACTACCTATATATGATACAGCATTAAATACAAATATACCACTAATACCTATCAGAGAATACAGAACACCACCACTTACAAGTCCAACAATACTAGTAATGCTTTGTATCACCGAATTCATAGAATTAGCTTTATTTAAATATTCATCACTAACTATAACTGGAATAATAGCATTTGAAGCTGGTACAAATATTGCTCCACATATACTTAAAATTGCCGAAGCAATATAAAAAATCCAAATATACTGTACACCAAAATACATCAACACGCCAATTAATGCAACGACAATACCTCTTATGATATCCATCCATATTAAAAGTTGTTTTCTGTCAAGTCTGTCTGCTATAACGCCCCCTATGGGTCCAACTAAAACGTATATAACAGTTCCAATAGCCATATATACAGACATAGCAAGAGCAGATTTTGTAATAGATAATACATACCATCCGATAGCCATATTATAAACGACATCGCCCATCTGAGAAATAAACTTCCCTGAAAAAAGAAGTATAAAGTTAGTATTTTCATATAATTGTTTTTTTAAAATTTTTGGATTAATTTTTATCATCCACGTCAAACCTCCTATTTTAATTTTTACGCAATTTTCAAGCAACATATTAAAGATATACAATTAATACCATTATATAATTGTGGTTAAATTTTTACAATTATGATTTTTATTAAATTTTATTAAACCTGATCGAAATGATGTTAAGTTCAAACTATTCTATATATTTCATTTACAATTTTATGTATTAATGCTATAATATATTATGCAATCGTTTGTGTTCTTTGCTTATTTAACTTAGAGGAGGAGTAATTATGAGCAAAAAATTGTTAATACCTCAAACCACTCGTAAGCAAAAATTAACTTTAATTAAGCCAAATTTACAAAAACTTGTAATGATTAACAAAAGCATTTTTACTAAGTTAATGGTTTTTATTGCTTTAATTATAATCTTGCCACTTACATTTACAGGTTATATGTCTGCAAACAAATCTACTCAAATTTTAAAAGATCGCATTGACGTTTCTAACAAGGATACTCTTGGACTTATAAATAATTACGTAAATCTTTTTAAAAATGATGTGGAGACTCAGCTTACTATTCTGTCTGATAATAGTCAATTATTAAATTACGGCAAAGAAGATTTTGCAACAGATAAGCAAAACCTTCAAGATTTATTTACAAATATTTTAAATGCAAAAAACAGTAAAATATCAATAATTTATTTTGCAACACCTGACAAAAAAATGATTCAATCACCAGATTTGCCTCTTGACTCAAATTATGACCCAACCGCACAAAAATGGTACAAAGATGCAATAGAAAATCCTGACTCAATAATATGGACAGGGCCCTACAGCAATAATGGTACAAACGGTGCAGTTTTTACTGTATCAAAAGCTATTAAAAGCTCATTAACATCTGCCGCCTCTGATGTAATAGGTGTTTTAGCCTTTGACATTAACCTTGATTCCCTTTCTAATATGATTTCATCAATTGCGATAGGTAAAACTGGAAATGTATATATTTTATCAAAAGATGGTATTATATTAGCAAGTAAAGACAAAAATAATCTTTTTACATATATAACCGAAAGAGATTATGGCAAAAAGATGATTTCTTTAAATGATACCACTTTTCAATATACTGATAACGGAATAATAAAATTTGCAACGATAAAAAATCTCAGCAATTTCGGTTGGAAAGCAGTTGTTGATATGAATTCTTCAGAACTCAATGATAGTGTGTCACAAATAAAATACAATATAATTTTGTTTAGCTTAATATGCCTCCTGATAGGGCTTCTAATAGCATATTTCTTCTCAAAAGGCATTACATCTAATATAAAGAAGATCATGCAAACCATGAATGAAGCTTCAAAAGGAAATATAACTCAAAAGATAAATATAAAAGCTAAAGACGAAGTAGGACAGTTGGCCGCAGGTTTTAATGCGATGATAGATGGCATTAAGAACCTTATATCAGATGTGTTAAATGCAGCAAATAATGTACATGTATATTCGGAAAAGCTATTTGCCTCTTCAGAAAAGGCCGAAATTATAACAAACGAAGTTGCTCTCGCAATGAAAGGAATCGCAGAAGGTGCTCAGGAACAGGCAAAAGACGCTGAAAATAGTGCATCACTTACAAATATTCTCAGCAAAAATGTCGATATTACAATTGAAAATTCCAAGCACATTAACAACGAGACAGACACTGTAATAAGTGCAGCAAACCTTGGTATTGAAAATATAAAAGATTTAAGTGAAAAATCTAAGCTAACAGATTTTATGCACAACAAAGTGAAGGAATCAACATCATATTTAAAGAAAAAATCTCTTGAAATCGGCAAAATTGTAGAAACAATTACAACAATTGCAGATCAGACTAATCTTCTTTCATTAAATGCTGCGATTGAAGCAGCAAGGGCTGGAGATAGTGGAAGAGGATTTTCAGTTGTCGCTGAAGAGGTCAGAAA
This sequence comes from Thermoanaerobacterium sp. CMT5567-10, assembly GCF_030534315.2. NCBI lineage: Bacteria > Bacillati > Bacillota > Clostridia > Thermoanaerobacterales > Thermoanaerobacteraceae > Thermoanaerobacterium > Thermoanaerobacterium sp. CMT5567-10. The sequence continues at coordinate 833,273 of NZ_CP130558.2, forward strand.
ACTTGCAAGCCAGTCATCTAAAGCTGCAAGCAATATCGAGCAAATAATAAACGAAATACAACAAAATATTGATACAACATATAAAATTGTTGAAGATGCTAGCGCATCAATAGAAGAACAAAACAAAGCCCTTAACAAAACAGTAAGTACTTTTTATGACATCCAGACAGCAGTAAACAGGATTGTCAGTGAACTGAAAAAGCTAAACAGTTCTATGGAAAAAATATCTCAAAGTAGAACTGATATGTTAACTTCTATACAAAATATAGCAGCAGTAACTGAAGAAACGGCAGCATCTACAGAAGAAATATCATCGTCTACTGAAGAACAAAAAGAGGCAATATCTGAGATATCAAAGTCTGCTAAAGATTTAAACGCTATTGCAAACACCTTAATGAACTCCATAAACAAATTTAAGATAAGTGTGTAGGAGCTGAATAATTATTTTATTCAGTGTCCTCTCAAACTACCGTTCATACTGTTCGGTATATGACGGTTCATTAAATTATTATAGTATATTTTAGCGAAGACGGTAAACTCTTACAAACGCTACATCTATTAAGCAAATGCACAAATCATAAATATGTTTTAACAAACATACAGCCTATATTATATGCAAATCAGTTAAAATTTAAGGTCAAGAAAACTTATTTGCTAAGCTTTCTTGACCTATATTATTTAAGGCTGCCAATTTACAATTACAGTACCCGTTCCAGTAGATGGAACCGTATATGTGTGATTACTTCCACCTTCCCATGTTATTGTACTCCCATTTTTCTTGATAAATTTAAACTGTATTGTTGTACCCGCTGGTACGCTCACATCGTAATACCACATAGGATATTGATATACAACCTGATTAAATATCGGCCCAATAGCTTTTGATGTATCCCAGCTGCCAAGCTCAGCTACATTGCCTGTAAGATACACATTTTCTCCATACACAGTACTTGCATTATTGACAACAAATCTTACACATACTTGATTTCCTGTTAAAACATTAATATTATTATAAGTATTGCTTGTAGCACTACTAGAAGTTTTTAACGTTATATTATATTTACCAGGTGTAACTGAAGGAACTTTTACTTTTACTTCCGTATCTTCCCATGATACAATAGTACCCGCAGTTGTTCCGAATAAAACCTGACCTGCTGTCGTGCCAAATCCTCTTCCATCTATAGTAATGGTCTGTCCCGCTTTTGTCATTGTTGGGCCAATATGTCCTATCAGCGGAGAATTACTTGAGCTTACATACTGCCACACTGCAACCTCGCCAACACCAAGTGTGAATGGTGTTACAGAGCCATCACTTGCAACCGAAATGTTGTTACCATTTAGCAGACCACCAAGAACATCAGTATATGTACCAGCCGGAAGAGCTGTATACAATCCTGTAATATTATAGCTCGTCGAAAGATTTCGATTAATAGCAATAAGCGCAACGTTATTTCCAAATTGTCTTTCATAAATATAAACATCATTATTTAACCAGCGCTGTATGGTAGTACCGTAAGCAATTGCGGGGTTGGATTTGCGTAACGGAGCAAGTTTCTTAATAACATTATAGGCTGTGGTCGTTGTACTAAACGATGTCATCATAGCTCTGTTGTAAGGATCTCCATTGCCTGTCATATACTGCTCAGTACCATAATAAATAGCAGGAACTCCACGTGAAGTCAAAGTAAATGCCAACGCTTGCTCAACAGGCCGAGTACTGCTACCCGTATAAAATCTGTCCATGTCATGATTATCAATAAATGTAACCGTATCATTTATAAAGTTATAATCAGCAGTAGTAGATTGAATCATTGAATCAAGTCCATACATAGTATCGGTATTGTCTCTAAATACCTGACGTACTTTCTGAGCAAATCTAAAATCCAAAAGACTCATGCCGCTTTCATTTGCAAAATACGTATTATTTGAATCAACTTCGTTTGTGCCAAGGAACCATTCACCGAACGTGAAAACTGGTCTGTAACTTAATATAGTGTCCATGAAATTTTTCTGCCAGCCAAACGGAATATGTTTAACAGCATCTAAGCGTATACCATCAATTCCTTTATCCAACCATAGCTTAATTACTGCTTTTAAATATGAATCAATTGTACTATTCTGTTGATCTAAATCTGCCAGGTCATATAAGTTGCGATAGATACCATCTTCATAAGATGAAAAATCGGTTCCACCATAATGATGGAAGTAACCGTTTGTGTCATTTGTATAGCCACCAAGTAATGTTCCATTGTCGTATAATTTGCCATTCTCCGCATAAGTCGAATCTGTTTCCGATGCCGGTGATGTATGATTAGGTGCGAAATCAATAATTACTTTAATATTATGTGCATGAGCTGTATTAATTAAATTTTGAAAATCTGTAAAGCTTCCAAAGTAAGGATTTGTCTTTTTAAAATCACGTGACCAATAGCCATGATATGATGTACTTCCTCCAAAAGTCGAATCTGATAAAATTGCGTAAATGTTTTCTACAGGCTGAGAAATCCAAATTGCTGTTACACCCATATCAGTAAGGTAACCGTCATTAATTTTATTAATGATACCCTGCCAATCTCCACCGAAGTACTTTTTCAAACTTGTATGTGTTGAGTCATATAAATCTCCAGTCGGATTATTGCTCGTATTGTCATCAAGAAATCGGTCGGTAACTATCTGATAAATTACATCCGTCGAGTAGTTGACAGCATTTGATACCGAAGTATCAGGAGATGCCTGTATCGGTGCTGTTAATCCAAAAACAAGTGTAAGCGAAAGCACCAGCACCAATAATAATTTAAACGTTTTTTTCATGCAAAACACTCCTTTCTAATTATTTTTTTGATTAGCGACTTGTTTAATAATTTATTGGTTTTCAATCACTCCTTTCTATTATAAAAGCAATCGATATTATTAAACAAAAATACTTTTATACCGATTGCATGTTGTCTATAATTTTAAATTAACTTGTTTAAATACAATATTCATCTTATTGTTTCACAGCACCTGCAATTATAGCCGTAACTAATTTCCTCTGCGCCAAGAAGTAGAATATCAAAACCGGCAAAATTGCTATTGTAAGCCCTGCCATACCAAGATTCCATTGTTTCGTATATTGGCTGAAAAAGTAAAATATCATAAGCGGAAGCGTTCTTGATCCCACCTTATTTATTACTAATGACGGTAGCAGGTAGTCATTCCATATCCACATTATATCTAAGACAGCCAGGGTAATAGTCGTTGGACTTAATAAAGGTAAAATAATATTCCAATATATTCTAAATCTACTGCAACCATCAATAAGTGCAGCTTCATCAATCGACCTTGGTATTCCTTTTAGAGCGCCATAATAAAGGAAAACGCCAAGGCTAGAACCAAAGCCTAAATACATTATTATAAGCCCAGACTTTGACAGCATATGAAATCTACCAAATTCTGCAACAAGTGGTATCATTACTGCCTGAAACGGAATAAGCATAGCAAGTGTAAAAATCATATATATTAAAGTACTGCTCCTTCTTTTTATTCGCTGTAAAGCATATGCCGTCATCGAAGAAAATATAGCAATTATTAAAATGCTTAAAATAGTAATCAATAGAGAATTAGAAAATGCCTCACTTAAATTCAAATTTGCAGCTGCTATTTTATAGTTGTCCAATAATAAACTTTTAGGTAAAGAAAGGGTATTAATAAATAGCTCTTTTTTCGTTTTAAATGAATTAACAAGAATTATATAAAATGGTGAAATCCAAATCAAAGATAATAAAATGCCAAATATTGTTAATATATATTTATGAATATTTATTTTCCTCATTACATCTCAACCTCTCTTTTTTGAGTAAAATAAACCTGTACAATTGAAATAATCGCAATTATTACAAACATAACTACTGCTTTTGCTTGGCCTAAAGCCATTTCTTGTGCTGAAAATGCCGTCTGGTATATATTAAGCGTAATCATCTGCGTCGTATTTCCCGGTGCACCTGCAGTAAGTGAAAGATTCTGATCAAAAAGCTTAAAAGAATTCGATAGTGTAATAAATAGGCTTATAGTAAATGCTGGAGATATTAATGGAAATATAACATTTTTGAACTGCTGCCAAGAATTTGCACCATCAATCTTTGATGCTTCAATTAACTCGGTTGGAACACTTTCTATATATGCTATATAAATTACCATAACATATCCGATCATTTGCCACGAAGTCACTATAACTAAACCCCAAAATCCAGTGTTAGTAGTAGACAGCCATCCATTAAGCCAACCTATATGAGTAACGTTAGCTATCGACTGAAATACATCTACAAAAATGAAATTCCATATAAATCCTAATATAAGCCCTCCTATTAGGTTTGGTAAATAAAAAGCCGTACGCATTAAATTTCTACCAGAAATTTTTCTTGTAACTAACATTGCAAAACCTAATCCTATAATGTTTATTATTATTATACATGCTATAGAAAACTTCGCAGTAAATAATATTGAATTCCAAAAAGCGTAATCATTTTTCAGCATAATAAAATTCTTAAGGCCAATAAATAATGGCTGATTTATTCCATTCCAATCCGTAAAAGAATAGTATATTCCAATAATAAATGGTATTAATACGACAATAATCAGTGATAAAAGAGTAGGTGCTATAAATAGCCAGTACCAAATTCCACTTTTTAAAAATTTAGCTTTCTTAACCATTTCCATACCTTCTTTCTTATTTATAAAGTGGGAGAACAAAATATTATTCTCCCACTAATATTTATTTGAAACCGTCTCTAATAATTATTTTCGTGCATCTGCCCAAGCTTGTTTAGTATGATCAATTAATTTATTCCAATCGAGAGAACCATTTACGTATAGTTGTATATCTGCACCAAGTACGTTTTGACCCCAGTTATTAGGATAGCCCATAAATACCCATCCATATGTCTTTCCTTGACTAGCAGCCACAAATAACTGCATTCCTAATGGATCTGATATGCTATCAGCGCTATACCCATTGTATGCCGGAACAAATTTGAACTGCTGTGTAACTATTTTCTTGCCTTCATCTGAAGTATACAACCAATCTAAGAAATCCTTAGCAGCTTTTTGAACTTCAGCTGGTTTATTGCTGTTTACTGCCCAATACATTGGAACACCTTCCGGATAGCTGTCCTCTTTATATCCTGGAACTGGATACGGCAGCATTCCTATATCGTTTTCTGCAAAATTTTTATCAAGTGATTCTAACGTCGGGTATACCCAGTTGCCTTGCTGAATCATTGCAACTTTACCAGTGCCAAAAAGTTTTTCAACCTGTGTGCTATAATCAAGGCTTGCTGTAGGCTGTACTGAGTATTTATTTTGCAAATCTATCATTTGCTTCATTGCATCTGCATATTTGAATTCTACCGTTTTCGCATTAAATGCTTTCGTGACGTCTCCATCAAATTCAGGTGATAAAAATGCATTTGACAAATGTAAGCCTGTTACCCATGTCTCTTTAGCTGGGAAAGCGAAAACTGCCTCTATACCTAATTCTTTTTTCTTTGAATCAAGCGTCTTTACAGCATTTACTAATGCATCAAATGTCTTTATGCTAGATGGATCTATTCCCGCTTTATTAAATATTTGTTTATTATAAATTAACCCATAACCTTCAAGGTCAAAAGGTAATCCATAAATCTTTCCATCCTGTGTAACGCCAGTAAGAGTACCATTAATTGCCTCTTTTGCAGCTTTTGTATCTGATAAATCTGCTAACTTCGGTTTCCAAGTTGCAACATCTTGTGGACCACCTACGTTAAATATTGCAGGCTCTGAGCCAGAATTAAATTTTGCTTTAAGTGCTGCACCGTAATCTTGTCCGCCACCTACTGTTTCTAAATTGATTTTAACGTTTGGATTTTCCTTCATGTATGTGTTTATTGCATTTTGAAGAGCATCTTTTATTTCAACTTTAAATTGGAAAATATCTAATGTGACAGATTTGTTTGTTGTCTCTGTCTTACTTTGACTTGTATTATTCTGATCTGTTGACTTACTTCCGCACCCAGAAATCAATACTGAAAAAGCCATTAGAAGTACTAAGAGCAAAGCTATTCCTTTGCCAGAACGACTCATAATAAAACCTCCTATTTATGGTAAGCCAATATTTAATTATTGACTTATACCATTTTTTTATTTTAAATTTAAAATTGTAACATGAACTTGCGAAGTTAAATCATCTTAGAATAAATTTTTCAATCATTTAATTTATATACCTACTATATAAGCATTTAATTTCAGCATATAGTTTCCTTATTTTCTCATATCACTATGAGATGAATTTTTTATTTGATTTATAAGCGTTTTCATATGTGGAATTAAAATAATCTTATTTTATTACCCCCTCCCTACTATTTCTTGAAAATAGGCGACTTCATTTGCAACCGGTTGCGCTTTAACTTAATTATATTTTATATCCTTAATTCACAAATGTCAATAGATTTATTTGTTAAGTTTTTAAATTTATAAAAAATTTTTAGATAATTTAACAGTAAAAAGCTATACAATTCAAGAAAGATGTGATGCCATATTGCATCATATTTTTCTTTTGACATATCTTTAAATATTTCCGCTTTTACCTAGTAAGCCATATATAATGGCAGCCGCTTCTGCTCTTGTAGCATTTCCTTTAGGTGCAAATAGATTATTCGGTTCGCCATTTACTATCCCTACCTTTACTGCATTTGCTACTACATTCTTCGCCCAATCGCTTATATCCTTGTCATCGTTAAATGCCGTATTTCCTATATTCTCTTCTTTATATGATGTAAGAATCTCGTATGCTCTCATGGCTATGGCTGTCATCTCTTCTCGTGTTATGCTGTCATTGGGCCTCATGTTTTTTCCGTCTCCTTCTATTATTCTTGCTTTATATGCTGCTTCTATTGCATTTGCATACCAGTCTCCTGATTTTACATCGCTAAATTCTCCACTGTATGGCTCTTCTTTCATGTTTAAAAGCTTCAGTATCATTGATGCGAATTCGGCTCTTGTGACTGTTTTATTTGGTACATATTTACTCTCGGTCATTCCGTCAATTATGTGCCTTGATGCTAATACTTCTATGTCATCTTTGGCCCAGCTATTCTTTATGTCATCAAATGTCTTGTCGTATTCTAATGCAGCATACTGTGAGAAGTGGGTTGCGCTAAATGTTATTGTATTAGCATCTTCATCTACTTTTCCTCCAACATACTCCCACTTGTTGGTCTCTTCATTGTAGTAGTATACGGCAACCTTTCTTGGATCGTTAGCTTTTAATATGTTTATCGTTACTTCTACTGGTTTTACTAATGCTACATTTCCATTGTCTGATTTAATGCTTATGTCTAATGTATTAGAAAGCGGTACGTAATTTGATACATTTGGTTTTCCATTATCTTTAACACTTAACGTCACATCGTTCCCTATTTTCGACATATCAATTGAATCTTTCGATAGCAATACTGCTAAATTGTTAAATTTTAATTCTATGTCTTTATTGTTGTCATTTGCATTGGTCAAAACAGAGGATGGTATAGCCACAACCTTTTCCTTTGCATCCTTCAAGCTTGTTAAATCAATTGTAATAGTTCTTTCCTGTGTCTTGCTTATTTTATCCCTTAATTTTCCTCCATCTATCTTTACAGTCACATTGCTGCCTGAAGTGGTGATACTACCTAAATCAAAAGTTGTAGATCCATTATACCCAACATTACCATTTGATAACGAACTTCCATTGTTGGTTGGTGTACTGCCGTTATCTTCCCCTTGCCTCTTTACATCAATCTCAATGTCTTTGGTAAGTTCAGAAATTCTAGATTCATCATTTCCATATATGATGCCGTCATTTGGTTCAACATGTATTTTAATTGTATTTACACCGTAATTTAAATGAACATCCTTAGTAAATGCCCCATTTTCATCTTGAACAAAACTATCACCATTTATTGTAACTTTAGCACCTTTATACGTATTGCCTTTGATTTCTATTGTATCTGTATTAGAATCGACTGTCATATTGCTACTTGGAGAATATATAAATACCGGAATGTCTCTCCATCTATATACTGTATCATTTATTACCATCTTATTGTCGCCTTGATTTACAATTGTCACTTTCCTATTTGCAGAGAGCTCATTTCCATACTCATCCTTTTCAACTTTATCCCAACTACCTCTTGCATATTTATACTCTATTTGCGTCCCTTCATCAAGTGTCAAAGTTATACTATAGGTATTATCATTTACTTTTTTCATTTGCTGTGAACTTGGATCCCAATTTATATTTGGGAAGGTACCAGCCAAGTTAACTGCATCTGGTGTATAGTCAGGTACTGTAACATTAAATGTCACTTGTATTGGTACAACATCTGGTTTTATAGTTATCACATTAGACTCTGTCCTATTATATGATGGATCAACAGCAACAACTTTGTATGAATAGGTAGCTCCGTTTATTACACTAGTATCAATATAGTTATAAACACTATTTGATACAGTAGCAATTTTGCTGAATGTTCCACCATCGGATCTATAGACTTCATAATCGTATATCCCAACATTATCTGTCGATGGACTCCATGTAAGTGATACTCTCGACGATTCTATGCCTGGCTGATTCAAAACGGGTGCTGTTGGCTTTACTAAATCATCTGATGGAACCACATTAAATGACAATACATCTGTCATCGTCCAATTCTGGCCTTGGTCATCTGAGAACCTCATGGCATATTCCCATTTACCTATTTTATCAGGCGTGAAATTAGCTTTATACTTATCATTGTTGCCAGAATCCCCTACATATTCTGCATTAACCCAAATAAAATCATCGCTGCTATCTACACCGTAGACGCTGTTATAGACGCTTCCATATACGGAATTGTAAACCGTACCACCAACATACTTATAACCAAACTGTGCTATCATGTGAGGGCCTTGCCCACTATTATTTGTAAGACCGTCTGCCCATACTTCACCAAAAATGTCTTCCGTTTGATTATTGGCACCAATTATATGGCCATCTTTTACTTGTGTCAAATTTCCTGCCCAACCAATCGGATACGATGGATACGCAACAGCATCAATGCTTTTGTCGCTTTCATTTCCTAATTCATCAATCGCTGATATAGAGTATACATATTTTAATCCATTTGTCACAGAGTCATCTTTATATGTCGTGCCACTAACATTTGATGCTATTTTTTCATAAAGCCCTCCTTCTACAGATGAGCGATATATATTGTATCCTGTCGCACCATCAGATGGGGACCATGAAAGTTCTACACTGCCATTGCCAGATTTCACGGTTATATTTGAAGGCACTTGTGGCGCAGTTAAATCTTGTCCAGGATCAGAAATAAGCATAACACCACTCATAGCTGGTATATCAATGATTATCTGTCCATCACTTATTGAATATGACTTATTGCCATTTAGTAAATCTTTAAAAATAACACCGTCTCTTAAAAATTTTGTTGTATCAATAGTAATCTGTTTGTCTTCGCTGCTTCTATTTATTGCGACTATTGCAGCACTGTCAGCATAATGACTGCCAAAGGCGTCTTTGCCATTTATTATTCTTCTTCCAATAGCATAAACATCACCTTGTGCATAAAGTGTCTCTAAATCACCTGTTTTTAATACCTGATTGTCATTTCTTATGCTTGTAATGTTTTTGAAAAATTCCTGTAATGACGTATCTTCATTGCCCCAAGGGAAAGTCCTCCTATCATCTGGATCTTTGCCGCCAGATACACCAGCTTCATCGCCATAATATATATCTGCCATTCCTGGATATCCCATCTGCAATATTGTAGCCAATTTAAGCTTTTGCTCTGCTAAATTTTTTGCATCATCAGAGTTTTCTGTCGGATCAGCCGAATTATACCCAAATACAGTTAATATTCTCATCGTATCATGTGAACCCAACAGGTTCATAGTTGAATAAAATGCAGGAAGTGGATATCTCTCATAAATGCTCATAAGCCTCTGATCAAGCGTCACAGCATCTATAGGATTGTGCTGTCCATTTCCATCATCAAACGGCTTCCCAATTAGAAAATCTATAATATCATTTCTAAACTGATAATTCATAACCGAGTTAAATGAATCACCAAGTAAGTCAGAAGAAGCATCTCCCCAATTTTCTGCAATCATTGGCGCTTCTGGTTTTACTGTATTTATAGCATCTCTAAAGTGCGTCCAAAAATCGTGTGCAACTTCAGTTTCTACATCTAATCTCCAGCCATCTGCACCACCATTTGCATTTCCATCTGGATTGAGCCAGTACTTTGATATTGCATTTTTATCATTGATTATGAAATTAGCCCAGCTAGTAACATTATACTCACTTCCATTCAATGACTTTATAACGGGTAAGCTATCGTATCCCCACCAGTCTTCATAAGTTCCATCAGAATTTATTGTGTACCAATCCCCATATGGAGATTTTGTCTGATCGCCTTGCTTCCACGCTTCATAAGTTCCTAATTCAGGATACTTACTGTATCTATCAAAATATATGCTGTCATCACTTGTATGGTTAAACACACCATCGAGGATTACTTTTATACCTTTCGAATGTGCATCTTCCATGAGTTTTTCGAAGTCTTGTGTTGTTCCAAACATTTCATCGATCTTTGTATAATCTGATGTATCATATTTATGATTTGATGGAGACTCAAAAATTGGGTTTAAGTAAATTACTGTAATTCCAAGGCTCTTCAAATAATCAAGTTTATCATCAATACCCTTCAAGTCACCACCAAAAAAGTCATTTGACCAAATGCCATCACCTGTGTAACCTGGGCTACCAGCATTATTCGGATTGTCAGGCAGTTCATTCCAATTATCATGAAACTCTATTGGGTCGTTGCCACGGCTCAATGTTTTTACATGGTCATTTGATGTATCACCATTGTAGAACCTGTCAGGGAATATCTGATACATTACAGCCCCTTTCATCCAATCTGGCGTATCAAAATTTTTATCGTATACAGTTAATTCAAAGTCCTTGTTTACTGTATCTGTCGCTTTTCCGACCCCACCCAGCTGATAATCATTATCACCGTAGTATGCCGTCTTTGTCCCATCTTTTAATATAAAGTAATACCAAATTCGAGTCGGATGGTCAAAACTTAGCTTTATTTCCCAATATTCATAGTTTCCGTCAGAACTTTCACCTATCCTTGTCATAGGTGATTCTGTCCTTGTTTTATTGACATCATCCCAATAAGATATTCTTGCTGACTCAAGATCATGATTTTTTGCTTGAATCCGCAATGTGACAGTTTGCCCTACTTTTATAGAACCAAAAGGATTCCTAAAGAAAAGATCATGTGTATCGTGTTTCAAATCATCATAATATATATTATTATCTAAACCAGTAAGTGTTGGATTATAATTAGTCCATATATTATGTGTAGATGCATCGTAATAGAATGTTATATCAGTATCGTAAGTAACATTTAGCTGTATGTTAGAACCACCCAGTACACCGTTTGCACCATAGTTTTCATCCCATGTAGAACCTAATGTCACTTTATATTCATAGTTTCCTTTTGGTACATGTGCCGTATATTCATAAACGTTATCAAAATTATAATCTGTCATAATTGCTGTTGATGTTCCAGGATCCCAATCATTACCCGCTCCAATTGCTGATTGAATTGTTCCAACTAGTCTAGGTAATTTGTCATTAGAAATTGGAGTATATTTTGTAGAATCAGTTACAGATTGTGTATTGTAGTCAAACCAAAATGTAACATAAGAATCACTTGTCAAATTCAATGTCAAATTCCCTTGAGATGGAACACCGCCATCATCCCATGAATGATTTAATGCAACTTTATATTGATAACTACCAGCTTTTAACTGTACAGGTGTGGTGAATTCATATAGTCCATTCCCATCATACTGCATTATAGTAATGTTACTAGATATATTCCAGTCAGAGTCACCAAGCTGGTTTTGAAAATCTCCTACGATATTTGCTACAATGCTTGTATTATCTGCCGCATTTACACGTTGAATTGGCATCGAAGAAAATATTGCTGTGAATACTAAAAAAAATGAAAGGATAAAGCTTAAATTCTTTTTGCTAAAAACGATTTTAAACAAGGCAATACCTCCTCTATAAAATTTTTAGATCTTTTTGCTTAATTTTTTTGCTTATTCCATCACCACCTTTATATAATCATTTATGTGTAGCTTAATAAATAGTTAGGTGATTTTCCATTATTTCAAATAGATGTGCAATTTTTGCGCAATCGATTTCTCTTAAATGATATTATAATATGCATGACAAATAATGTCAATATAGTTTTATAATGAATTTCCTATAATAGACATTTTGAAATGAACTTTAAAAAATTTTTATTTCTATTTTCTTTGTATCACATAAGTTTTAGGTAAAAATTTTTTATGCCAACTTATAATTTCCCGATAATGTAACTTTTACAAAATAACAAATTGCTATTTTAAAATTGCAACAATTTTTTATACTAAATCAGTAACTCCATCAATATCTCTGCAAGCTTTTGCTCATCATGCCTTATGTAATTGTTCTTTATAGCCAAGACATCTTTTTCTATCACTTTTATGCCTTTTTCTTTAAAGTCTTCTAAATCATAACTTACAGGTTGTGCCATGTCTTCACTGTATCTGTCTTTGTATTCATAAGGAATTTCTGCGTTATTGACTATAACGTAATCAAGAGATTTCAAGCCATGTGAAAAAAGTGCATCAACGTGTGCATTAGCATCGTATCCAATCGTTTCACCAGGCTGCGTCATTATATTGCAGACATATATTTTGATTGCTTTTGATTCTTCTATAGTATCACATATCCCGTTCACCAAAAGGTTTGGTATTATGCTTGTGTATAAGCTTCCCGGGCCTAGAATTATGCCATCTGCATTGAGAATGTCCGATATAGCTTCTTCAACAGGTCTGGCATCTTTCGGCTCTAAAAAAACCCTTTCTATTGGGCTGTTTTCCTTTAGCTGCATTTTTGGTATTAAAGATTCTCCACCTATTACTACCCCATTTTTCAACTTAGCTTTTAATTTGACATCATCCAATGTGACAGGCAAAACTTTTCCCGAAACCGCTAAAACTTCACTCATCTTTTTTACAGCTTCTTCAAAGCTGTCTGATATACCATTCATTGCAGCCAAAAATAGATTTCCAAAGCTCTGCCCTTTCAGCATTCCATCTGTAAATCGATACTGTAATAGTTTTTCCATTGTAGGTTCAGTATTTGCAAGTGCAAGTATACAGTTTCTTATATCACCAGGAGGTAAAATACCCAAATCTTCCCTTAATACTCCAGATCCACCACCATCATCTGCAACAGTTACAATGGCTGTAATATTATGTGTATACTGCTTTAACCCCCTAAGCATTGTGGATAATCCGGTTCCCCCTCCTATCACAACGACTTTGGGCCCATTTAAATAGTCAAAATTACCCATTATCACGCAACCCCTTTTTATCATTGAAGACAATTTAAAACGGTGAAAGTGAATTATTCTTCACCCACATCTCTATGATTTAGAATAGCAGTATAGTCCCTTTTTTTCAATAATTCATACAATGCATTCGCAATAGTTACAGATCTATGCTTTCCACCTGTGCATCCAACAGCTATTACAAGCTGTGATTTACCTTCCCTTATATAAAACGGCAAGAGAAATTCAATCATGTCTTCCAATTTGTTGAGAAACTGTTTAGCTTCTTCCCATTTCATGACATACTCTCTTACTTTTTTATCATTTCCTGTAAGTGGCCTCAACTCATCTATATAGTATGGATTTGGCAAAAACCTCACATCAAAGACAAGATCTGCATCAAGCGGTATGCCGTATTTAAATCCAAACGACATAACATTGACAATTATCCCTTTAAATTTTCTTCCTTCAATGAATATATTGTACAATTCTTGTTTAAGCTGCGCCGCTGTTAAATTTGTTGTGTCGATAATGCTATTTGCCATTCTTCTTATTTCAGTCAGCTTTTGCCTTTCATCTTTGATACCACTTATAATTGAGCCGCCATCTGACAAAGGATGCCTTCTCCTCGTCTCCTTAAACCTCTTTATTAAAGCTTCATCAGAAGCTTCTAAAAATATTATTTCATAATCATAATTATTTTTCTTTAAATAGTCTATTGCAGAAAAAATATCTTTAAATAGTTGTCCGCCACGTAAATCCATGCCAAGAGCAACTTTGTCGATATCTTTTGAACCGTAGAATAAATCAGCTAACTTCGGTATTAAAGCTGGCGGAAAATTATCAATGCAAAAAAAACCAATATCCTCCATCGATTTCAATGCTTGACTCTTTCCAGCACCTGATAATCCTGTTATTATGACAAACCTCATTTGTATCACTCCTCTGCATTTATTATATCTTTTGCTGTAAGACCTGCCTCTCTTGCTATCTCAATCCCTTTGCTAAAATCTCCAACACGTGATGATGTATGGGCATCACTGTCGATGACGAATTTTGCTCCAACTGATTTTGCGATTCTTACATATTCTACAGTCATGTATCCATGGCTTGAGTTTATTTCAAGCGCAGTTCCTCTTGATTTTGCCGCTAATGCAAGTCTCTTAGTATCTAAGTCGACTTTTGCTCCAGGATGTGTAATAATATTTATCTTGTATTTATTAATTGCCTTAATAATTGCATCTGTATTCTGATCTCTTACTATAGATTTCATAGAACCAAAATATTTGCTGACTGCATTTTTCCCAAACATATGAAGGCAATTATATAGGTCCTTAGGTATAACACCCGTATGATAGCCCATCAGCAATATATCCAAATATTTCATTAATTCATCATCCACATCGATATCTCCATCCAAGCTAATAAGATTTGCTTCGACACCCATTAAAACTCTAATATTGGGGTATTTATCATTCATCCTGTCAATTTCATCTCTAATTTTCTTGTATTCGTGCCTTCTAATACCGAAAAAAATGTGTCCCGGTCCATGATCAGTAATAGCAATTTCTCTAAGTCCCATTTTTATCGCAACTTTTACGTTGTCTTCGATTGTACCCCTTCCGTGGCTAAATACCGTATGTGTGTGATAGTCAGCAAATAGCTTCATTTTTATGTATTCCTTTCATATAGTTACTTTTCCCCTATTATTTTTACTTCAGTGTGCAAATCAACGCCAAACCTGTCTTTCACAGTTTTTTGTATAAACCTTATGAGGTTTATAACATCTTCTGCAGTAGCATCACCTTTATTTATAATAAATCCGCAGTGCTTTTCAGATACTTGTGCACCGCCGATTGTGTATCCTTGAAGACCGGCATCTTGAATCAATTTTCCAGCATAATACCCTTCAGGTCTTTTAAACACGCTTCCAGCACTTGGATACTCCAGCGGCTGCTTCTTTTTTCTCAAACCGTTCAGTTCATCCATTTTAGCCCTTATGTCTTTATAATTTCCTTTTTTTAAATGTATCCATGCTTTTAAAGCTATCAAGTTGTCTAACTGTATTGCACTGCTTCTGTAAGCAAATTTCATATTTCCATTTTTTATTTCGTATATATTCCCATTTTCATCAATAACTTCAACTTTTTCGATGACATCCTTTATTTCGGTACCATATGCACCTGCATTCATCGTCACGGCTCCACCTAATGTCCCAGGTATCCCACTTGCAAATTCAAAGCCTGTAAGTTCATTGTCAAGAGCTGTATTTGCAATGGCTGAAAGCAATGCGCCAGTCTCTGAGACAATGTACTCACCTTCAACAGATATTTTTCTAATAGCAGTCAGTTTAATCACGACACCCCTTATTCCTCTATCTGAAACTATGATATTTGTTCCATTACCAAGTATAAAATAAGGTATATTTTCATTTCTTATGATATCAAGCACATTTATCAGTTCTTCCCTATTTTGAGGTATCACGAATACCTCTGCAGGCCCGCCAATCCTAAATGAGGTGTGTCTTGACATTGGTTCATTTATATAAATATTCTCTTCTGAAATAGCCTTTTTTAATATTTCAACAATGTTTTTCAATATATCAACTCCCTACATGGAATTACAAGAAAATTATTACATAGTAATATTTTATCAATTATCATTCAGTTTAATTCCAATTTATTGACTCTATCTAAAAGTATATCACTTTTCGTAACCACAAAAAAGAAAAAAATAGAAGGCTTATTAAGCCTTCTCAAACATTATAGCAAACTTTAAATCTTTTGCTGATGCAGCCCTCAGAGTCATAAACACTAACAACAGCCGTACATTTTTTAATCTTAATCTCGCAATTGCAATCCCTACAAAAATATAGGTTATTGCCTATCTTGCCCACATTAGTGCTTTTGCAATTTGGGCATTCCATATAACTCACCTCACTACTTAGCTGATCTGAACCTCCTCAGCCTTAAGGCGTTTGATACAACTGATACTGAACTGAATGCCATTGCACCCCCTGCTATGGCAGGACTCAAAAGTCCCATAGCAGCAAATGGTATACCTATTGTATTATAGATAAAAGCCCAAAACAGATTCTGGTAGATATTTCTCATCGTCGCTCTGCTTAATTTTATAGCCGTAACTAAACCCATAAGATTTCCGCTAATTAACGTGATATCTGATGTCTCTATAGCTACATCTGTTCCTGTGCCGATGGCAATACCTACATCTGATTGTGCTAATGCTGGAGCATCGTTTATGCCATCACCAACCATTGCAACTATTTTACCCTGTTTTTGCAACTTTATAACTTCCTCTGCTTTATTTTCTGGCAAAACTTCTGCTAATACATGATCAATACCTACTTGCTTTGCAATAGCCTCAGCAGTTCTTGCGTTGTCACCAGTTATCATGTATATATCTATGTTTAAAGCTTTCAATTCTTGTATAGCCTTTGATGAATCTTCCTTAGGGGTATCTGCAACAGCTATTAGGCCTTCCACTTTTTCATTTGATGCTAATATCATTGCTGTTTTGCCTTCATTCTCTATCTGTTCTAATTTGGACTCTATATTAGAAATATCTATATTATTCTTTTCCATTAACCTTCTATTGCCAAAGTAATATTCTTTTTCGTTAATTATAGCATAAATACCATGGCCTGGTATAGCTTCAAATTTGTTCGGATCCGGCAATTTTTCGTATTTTTCCTTTGATTTATTCACAATAGCTTTCCCAAGCGGATGCTCAGAATTTTTTTCAGCAATACCAGATATATACAATATTTCATTATCACTTAAATCGCCTAATGATATTATGTCAGTCACTTCTGGCTCACCTTTAGTTATCGTACCAGTCTTATCAAGTACAATTGCATTAATCTCTTTTGCTTTTTGTAAATATTCGCCGCCTTTTATAAGTATGCCATTTTCTGCACCTTTACCTGTACCTACCATAACAGATGTCGGTGTTGCAAGACCTAATGCACAAGGACATGCTATAACAAGTACAGATACTGCACTTATTATACCCGCATTAAAATTTCCTAAAACAAAGTACCATATCAAAAATGTAACCACTGCAATTCCAATGACTACAGGTACAAAAACCCCTGATACCTTATCAGCAATCTCTTGGATAGGTGCTTTTGATCCCTGTGCATCCTCAACCATTTTTATTATCTGTGATAGTACCGTATCTATCCCAACCTTCGTTGCTTTAAACTTAAAAGTACCTGTCTTATTTATTGTGGCACCTATTACCTCGTCATTAACATTTTTATCAATAGGAATGGATTCTCCTGTTATCATAGATTCATCTATGGCAGAACTTCCCTCTACAATTACACCGTCTACAGGTATTTTTTCACCTGGCCTTACTACAACTATATCTCCCACTTCTACTTCTTCAATCGGTATATCTATTTCTTCTCCGTTTCTTATGACTCTTGCAGTTTTCGCCTGAAGTCCCATAAGTTTTTTTATTGCTTCAGATGTTTTACCTTTTGCTATAGCTTCAAGCAGCTTACCAAGAGTTATAAGCGTTATGATAACTGCCGACGCTTCAAAATACAAGTAATTGTGTATCTCTGACATGGGTTTTGTAAATACATTATACAAGCTATAAAAATATGCTGCAGTTGTTCCCATTGCAATTAATGTATCCATATTTGCTGACATATTTTTTAAATTATGCCAAGCTCCTTTATAGTATCTATATCCAATAATAAATTGGACTGGAAATGATATTATTATTTGCGCCCATGGATTATCCAAAATCCCTGCAGAAAAACCGAATATCCTTCCAAACATTGATATAAGTAATGGTATTGTCAATATAGAAGAAATTGTAACTAGCCTTTTTAATGTTTTAACTTCCCTTTCTCTCTCTTCTTTCTCTGTATCCATTCCTATGCCAGTTTTTTCTTTTGCATCATAGCCGATATTTCTAACAGCTTTTATCATTGCTGCTACATCTACTTTGCTTGAATCAAATTCAACTGTTGCCGTTTCAGTTGCAAAATTAACCGTAGCTCTATTTACGCCTTGTAAATTATTTAATGCTTTTTCTATCTTTGCAGCACAAGATGCACACGACATACCTATTAGTATTAGTTCTACTTTATCCTTAATGACTCCATATCCTAAGTCCTCAATTTTTTTCGTCATATCATCTATGTCAACTTTATTCGGGTCATATATAACTGTTGCCTTTTCTATCGCTAAGTTGACATTTGCTTCATCGACACCATCCATATTTTTAAGGCCTTTTTCTATCTTGGCTGCACATGATGCGCATGACATACCTGATATTTTTAAAGTAGTTTTTTCTGGCATATAGTTCATCTCCTTAATTTACTATTGAATTAAAGCCTCGTTAATGGCATATAATATCATTTCTCTTGAAGGTATACCTGAATATCCATCTATAATTTTATATACCTTACAACCATAAAGAGGTTCATCATTCCTTCTCTCTTTTTCAATATCTTCTCCGTTTATATAAATTGATGGCGAACCTAAAAATTTATATCTATATGCATATTCTTCAGATTCTATTTTTATTGTGTCTACATCATCTTTAATATTTTTTTCTGATAAAACCTCCTTTAACAATTTTAATGCTGAATCTGAATTAGGACATCCTTCGAAGTATAAAAAGCTCATCTGCATATTCCCACCTCCTAAAAATTTATCACATTACATGATCACTTAATATACCCCCTATAGGTATCTTTGATGTTATTATACAATTCCGATATGTTTATGTCAATATTATTTTGATAACTTTTCATAAGTTTATGCATAACTGCATCCTATATGCAAATAATAATTTTGATTAAAATCAATTGGAGGTGTTCTTTATGAATGCAGAAAGCGTAGTAAAGTGCGGTGTCAACACATGCACATATTGGAAAGATATGAGATGCCATGCACAATCAATCGAAGTAAATCCAAAGACCCCGACAGCAAAGACCAGCGCAGAAACTGAATGTACAACATTTAAGTCAAGATAGCAAATAGTCTATTTTCTATTATTTTTTTACTCTTAAAAGAAAGCGTATATACAACGCTTTCTTTTATGTTCTTATCTTATTTTAATTTTTTTGAACAATCCGGGCAATATACCCATTCATCTTTAATCTCCCTGCCACAATGCGGACATAATGAAGTTTTTAACATATTGCCACAATATGGACAATATTTGTAGCTTCTTTTTATTGAAGCACCACATTTCGGACATTTCGAGACTTCATAGCGCGTCACTAAAATATAGATTATTAATGATGATGGCACATTTAAAAGTCCAAACAAACCCCAGAGCCAATAATATTTTTCACCTTTTTTCCTTGCATCTATAAATATCCATGTTGCCTGTAATACAAGTAACATAAATAATAGAATAAATAATAAATACTTCATTTTTTAACCCCCTCTACTCCTCTCTGAATTTTAATAATGGCACAACAGTCAACGGCAAAGATAAATAAATTATAATTTGACAAATGATTACTAACTTAAAGTCTTTAAATGCAGCTAGAATTAAAAATACTATAAACGTAATTGAAGCAAGTATGAAAATTACAAGCTCTTTTCTATCTCTTTTTTTATTACGTATTTCATTAGCTTTTTGAATAAATTCGGATGCATTAATTTTTACGTCAGGCTCATTAAAAATATCAAACATATCTGAAATTTTATTGAGCTTATTAAATGCATCATTATCAATGCTTTTATTATCTGACTCATTATAAAAAGAATCTATAAGCTTAGGATCTATATCATTATGACATTTCTTCATATCAATTCCCTTCTTTCCATCTCATCTAGAATATACTTAATGCAGTAGTGCAGCCTTGAACGTACCGTACCAACTGGACAATTCATTATTTTAGAAATTTCTTCGTATTTATATCCATAATAATGTTTCAATATAAATACCGCCCTTTTTTCATATGGAAGGCTTAACAATATTTTCATAACTTCTTTATAGCGGACCTTATTTATAATATCATCTTCTACACTATTTTCGGAAAATATATCTATATCATCTATACATTCAGTTATTCTGTTTTTTCTTAAAAAATCTTTGTAAATATTGATGGCAATCCTTATTAACCAAGAAGAAAACTTAAAATCCGGTGTAAACTTATTAATATTTAATACCGCTTTTAGCATAGCCTCCTGTGCTATGTCCTGGGCAAGTGATATATTTCCTGTCATTTTAATACAGTACCCGAGAACAATATTATAATTTTCAGTTATAAGCAGATTTAATGCATATTTATCGCCGCTTTTTGCATCATTTATAAGTTTGCTCTCATCCATCACATGCCCACCTCTCATAAATATAACGCATAAATTTCAAATAAGTTCACATTTATTTTAACAGATTTATCTACAAAGTAGACTAAGGTATAATATTACATGAAGGAGTTGATTCAATATGGGAAGCTCAATGAATAGAACTGAAATTATTAAAAGAAGATATGAAAGAATTGCAAAATATTATGATCTGATGGAAAGCCTTATGGAGTCTTCAGGCGGTAAAAAGTGGAGAAAGATGCTTTGGTCCGAGGTTTCAGGAAACACTATACTTGAAGCAGGTATTGGCACTGGCAGTAATATTTTATATTATCCTGAAGGTAAAAACATTTATGGTATTGATTTTTCACCTAAAATGGTAGAAATAGCAAAAGATAAAGCCAAAAGGTATGGCAAAGATGTCGATATTAGAGTAATGGATATAGAAAACCTTGAGTTTAATGATAATACATTTGATGCTATCGTAACAAGCTGTGTGTTTTGTTCTGTGCCGGATCCTATAAAAGGATTAAAAGAGCTAAAAAGAGTATTAAAAAATGATGGGAAGCTTTTTATGCTTGAACACGTAAGAAGCAAAAAACTAATCATAGGTACACTAATGGATACCCTCAATCCTCTTACTGTAAACACATGGGGTGCAAACATAAATAGAGATACTGTAAAAAACTTGAAGATTTCAGGATTTAAAATACTTAAAGAAGAAAATCTGGCTCTTGACATAATGAAACTTATAATTGCAGGCAAATAAAAAAGTCGATATGTGAAATAAAAAATTTCTATAAAAAATTTCTCAATCTTCATAAGATCTTTATAATTGCATTGTATAATAAAATCACAATAAAAAAACAAGGAGGAATTTTAAATGAGAAAGAAAGTTATAGCTATATTTGCAGGTGTGCTAATAATAGGTGCTATAGCATTTACGCAAATACCTGCATTAAGAGCAAAAGCCGATACAATTAATAACGGCTATGGTTTTAACATGATGGGTTCAAATTTCAACTATAATGCGATGTATAACTACATGAAAGGCCTGACAGCAAAAGATGTGCAAAATATGATGGGTGGAAATATAGATGAAAAAGATGCGCAAAATATGTTAAATGCATGCACAAACGCGCTAAAGAACGAAATTAACGAACAGCAAAAGTAATTTAGGAGCCACATGGCTCCTTTTTTACGCAGTTAATTCGTATCTGAAATCATATCTGAAATATTTATTTTTACAATTCTTTGATTTTGAAATTCATTCTCAATTAGATTATATAATATATTTCCTTATACTGCAATAATAAATAGAACCCTTTTAGAGTTCTATTTATTCATATCCTTTATATCAAATTTTAGGTCATTTAGCCTCTCTCTTTGCTTTAATGATTTTAATTCAAGGATTTTAAGATTTAATTCATTTTTAAGTTCGTCCATATCAGAAATATCTTTGTCAAGATCTTGTTTTCTTTTTTCAAGAGTCGATATTTTACTCTCAATTTCTATTTTTTCTTTAATATAATCTTTTGTTGAAGCCTCGTCTACAGAAATCATCGTTTCTGCAGCTTTCTCTAGGCTTTCAGATTTTCTTTTCAAATTCTCAATCTCTGATAATAAATCATTTTTTATCTTCTCTGATTCTTCTTTGGCCTTATCAATTTGATTTAATTTATCATAATATTTTTTTAATTCGGGATCCATATCTTTGTATTCACGATTTAATTTCTTTTGGCTATTTATCTCAATTCTCATTAAATCGTCCATTGTTAGATTGCCAATTGCAGCTTCCTTCCTCAATCTTTGGTAGTATTCAGTATCTATTTTACCCTCTGCGTACAATCTATCTATTACAGTTATCATCTCATCGTATTTGTCATATTCGTAATGTCTTTCATGATAGAATCCTTTATTTCCGCAGCATCCAAAATCATCAATTAAGTCAAAGAACCTATAAAAACCTCTTCCGCCGCATCCCATTATAACTCACTCCTTAATTGCTTGATTTTTTGCAGCTACTCTCTTTTTAAGTTCTTCAAATTCTTCTTCAGCTCTTTTTTGCTTTTCAATTTCTTTTAATTCTTTTTCTACATTATCTTCATCATCTAATATGTTATCAAGCATACCTGCATCAACCATATAATCAATAGCTTGTGATTTTGCATATTTTTCTTTAATTTTTTCTTCTGCATTTCTTATTCTTTCACCTAAATCAGTTGTATCATTTGCAATACCTGTCAACGTTTCTTTTATCATTACCTGTGCATCTGATACTTTTTTCATAGTAATAAGTTCTTCTTTTTTGCTCTGTAATTTTATTAAATTGTCTTCCATTTGTTCCTTACTTTTTTCTATATTCTTAAGCTGCTCCTCTATGCTTTTTATCTGTGATTCAAGATTTGTCTTTTTTTCTATTAAATCATTTTTATTTTGTATTGATGCTTTTGCTAAATCCTCTCTACCGCTTTCTAAAGCTAATTCAGCATTTTTCTCGTATTCTGATATTTTAATATTGATGTCGCTTAATTCATTTTCTAATTTTTTCTTTAATGTTGCCACATCTAGCATAGATTTCTTTATTTTAGATAAATTTTCTCTCATCTCTACTAATGAGTAATTTAAGGTGTCTTCAGGATCCTCCATCTTTTCTACTATGTCATTTGCCTTAGCTTTAAAAATATTAGATATGCGTTTTACTAAACTCATAATTAATCTCTCCTTTACAATTTTATATTCTAATATTACCTCAGAAATGTGAAGATCTTGTGAAATCTATCCGTTTTTAATTAGCTATATTAAAAGCCCTCTTCTATTGTGAAGAGAGCTCTATAATAATTATTCTGCTGCTTTTTTAAGTGCTTGGTCAAGGTCATACAATATGTCGTCGATGTCTTCTATGCCTATTGACAATCTGATTTGGTCAGGCGTTACACCTGCTAATGACAATTCTTCTTCGTTTAATTGCGAATGTGTTGTGCTTGCTGGATGAATTACCAAAGACTTTGCGTCACCAACATTAGCAAGCAATGAGAATAATTCAAGGCTGTTTATGAATTTGATTCCAGCATTTATTCCACCTTTTATTCCAAATGTCAATATTGAACCTGCACCTTTCGGTAGGTATTTCTTTGCAAGCTCATGGTATTTATTTTCTTTAAGTCCAGGATAGTTTACCCACGTCACATTTGGATTCTTTGCTAAGAATTCTGCTACCTTTTGTGCATTTTCTACATGTCTTTGAACTCTTAATGACAAAGTCTCTAGTCCTTGTAAAAATAAAAATGCATTGAAGGGGCTTAAAGATGCACCAGTGTCTCTTAAAAGCTGTACCCTTAATTTTGTAATATATGCGGCCGGTCCAAATGATTCAACATATTTAATTCCATGATAGCTTGGATCTGGCTCTACAAATTCAGGGAACCTTCCACTTCCTGCCCAATCAAATTTTCCTGAATCTACTATTACTCCGCCTATTGATGTCCCGTGGCCTCCTATAAATTTTGTCGCTGAATGTACTACTATATCTGCCCCATATTCAAACGGACGGAAAAGATATGGTGTTGCAAATGTATTGTCTACAATTAGCGGTATTTTATTCTCATGCGTTATTTTTGCTATAGCCTCGAAATCAGGTATATTTATTCCAGGATTTCCTATTGTCTCTATATATAATGCCTTTGTTCTGTCTGTTATTGCTTTTCTGAAATTTTCAGGATCATCTGGATCTACAAATGTCGTTTTAATGCCAAGTTTAGGCAATGTTAAAGCAAATAGATTGTATGTTCCACCATATAATGTGCTTGCAGATACTATTTCATCACCTGCACCTGCTATATTTAAAATCGAGTATGTTATAGCAGCAGAGCCAGAAGCTGTTGCAACAGCACCAACACCACCTTCTAAGGCTGCTATTCTCTTTTCAAATACATCATTGGTGGGATTCATGATTCTTGTATAAATATTACCTGGTTCTTTAAGGCTAAATAAAGAAGCGGCATGTTCAGTATCTTTAAATATATATGACGATGTTTGATAAATTGGCACTGCCACTGCACCTGTAGTTGGATCTGGTTCTTGCCCCGCATGCACCTGCAATGTGTCAAATTTTAACTTTCTTTCTTCACTCATCTAAATCTCTCCTCTTCACAGTTTTAGTTTAAGGAAATTAAAATGTTATTCTTATAATTCACCTCTTTTCGCTTTTTTAGAATATTAAAAGCCCTCTTCGATGTAGAAGAGGGCTAAATTTACGCCGCTCCTCTCATCTCTCAGGTTTCCCTGCAGGATTTGGCACCAGACGCAAAATATATGCCGGTTGCCGGGTTTCATCGGGCCAGTCCCTCCACCACTCTTGATAAGAGGTTCGATATTTTCTTTATATTGTTAATTATATTAACACTTTAAATCAATAATGTCAATAGGTATTCTTGGACATTTATCTCAAAATCTTATTCAACTCATCAAAATCATACGTATTTATCACATCTTTCGCTTCAAGCCAACCTTTACGCGCAATGCCAATGCCATATTTTATGTCATCAAGCCCTTCTATCCTGTGTGCATCTGGACAGATTGCAAATTTTACACCTTTTTCTTTTGCATATTTTATGTATCTCCAATCTAGATCCAGTCTATAAGGGCTCGAATTTATTTCAATTATTTTACCATATTCAGCAGCACTATCTATGACTTTATACACATCAAGGTCATAACCATCTCTTGCAAGGAGAAGTCTCCCTGTTAGATGTCCAATGATTTTTGTGTATCTATTTTTTATAGCTTTTATCATTCTCTCTGTCATGTCGTCTTTGCTCATTTTAAAGTTGGAATGAACAGATGCAATGACAAAGTCAAATCTTCTCAAAATATCTTCGTCATAATCAAGTGAACCGTCTCTTAATATATCAGATTCTATACCTTTTAATATCTTTATATCAGCATATTTATGATTCAATTCATCAATTTCATCCAATTGCCTTAAAATATCTTCTTCTTTAAGTCCATTTGCATAAAATGCAGATTTACTGTGATCTGTAATACCAATAATTTTATAACCGCGATCTCTTGCCGCATTAACCATCTCAGAAAGTGTATTTGCACCATCGCTGTATATCGTATGTACATGAAAAACCCCTTTAATATCTTTTTCATCTATTAATACTGGAAGTAGCCCTTTTTCTGCCGCTTCAATTTCACCCATATTTTCGCGAAGTTCTGGCGGGATATACGATAAATTGAGATTATAAAATATCTCTTCTTCATCACGGCATTTAATAAGCAAATCATCTTTAAATAGACCATATTCATTCATCTTTATTCCCATTTGCTTTGCCCTATGCCTCATAGCTGTATTATGCTCTTTGCTGCCTGTAAAATGGTGCAATGCATATGGATATTCTTCATCTTTAACAACCCTTAAGTCTACATTTATGCCAGATTTCAATGTTATGCTAGTCTTAGTTTCTCCCTTAGCAACAATATCCCTTACACCTTCATATTTTGTAAATACGTCCATTAGCTTCTCAGGATTATCACACGTAGCAAGAATATCTATATCTTTCACTATCTCTTTTCTTCGCCTTAAACTTCCAGCAATCTCACATCTTATTGTCAATCCACTGTCAATAAGGTATTGTTTTAATGATGTGGCCTCTAAATATGCATCCATAAATAGATGCTTACCACTAAACTGTTTTATAAATTGTATGCCTTCAAGGATTTTTTTCTGTGTCTTTTCACCAAATCCAGGTAATTCAACTAGTCTATTTTCAATACAGGCATATTCCAGCTCACCAACCGTCTTTATATCCAATTTGTCGTACAATGTTTTTATCTTTTTAGGTCCAAGACCTGGTATTTTTAACATCTCAATGAGGCCTTCAGGTATCGATGCTTTAAGATTTTCATAGTATTCAAGTCTACCTGTAGTAATAAGCTCAGTAAGCTTTTTATTAAGCGCATCACCTATACCCCTTACATCTTTTAATCTATCTTCTTTTATTAATTTTTCAATATCGTCATCAAGGACTTCTATTGTACGAGCAGCATTATAATATGCTCTCGACTTAAAAGGATTTTCACCCTTTAATTCTAACAAAAGCCCTATTTCATTTAGTATATTGATAACGGTTTTCTTATCCATCTTATCACATCTCTACATATTTATTTACTGCGTCGATAAATTTATAGACATCGTTTATTTTATCTGTTATAAATGTCTTTACATAACTCCATTTAATGTCAAGATATTGATGTGCAAGTACATTACGTAACCTGGCTACTTCGGCAATCGATTTTGCAAGTTCTTCATCTATTGTTTCTATTTCACCGAGCTTTAAAATAATTTCTCTATAAGAATTAGGTATATGGATATTTTCATTTGCAATTATTATTTTTGAAATATCTATTAAAGCATTTGATATATTTTCGATTATTCTTTCCACATTCCTTCTGGTAATTCTGTCAGTATTGTACACTTCGTATGTTAATTTTTTGTATTCATCTAAATCATTTAACTCTATTTGTATAAAATCTATTCTTTTCAATATATTTAATTTATCTGATTCATTAAGCATTTATTTTCCTTCTTTCTTGCCTTATTTTATATATGTCTAAAACTACTTCTCTAAAATCTTCAGCTTCCATAGATACGTTAAGCATATAATTTAAATAAAAATTTTCATCGTTTACTACTATCTTTTTACCTCTTAATGCTTCCCATGCGATTGTAGCATTTGCAATGTTTAGCACTACGAGATCGACATCTTTTTTGAGCAAATCTTCTAAATCGTTCCACAACTTAAATACCAACTTTTCATCATAATTTTTAAAATATACCGCAATATCTATATCAGACTCTTTCATGCTCTTTCCTTTTGCAACAGAGCCAAATAAAAAAGCCATAATAATATCTTCTCTATCTTTGAAAAATTCTTTGAGTATTGATAAATAATTCATAAATATCACCCAACCTAAATAATTGCCAATATATTCTTAATATATTATATCATTTTCACTGTAAAACAAAAATAATAAAGTATGGTCCATTTTCAAATGATATTTTTTTTATCACGGCGACACCTTTCTATTCTAAATACAATACTATTATTCTTTAAATATTTTCTTGTACAAATCCTCTCCATAGCTTGTCTTAAGCGGTTCACCTTCAACCAATTTAAAAGACCTTTCACCATTGGACTTTCTTTCGGCTCGTAAAAAAACTGCATTGTCCAATTTTTTATCGTACAAGCTGCGAGATAATTCATAAAGATGAGTGACAAAAAATATTTTTACTCGAACTTCTAGCAATGCGCTTATTATTTGCCTTGAAATCTCTGAGCCCTCTCTTTCATTTGTAGCCGCAAATGATTCATTAAAAAGTATCATGGAATTCTTCCTTACATTATCGACAATATCACTCATCCTGCTTAATTCTTCATCTAATTTGCCGCTATTCATCTCATCGTCTTCTTCTCTTTTAAAGTGTGTAAACAATCCAGCACAAATATTAGCAGAAAATTTTTCTGCAGCTACAAACATACCAGACTGCATCATTAATTGAGCTAATCCAATACTTCTTAAAAACGTCGTTTTTCCCCCTTGGTTAGCACCTGTTATGACAAAAAGGTCCTTCTCATCCCCATTTAAGTCGTTTGATACTACTCTCTTTTTCATTGCCAGAGACAGACTAATATCATATAGACCGACAAATGAGTGTTTCCGTTCATCCGCTGATAAAGGCACGGGAAAGCATATAGTCTCACCTATCTTCATAAGTTGCTCATATAAATTAATGCAGCCGATATAAAATGCTAATTCTGTCCTAAGCATTTTAAAAAAGTCGTTAATGTGATCTGCGGATTGTGCTAAAGCATTTGCTGCAAGGTTTATTCCTCTGTCCTTTAATTCTGATAATGCCTTCATGCCACTTTCATCACGATCAGCGATGTAAAATGTAAAAGCCGTAGTCTTTTTTGAAAAAATCTTTTCAATTAAACTCTGTTTAATTTCGTTAGGTTTTCTTAGAATGTAATTAATCCCTTTATTGCCTTTTCCCAATTCTGCAGTTATCAATACCCCATTTTCAAATTTTAATTCTTTTAAATGCGTTTTTACGGCTTCAATGTATTCATCATTTAATTCTCTTTGAAGCATTGAAAATAATGATTTAAAACCTTCTGATTCAAAGTTATCGATGTTTTTTTCCGCAATTTTTCTCAATTTTATAAGCATATCCACATACATATACATAAGTTCAATTGAGCTGTGCAAAATTGAAGACGGGAAACTACTAAAGATGCTCCAAAAATTTTTCTTCTCATTTTCCAATGTTTCAACCGCAATGCCATAAATGGTTCTGACGACAGAAGGATTTTTAAGGCAATCTCTTAAAATGTTTTGACGATAAATTATCTCATTTACATCATTCAAACTTGTCAAAATGACTTTATAAACTACATCATACAAAAATTCATCACCTTGTGCCATAGCATCAAAAACCACATTTAATCCCAAATCCTGTATCAGTATCTGTTCATTCCATGGCAATTCATGCTTCATATCAAAATCGCGATCTTTGTCCAGCAAAAATGTCTTCATCTTTTTACACGCTCCTTAATATGTTCATAGGTAAGTTTGTATTTTTCCGCAATCGTAATGGCATAAGATAATCCGTCAGCAGGCTTTCGTACAACCTTATAAGTTCTAAGTGAAGGATTGTCCGGTACGACCGTGCTAACTACACTTACTGTCTTTTCGCTATAAGTCGATAATTCATCTATAAATGTCACCCAAACACAAAGCAAATCCAGCTCTATAATTCTATCCATTATCTTTTTGCTGAGAAAAATGGCATCTTTTAAAGTAGTAGACGTAAATATTTCATTTAATATAACAACACTGTAAGGCGTAGCTTTGGAGAGAATATCATAAATTCTAATCAATTCGTCTTCTAAATTTCCATGAAGTTCATTAACATTTTCCTCTCTTTCAAAGTGTGTAAAGATATTGTCGAATAAAAATAACTGTGCTTTATATCCTGGAACAGGGCATCCAATGCTGGCAAGATAATGAACTTGCCCAAATGTCCTAGCAAATGTCGTTTTCCCACCTTGATTAGGTCCAGATACAACGAAGATTCTCTCTTTGCCACTTAGATAAAAATCGTTTGTGACAACTGTCGATTTATTAGAAATAAGTTTATTAGCCAAAGCCAAATCAAAGCATCCATAATCAAAAACTTCTTTTGATTCGCTGTCAACTTGGGGATAGCAAAATTTCAATCCTACATCTTTAAACTTCGAAATAAATTCCAAATACGACATATAAAACTGGACTTCCCGTTCAAATGTGCTGATTTTATCATCTATATAATGGATATTTTTAATACAGTAATCATCAAGCTCCTCAAATATTTCTTTATATAATTGGGCTACTAAATCTAATATTCTTGCCTCCACATGATTCATATCTACATGCTCAGAAAACTTCTTCCTATAATCTTTCGTCTCACCTTCTTTGAACTTTTTAAAAGTTTCTTCTACTATGTCGCTGTAATTTATCTCTGAATCGTATTTACTTACTTTTATACTGTTTCCCTTTATAAGTATACTGTACTTTATAGATGACAAATCTTCTTCAAGCTTTTTTGTCGCATTGTTTAAAGATATAAAAGAATCGCTTTTAACATAATCTAAAATATATTCTCGAAATACGATAAAGCCTGTAGACTTTAAATCAATCTGTGCTAAATCGTTGGCAAGAGAAGCTACAGCATCACAATACATCAAAACTGCATCTAAAAACCATCTTTCTTTTTGATATTTGTAGTAAAGTTTATCTATCTGTTTCAGATTTTCTCGCATATGTTGAAATTTCTCAGAAAAAGATTTTATGCACTCAAAAAGTTTATTATTTTCAAGATCCCTCATTATATGCTGACGATATTTAATTGTTTCTTTGTCAACAGGCGATTTATAGAAAAACGGTTTGAGGTTGTATTCGCTCCTTCCAAATGTTATTGCATCTATTATTTGATCAATATTCAAATCCTTAAAAAATACTGGTTCATTTAATAAATCAACGTTTGTAATATCTTCAGCATTTATAAACAATATACTTTGAAACGCCATTTATCACACCTCCTAAGATAATTAGAGTGACATTTAAAAAATACTTTATCTAAAAAATTAAAAAGCCGATAGCTATCTACATTATTTGTAGAAGCCATCAGCTTTTCAGCAATTTAAACGAGGGAGCTTCATCCTCTTTTTTATTGTCACATATATTATATCATTTTATTTCTCTATGTTAAAGTACCTTATTTAATCTTGATACAATGTCGTCGAAAGGTATCTTTCACCTGTATCAGGAAGCAATACGACTATAGTCTTGCCTTTGTTTTCGGGCCTTTTTGCAATCTGAGTTGCTGCAAATGCAGCCGCACCAGATGATATGCCAACTAATAATCCTTCAGATTTTGCCAATGCTCTTGACGTCTCAAATGCCTCGTTATTTTTTACTTGATATACCTCATCAATTATGTCTTTATTAAAAACTTCAGGTACGAATCCTGCACCTATGCCTTGTATCTTGTGTGGACCTGGCTTGCCACCAGATAGCACTGGCGAATCAGCAGGTTCTACTGCAACGATCTTTACATTAGGCTTCTTTGATTTCAAAACTTCACCGACACCTGTTATTGTTCCGCCTGTACCAACGCCTGCGACAAATATATCTACATTTCCATCCGTATCTCTCCATATCTCTTCAGCAGTGGTCTTCCTGTGTATTTCAGGGTTAACAGGATTTTTAAACTGCTGTGGTATAAATGCATTTCCATACTGCTTTGCTAACTCTTCAGCTTTTTTTACAGCCCCAGACATGCCTTCAGGACCCGGTGTCAATACTATTTCTGCTCCTAGTGCTTTAAGTAAATTTCTTCTTTCAACGCTCATAGTCTCAGGCATAGTCAAGATTAACTTATACTTCTTCGCTGCAGAAACAAAAGCCAATGCGATACCTGTATTGCCACTTGTCGCTTCAATTATCACAGTGTCTTTATTTATTAATCCTTTTTCCTCTGCGTCCTTAATCATAGCATATCCAATTCTGTCCTTTACACTGCTTAATGGGTTAAAGTACTCCAATTTTGCAATTAATCTTGCTTTAAGATTGTTTTCTTGGTTGTAATTAGACAGCTCCAGCAGCGGTGTATTACCTATTAGATCCGTAAGATTTTTTGCTATTTTTGACATTTTATCCTCTCCTTTTAATTTTAAGTATTCCGATTGGATTTTATGTATTTATTATATATCAATTAATAAGTTTTGTAAATAATATTTTTAATTTTATTATACAGTAAATATAAAAAAATAACCGCATTAGCGGTTAAACATAAATAAAACAATTATAATATTTTAAGCTTCATATCCTGCATCAATAATTGCTTTTTTCATGTTATCTATTGTAACTTTTTTGGGATCGTATGTTACAGTGACATTGGCTTTATCTAAGTCTACTGTCGCTTTTGATACTCCATCAAGTGCTTTTAAGGCTTTCTCTACAGTCATTTTGCAATGATTGCATGACATTCCCCTTACATCAATCGTTGTAGTCTCGCCTTTTGGACCAAATAAACTCATATTTAAACTCTCCTTTCATATACTCATTAGGGGTATTACCTATACATAGTTTAATTTAACTGCATCTTGATGTCAACTATTTTATGTTCACATCTCTTTCTACTTTCATTTTCGTCTTAGATTTCATTATACCCAGTGCATACAATGGAACTTTTATCTTAAAATTCATATAATTATTATCCCCCATCATTATATCTACAAAGTATGATAGCACATTTGGAAAATATCTTACTGATTTTTCTATGAAGTCCATATTATTGTAAGTAAATTGCGCTAATCTGTATGCCCATCTTATGTCAGGCACAACTTCTCTATTAAGCCTAAGAGTATATTCGTCAAGTTCGCATTCTCCATTGAAATGCTTTTTTATAACGTCAAATGATATATTTGCAGTAAGCAAAGCATTGTATATTCCCTCACCTGTAAATGGATCGGCAAGCCTTGTGGCATCTCCAATTAGCATTATTTTATCATTGTTAAATGTCCCATTTCTTCCATTCTGAAATGACAGTTGATGCCCGTATATTTTGCATTCTTCTACATTGCCAACTACAATTTCGTCAATCATATTAGAAAGATTTTCCTTTATTTTTGATGTTTTACTTAAAAAAGTTCCAACGCCGATAGACAATCTATCTTTTTTGGGAAATACCCAGCCGTAGCCGTATTTTATAGCATTAAAGTCTACCACAACTTCTCCCTTTAATCTTTCAACATCGCTATTATCAACGTATATTTCTGCTTCAAGTGCAATACCTTTTTTGCCGTTTAATAAATTTGCTTTATGTGCCACAGTACTGTTTATTCCATCCGCACCTACTAATATCCTTGTTTCATATTCGCCTTTGTCTGTCACAACAACAACTTCTTTGTCATTGTTGTAAAAATCAAAAACCGTTTCTCCATCATGTATTTCACATCCCATTTCATTCGCTTTGTCTATTAAATATTTATCAAATTTAGTTCTATCCACTTGATATATGATAGGTTTTTCAGTCTCTAGGACTACTGATTTATTGTTTGGAAATTTAAAAGCAATCTTATATGTGGTATCCTCCACATAATCACTTATATCAAGATCTAACATTTTATAGCACCTTGGCGTTATTCCACCGCCGCACGCTTTATATCTCGGTATAGTATGCTTTTCTATCAATAAAGCTCTATATCCTTGAGTTGATAATTTTCTAGCTAATGTAGATCCTGCAGGTCCGCCGCCAATGATAATTACATCATACATTTTTTTCACCTCTATATTAAATTATAATTGCAATGCTTAACAAATAAAAGTTGCACATCAGATATTTTAAATTTGATAAGCATATAAATATATGAGGTGGTTTTATGTTAATAAAAGTATTCAGAATTTTTTTCATACCATATTTTACATCCCTTGGTGTAGTCGTTGGTGGTACTATTTTAGGCTCTCTTTCATCCCTTTTCATATTTGAGTCTCCCATAAAAATAATTAATTCCATACTGAAAGATATAAGACTTTGGGCTATACTGGTGGGGCTTGGAGGATCTTTTACTACAATAAGAGGTCTTGAAATTGGTTTTAGCGGTGAATTTACACAGCTAGCAAAACAAGGATTAATTCTTTCTGGTGCTTTTCTAGGTTCTTATTCCGGATTTAAATTGATTACCTGCATAATAGGTGAATTCAAATGAATAAAATCACATCATTCGTAAGTGTCTTTTTAATAGGTGTAATTATAGGGGGATCAATTGTAAATGTGGTAAATGGCATCGTGATCGAAAAAATATCATTTGAAAGAGATGCATATAAATTAAACAATGCAGCACTAAATGAAAAAATAGAAAAATTGAATGAATCATTAAAGAATCAATCGTATAGAGTAGTAACTGATATAAAACCTTATGTTTCTAATAGTGACAGTAAAATCAGAATAGAAGTTGAAAAATATGTTAATGAAAAGTTGAAAGATATTTATGGAAAGCAAGTCGAAAAAATTAATCCAGATTTAATTTTTAACATATTCGATGGTCGAATTCTATCTATTGAGAATAAAAAAGTATCTTTAAAAGTAAAACACATTGTAGTAAGTACGACAATAGAAATATACATAACCGCACAGATAAATGAATAAATGAAGGAAAAATAAAGAGCAAGTTAACTTGTTATTGACATTAACAATTAACGAATATATAATTAATTTAACAATTTAATATTATAAATTCAAAACTCATCAAGAGTGGTGGAGGGACTGGCCCTGTGAAACCCGGCAACCGTCATATTTTTATGAAAATGGTGCTAATTCCTGCAAAGCGTTTAGCTTTGGGAGATGAGAAGATGTGAGTATTTACGCCTCTTCTCAGGAGGCGTTTTTATTTTACGCTTAAGGAGGTACAAAAATGCCAATAAAAATACCTGACGGACTACCTGCAATTGATATTTTAGCAAAGGAAAACATATTTGTGATGGCCGAAGAAAGAGCGATTCATCAAGACATACGGCCACTAAAAATCGCAATCTTAAACTTAATGCCTACAAAAAGCGTCACAGAAACACAGCTATTAAGACTTCTTAGCAATAATCCCTTGCAGATAGATTTAACATTTCTATATACTGCCTCTCATAAACCTAAAAACACTGCACCAGAGTATTTGGAAACTTTTTACAAAACATTTGATGATATAAAATACGAAAAATTTGATGGACTTATTATAACAGGAGCACCGGTAGAAACCTTGGACTTTTCGGATGTTGATTACTGGCATGAGCTTAAAGAGATAATGGAATGGAGTAAACACAATGTGTACTCTACATTTCATATTTGCTGGGGTGCTCAAGCTGGTCTTTATTACCATTATGGCATTCCTAAATACCCTTTAAAAGAGAAAATGTTCGGCGTATTTCTGCATAAAGTATCCAAAAAAATGTCGATTTACTGCGAGGTTTTGACGACGAATTTTATGCTCCCCATTCCAGGTACACAGAAGTAAGAAAGGAAGATATCCAATTAGTTGATGACCTTGAAATACTTGCTGAATCAAATGAAGCAGGGCTATATATAATAAGCGCAAAAAATGGCAGACAAATATTTGTCACAGGCCACTCTGAATACGATCCATTGACACTGAAATCGGAATACGAAAGAGACTTAAAAAAAGGCATACCGATAAAAATACCAAAACATTATTTCCCGGGAGATGACCCCAACAATGAACCAATTGTAAAGTGGAGAAGCCATGCAAACCTGCTCTTTTCAAACTGGTTAAATTACTACGTATATCAAAAAACGCCGTATGACATAAACTCCATTGAATAGACAATATATTTGTGCAGGAATAGAGATGTCGATAATCTTCTATTCCTGCATATTTTTATATATATCCTGCAAAATTATTCATTGACTTTTTTACTGCTCTGTGCTAATTTAATTATGCTATTTTAAAAATTTATAGAAAGGAATCATATATATGGAGAAAACACAAAAGCTCAAAAAAGACATAGGCTTATTTATTGCGACAGCATTAGTGACAGGCAACATGATGGGATCTGGCATATTTATGCTTCCAGCTACATTAGCATCAAAGTCCGGTCCCGGTGCAACAATACTTGCATGGCTCATTACAGGCATAGGGTCAATCCTTTTAGCATTGTCATTTGCAAACCTAGGCTCAAAGATTCCAAAGGCTGGTGGTCCGTATGAGTACTCAAAATTAGCTTTTGGCGACTTTATAGGTTTTATAAATGCATGGCTTTACTGGAATGGTTCTTGGATCGGAAATGCCGCTGTAGTCATAGCAGTTGCAAGCTACTCAAGTGCTCTATTTCCAATTTTATCTCAAAGCCACCTAGCAGCTTTTTTATACACAAGCGCTATTTTGTGGATTTTTACAATAATAAATATAATAGGTGTAAAAAGAGCTGGCTCGACACAAACAACCATAACTGTCTTTGAAGTATGCCTTTTTTTATTTTTCATAATTGTGTCTGCAGTGCATTTCAAAACAAGCAATGTTTTACCTTTGTTTCCAGCAGGAAAGGGCATAAATACACTGTCTGCAGCAGCTACTTCCACATTATGGGCATTTGTAGGACTTGAAACTGCGTCGATAACTGCTGAAGAAATCAAAAACCCTGAAAGAAATGTGAAGTTAAGCACGATTTTTGGCATATTAATCGCAGTAGTAATGTATCTAGCTATAAATCTCTCTGCGATGGGTGCAATGCCTCAAAACGAACTTGCAAAAAGTGCTTCTCCAATTGCTGACATACTTAAACAGTTTTTAGGTAAAAACATAGCAACTGTAATTATTGTTGGCTCTGTAATAAGCGTTCTTGGCACGACGGTTGGATGGCTTTTATCAACAGCCCGTGTTGCGTATGCGGCAGGAAAAGATGGATTGTTTCCTGAAATCTTTGCTAAAGTACATCCAAAATACAAAACACCTCATGTTTCGTTGATTATAGGTTCTGTACTGGTTAATCTGCTGTTGTTGATGAACTATACAAAGTCTTTAGTCTCAGCCTTTACGTTCATAATATTGCTGGCTACGCTTTCTTTCTTGCCTGTTTACGCTTTTACGGCAGCATCTGAAATCATGCTTCTCATAAAAAGAGATAAGAAGGTAAATGTACTAAGCTTCATCAAAAATTCATTTGTGCCGCTTTTAGGCTTCATTTACGCAATATGGACAATATACGGATCTGGAGCCGAGACAGTCATGTACGGATTCATAATGCTTATGTGCGGAATACCATTCTATATTTATATGAAATACAAAAATTCAGTAAAATTGGATGAAGTACGAAAAGTCTTAAAAAGCTAAAAAGGCTGCAAAAAGTGCAGCCTTTATTTATTCATTATTTAATTGCTATCTGTATTGTTGTCTTTTATCGTCTTTGCTATAAGTGAAGCAAAGTATTTTGCTCCAGAAGGCTCCAGATGTACTGCATCTGGTGAAAAGAATGAATCATGGCCATAACTTGCTTTATACCAATCAATCAATGTTGTATGCGGATATTCAGAAGATACTTTATTTAATGTTTTATTTACCACGCTTTCCCATGGTCGAGGAACACGCACATTCACTAATATTATATGTTTTACAGGTTCTGCAGCTTTTAAAAGGGACAGCAGTTGATCTTCTGTAAAAGGTCCATTTGTACCTAACTCAACTATCAGAGTATCGCTGATTTTTCCCTTTGCCTTAAGAGATTTTACGACATCTTTCGCCTGATACATCTGGCGTCCCACTTTACCATCTATTGTAATTCCGGGCAGCATTTCTTCCAAATAAGGCTTCGTATCGATCAATATAGAATCACCAATAATCGTTATCCCTTTCCCGTCCTGAATCTTAACATCAGTTTGACCACTATCATTTGACTCTACACTTGAGTCCGCCTTTCCACCTTTATATGGATAATATTTTATATCCCTCCTATTATCTGGTATATTAGAACTGTCTTCTTGTACAATACCATCACTTGTAACATCGCTATTTTCTACATAAGATGGTGAAACATTTTTGCCATTTCCACCTCCACTGGAGTTTAAAGATACTGACGCATTAGCAGGCATTATCCCGCTCATTCCTGCTATAAATATAGACACTAAAACTGTAGATACTATAACTAACACGGATGTTTTAAATTGAAGGAATATTTTCCCTTTTCTAAGCCTTAAAGATTTTATATCCTGAATCATTCTTTTAAGTGCACCATGCCTAATAGGATCTTCTATATATCTCCATGACAAGGCAGATATAAGTATAATCAAAAATATCTGAAGTACTGCCCGTATTGGATTTATACCTTCTGTATCAACTGCTGGAGTAGTCAAAATGAGTACAGGAAAATACCAAAGATATACACCATAAGACCTTGCACCAAGCCATCTTAAGGGAAAACATCCCAATGCCTTACCTAATAAACTCTCTTGATGTGCTGATATCGCTATTGTAACCGCAGCTACTATAGATAATAAAAACATTCCACCTCTGTATACAAAAGTATCATATTGATTAACATAGACAAACATTATGAAAATTACTAATATTGATAAAAATCCAATTACATCCAAAATCAACCTCTTATTTCTTGAAATATTGTTTGAAAGCTTATCACTTGGTAAAATCAATGCTAAAGCCGATCCTAAAAGCAGCCCAAAAGCACGTGTGTCAGTCCCATAATAAACACGGCTGGGATCCATACCAGGCTCATACAGCATTCCCATAGCCAAAGCAGATGCTACAGATAGCAGTAAAGTCAAAAACACAATATATCTTTTTTTCTTCAAATATTTAAATAAAATAATCAAAACAAGAGGCCATATAAGGTAGAACTGACCTTCCACAGCTAATGACCATAAATTCCCAAACGTAGATGGAGGACCAAATTTTGCAAAATAGGAAACTTTGTGAAAAATCAGCCACCAGTTGTTAATATACAATATGCTTGTTATTGCATCACCTTTTATAGATGCTAGCCTTCCAGGATCAAATAATGTAACATAGCAAACCACCAAAACTACCATTATAAAAAGTGCAGGAAATAATCGGAGCATTCTTCGCAGCCAAAAATTTTTTAAATCTACTTTGCCGCTTCTTTCCCATTCAGCAGAAATTATATTTGTTATCAAATACCCAGACAAAACAAAAAATATGCTGACACCCAAAAATCCCCCCTGCATAAAGCTTAAATTGAGATGGTACCCTATGACAGCAAGCACGGCTATTGCACGAAGGCCATCAAGCCCTGCCATATATCTCACATTGCTGTTTAAAGGCCTTGGCATCGAGATCCCCTCCTATAGTCTGATTCCCTTATCTTAGCATAAATAATATGTATATCAAATGTTATAATGTTATATTTTTGAATAAAATTCAAAATATTACAAAATTTTTCAATATATCTCATAAATAACCTTTTTTCTTTAATCCATTATATATTATCAATATTACAAAAGCATTACAACATATAAATAAAATATAAATATCTCATAAATATTTATTAACAAAAAGAGCTCTTTAGACGTTTAAAAGAGCTCTTAACATAACCATTACTATATTGATTTGTATTATTCTTCCAACAATTCTTTAACAATGTTTATACCATTAAGCTTCATATGATATAAAAACATCACATGTGTCAAATCACCATCGTGTGGAATAATTTTAAGCCTCTCAGCAGTTTTTACACTTATATCATAAGTCTCAACACAATTTTCTGGCACAATGACATTAACACTTAAATTGTTGGCATTTGCAACCATCTTTATAGAAATTGCTGTCTGATATACACATAAATCGGTGCAATTTCCAACGATGATAAAAGTAGACTTTCCTTCTTTAAGCATGCTGATTATCTTTTTTAAAAACGAGTTCCCATCGTCAAATTCTCCACCAAAAAACACATTTAGTGAATTTTTCTCATATATCTGTGGCTGTCCTTTTATTATCTCTAAAAGTTCTTCAACGATAGAGCTTTCATCAGTTCCTTTTACACAGTGCTGTGGATAATCGGCAAATTCCGCTGCATCTTTAATATGGGCATCATTTATAAACAGTATATTTTTTATGCCCATTCTGTAAGACGCATTTATCAAATTCTTTATAGGTTCTATTATGCCTCCAATTCTGGGACTTGATAGTGCACCACTTTTGCAAAAACCATTTACCATGTCTACCACAATCAATGATACATTGTCAGCATTTCCGGAATCATTTATAACTGTACTAAGCTTCATATCATCCAAGTTGCTATAAAAGTCAAACAAATAATTTAAAAAAGGTCTTGTATTGTACAAAAAACTATCAAAATTCATTTAAAAAACCTCCTTCCATTTAGTTAAATATATATATTAATTTTATATCAAATTATATACCAAAAAAAGAGGCTTTAGCCTTAAAGCCCCTTTAATTTAGACTATAAAACGTCTCCCTTGCTGACGCTACAAGTTTACCATCTTGGTTGTAAGCATCGCATACAGCAACAGCAGTAGATTTTCCTAAGTGAATTATCTTTGCAAAAGCATCAATTTTATCCCCGATCTTAACAGATTTTATATAGTTTATATTCATTTCAAGAGTGACCATATTTCTTCCCATCGTCTTTGCTGCAATTCCCATTGCCGTATCCATAAGTGAAAACACCACTCCTCCATGTGCAATCCCAAAAATATTTAAATGTTTCTCTGAAATTATAATTTCCATTGTAACTTTGCCACTATCTAGCTCAACTATATCCATTCCAATTAGATTATGATATTGTGCATTCTTATTTAATTCAATTATTTTTTTGAATAAATCTTCGTTTATGCCATTATTCCTTACTTCCAAACTTTTACCATCCTTTCATGTCTTTTTACATAATTATATCATTTTTTATCGCAAATCTTAATCTCTCTATAGCTCGGTTTTTTAATTTTACTGCACTTTGATATCCTATGCCTACCTCTTTTGCTATTTCCACCAATGATTTTCTATTAAAGAAGTATAATAAAATTATATTTTTTTGCTTTTCCGTCAGGCTATTTAAGGCATCTTTCAAATCTTTCATTGAAATACCTTTAAAAAACTCCTCTTCTGGTGATAAGCCGTCACTTTCCAACAAATCTATTATTTCATCGTCATCATCATTAGCTTTTGCATTCAAAGAAAGGCTAGGCTTCCTCTTTCTATACATTCCTAAAAAGTGAAATTTAAGCTGCATGCTGGCATATGCTATAAATTCTCTCCCTTTCTTCTCATCAAACTCCTTTATGGCTGTAATCAGAATTTCTCTTCCATCTTGAAGCATATCGTTAAAATCATCATAAGGAAATTTTTTAGCAAGTGATATCAAAAGAGGATTAAACTTGTTTAAAATTTCCACAGTAGAATTTTCATCACCATTTTTTGCTTTAAAGCACAGTTCATTATAGCTTATCATTATCTACACCTCACTAAATAGTGAGGACCGGTCCTTTTCAGTGCTGCACTGTGCTTTAATTATATTATGCGAACATACGTTTTTCTAACTTTGACTTTTGAAAAGTCTATATATGGAATTGCAAAAGTTTATTGTGAAAATTACAAAATTGATATTAAGATATAAATAATTTTGCTCTGACTTAGCAAATCTACTACAAGTAAAAATTTTTAAAAAAAAGAACACGTATATGTTGCGGCTAATTAACATATACGTGTTCTTTCGCTTTAGCAATATACTCTTTCTTAATAATATCTCCTTGCACCTATATAGTAAGTCCTAAACCACCCGCTAAAATCATCATATGCTGCCTTTTTTGAAGAATCGCTCATATGTATCAAGCGATTATTACCTATGTATATTCCTTCATGTGTAGGCCCTTTACCTGACGTAGAGAAAAACAGTATATCACCAGGCTGTAAATCTGATAAGCTTACAGGCCTTCCACCAGCATACTGATCGTATGTAGTCCTGCCGATGCTTTTTCCTGCCTGCTTATATACGTATTGGACAAAGCCAGAACAGTCAAAGCCAGCAGGTGTCGTACCACCGTAA
Source organism: Thermoanaerobacterium sp. CMT5567-10 (assembly GCF_030534315.2). Classification (NCBI taxonomy): domain Bacteria; kingdom Bacillati; phylum Bacillota; class Clostridia; order Thermoanaerobacterales; family Thermoanaerobacteraceae; genus Thermoanaerobacterium; species Thermoanaerobacterium sp. CMT5567-10. Next base: position 875,175 of record NZ_CP130558.2, read on the forward strand.
ACGTACGGTGTCCCTAGATACCTTTCCGCAATGCTAACTACGCTCAAGTTTGACGTGCGATCATAAGCACCTCTAGATGAAACTCCACTTGCAGTTGTCCTATTTAAAACCGCCTCTGTCGCTGGTCCCACTATACCATCAGGAGATAAGCCAAATTTCTTCTGTAATGCAATAACAGCACTTTTCGTCTTGCTGCCGAAAATACCGTCAATACCACCTGTGCTATAACCAAGTCGATTCAGCGTTTGCTGCAAGCTAACCACTGCTTGTCCTCTTGAACCGTACTTCAAAAGCTCCATTGCAAACGCACTTGGTGCTTGCATAAGTGTTATTGACAAAACTACTGATGCAACTAACTTTTTGTGATTCAATTCATTCATCCTCTCTTTATGCCTACGAGGTTAGTTGACGGGTTCGGTAAAGAGTAACCCTACCGCAAATGCGGATTCACCCCAAAATTATCCCCCGTTCTTTCGATTAGGCATATTTTTTAATAAATTTAATAAAAAATTTATATTTTTAATAATTACTTAATATTATACAGGCAAAATCAATCGAAGTCAATGTGGTACTATATTTTGTTTGTGTCAAGTAGTTGTTGGCAAATTTTTTTCTTCAAATTTTATCCGTATAATGTTTAATGTGTTGTGAATTTTCGTGCAATTATTTTTACTCCATTCTTATCTTCATATTCCGCCTTTTATATGACTTTTAATTCACTTAAACATTTGTATCTGAGTATTTCTCTTATTGTTTTTCTGCCGTTTGTCATTGCACAACCTTCAAACGGCATATCGCCTCTTTGCATATGATATGTTTTTGCTTTTTTCTGCTTTTTGTTTACATCCGCTGCTGATAATTTTATTTCTTCTTTTATCTCTGCTAATTTTTCTTCTGATATTATAACATTAAAGTATGTTTCTACAACACTATTAAGTTTTCCGCTTGTCTTTAAGGCTAGTATCTTTGCTAAATTGTTCGCACCTTTTTCTGTCCAACTCATTTTTCCCGCATTCATTCTGCGCGCCAATGTGTCAAATATATTGTTTTCCATTGTTCCTAAATGTTTGTATTCTATCCCTTCTGGGGCTTCTGGTATTTTTATTTCTTCTCTCTTTTGGTATGGTTTTATCCCTTCCTTATTGGCTACTAAATAGTTATATAGTTTTTCTAATTTCTTCATTTGCTTTTCATCATCTTTTTGCTCTATCATTAATTTCGCTATGTATTCTAGACTTTCTTCTGCTTTCCCTTCATCTAGCATTTTCATCAATTTGCAGGCATCTTTTTTGTTCTCTATATTCCTTATTACTGCTTGGCTTTTATGAAATGGATCTAATTGAAAATATACTCCTTCTTCTCCTAAACTTTCTTTAATCCAACTTGCTCCATCTCCATTTATTATCTTTATTTCTATTTCGTCTATGTTGTATTCTTTTGCTATCGTTGCATCTACTAATTCTTTAAATTCTTTGCTGCTTGCAAATCCTGCACATACTATTTTATTATGTGTTATATATTCATTACTTCCCGGGCTTCTTTTTACCCATCCGTCGTATGCTACTGCTAATTTTATTTCTTTTTTTCCCCTGCTTTTTTTGCCTTTTGGTCTGTCTTTGCCTTGCATTGATAACCATAATCCATCCATTTCTTGAAATAATATTTTTGTTTCTTTTTCTCCTCTTAATTTGTTTTCTTTGAATAGTTTTATATCTTGTTTTTCTAATTCTGCTATTTTTTCTCCAACCTTTTGTATTATATTCCATGCAGTTGTATGGCTTATGCTTTGATTTGTTAATGATTCTATATTTTTCGCTGCTTCTCTATATGACATTTCTGTTACATTTTCTACAACTTTTTCAATAAGATTTGTTGATATATGCCCTATTGTATCCATTTTTAAATACTCATCTAAAAGATAAACATATTCCTTTTTCCCTTCACTATTTATATGTTCATAAATTCTTTTATCAAATTCAACAGTGCCCATAATTGTTTTTATGTTTGTATGCTTTTTACCTTTACATCTATATTCTTTTTTGTCCCTTTTTTCTAGTAACATATCATCTATCTTCATGAGGATTTGAGCCATTATTTTACAAGCTTCTTCGCAAACTAATTTGTAAATTTCCGCTTCTAAATCCTTGAAATTTATTTCATTTTCGTTTAAACTTATATCTAGCATGTAATCACCTCTATAACGCTTTTTTTGTTTTTTCTATTTAAACATTATAGCGGATGATTCATGCGAATGGAAGGTATTTTTTGGATACCTTCCTTTTTCTATTTTTTACCGCCTACTAAAATTATACACTAAGCTATATTTTACCTGTAATATAAAATTGTACGTGCACATAATAATATTGAACTATTAAAAATGAGGTGTTAAAACATGCGTTCAATGTGGAAAGGTGCCATAAGCTTTGGTTTAGTCAGCATACCTATAAAACTCTATGCAGCAACAGAGGACAATTCAGTTCATTTCAGACAGCTTCATAAAGACTGCAAATCACCTATCAAATACGAAAAAATCTGCCCTGTCTGCAACAGACAGGTATCAGAAGATGAAATAGTTAAAGGATATGAATATGAACCAGGAAAATTTGTCATTATCGATGAAGAAGATTTAGAAAGAATTCCGAAGTCAACAGTTAAGACGATAGATATTCTTGACTTCACAGATTTAAATAAAATCGATCCAATCTATTTCGATAAAACATATTATATAGCACCAGATGAAATCGGAGCAAAGCCATACGTGCTTTTAAGAGATTCTATGAAAAAATTAAACCGTGTTGCAGTTGCAAGAGTCGTTATACGTTCAAGACAAGATTTAGCTTGCATCAGAGTTTACAATGATGACTACATGGTGTTAGAAACAATGCATTTCCCTGATGAAATAAGAAATACAAATGGGCTTCCACCGATTCGCAATGTAGACCTGCATGAGAATGAAGTAAAAATGGCGATTAAGCTTATAGATACGTTGACATCTGAATTTTCTCCCGAAAAATACGATGATAACTATAGAAAGGCCTTAATTGATATAATTGAGTCAAAAATACAAGATAGAAAAATTGAAATACCTGAGTCACCGAAAGAAGAAAATGTACTAGATCTTGTAAGCGCTTTAAAAGCCAGCATAGAATCGGTAAATGGCGAAAGTACAGCAAAAAAGAGTAAAAAGAAAAAGGGTGCATAAAAGATGTCGATGATGGATGAAAAAATCCCACCTATGCTAGCAGTATCAGGCAAAGTCTTTGATGACCCAGATTGGTTGTATGAAATCAAATGGGATGGCTCTAGAACTATTGCATTCCTTTCATCAACAACGAGGCTGCAGGATAGAAGGCTTGTGGATGTAAGTCATCAATTTCCGGATCTCATGAATCTTAACAAATTTATCAAGGCTAATGAAGTAATACTTGATGGAGAGTTAATAGTCTTAAAAGACAATAAGCCCAGTTATAGAAATATAATGATGCGAAAACATCAACAAAACAAACTAAAAATCGATCTTTTAAGTAAATCTAATCCCGCAATGTTTATAACTTGGGATGTAATATATTTTGATGGAAAAGAGCTTTTAAACTATCCGCTGATTGAACGCAAACAAATTTTAAAAAAAGTTGTCATTGAAAGTAACCTACTAAGAATATCAGATTACATATTTGAACATGGAAAAGATTTATTTGAAGAAACCGGTAAAAATCATTTAGAAGGTGTAATGGCCAAAAAGGCAGACTCAAAATATTATTTAGGAAAAAGAAGCAGACTATGGCAGAAATTTAAACATCACATAGTATTAAATGCTGTAATATTAGGCTATAGGACAGATAAAACAGCACTAGTGCTGGGGCTTTACAATGAAGAAGGCAAACTTGTACACATTGGAAATGTAGAATCTGGCATTTCGCAGAAAGAACTTACAGCATTTATGGAGGTAGCAAAAGATATAAAAGTTAAAAATAATTTTTACGGTGCTAAAATAAACAATGTTCAATGGATCATGCCTGTGCTTGTTTGTAAAGTAAAGTTTATGGAGTGGTCAGAAAATTTTAAAATGAGAGCTCCATCTTTTTTAGAGTTTATCTACAATGCAAAACCTTATGAATGTAGATTTACGTAAATTAATTGAAATATACACATTATTGATTTAAAATAAAATTATAAATGTACAAGGGGGATACTTTCAATTGTCATCAATAAATAAAAAGCGGATTTTAGTTGTGCTTATTACATTTTTATTTTTAATATCATGCCTTGTAATACGACTTATATGGCTTCAGGTTGTTATGGCACCTAAATATTCATTGGCTGTTAAAAAGCAGACTACATCAAATATTGTATTAAAACCTCAAAGAGGAATAATATATGATGCAAATGGAAATATCCTCGCAACTAACGTAGCCGGCGGTGATGTATATGTTGCACCAAAGAATATAAAGCATCCAGATAAAATTGCAAATCAATTGTACAGCTTATTAGGGATGAAAAAAGATTCACTGTATAAGCTTCTAAACAATAAAAATTCTGAGTGGACTGTCCTTAAAAAAAATGTTTCTCTGGACAATATAAACAAAATAAAAAAGCTAAATCTTGAGGGTATTTATATCGAAGATACAAGCATCAGAAGTTATCCAGATGGCAATTTGCTGTCACAGACGCTAGGATTTACCGGCACTGATGGGAATGGACTATATGGACTTGAATATTCATTTGACAAATACCTAAATGGCATACCAGGTTTAGAGATAGCAACTACTGATGAAATTGGTCATGTCGTAGGACTCCCTGAAAAATTGTATGAACCTAAAAAAGGAGATGATTTGGTCCTTACTGTTGATTCTGTTATACAAGGATATGCAGAAACAGCCATAGAGAAAGCTTATGAAACATACGATCCAGCCAATGGTATCACAGCCATAGTAATGAATCCAAAAACTGGAGATATACTTGCAATGGCCAATATACCTGACTTTAACCCAAATGAGCCAAATAAGGTAAGCTCGCTTGATACATGGGCAAATCCGGCTATATCATACATATATGAACCTGGTTCAGTATTTAAAGTAGTAACAGCATCTGCAGCTTTAGAAGAATCACTTGTTACACCAAATGAGCAATTTTACGATCCCGGTTATTATATAGTATCCGGTCACAAGATAAATAGCTGGACGAAATTAGGAAATATAGACTTCTCACAAGCGGTGGCAATGTCCAGTGATACGGTATTTATGAAGATAATAGTTGAAAGGCTTAAATTAAATACATTGTACAAGTACATAAACGCCTTTGGATTCGGAAATCCAACAGGAATACAGCTTCCAGGTGAAGCATCAGGCATGATAATCAACGAGAAAAACGTATATCCTGTTGACCTTGCATCGATGTCTTTTGGACAAGGCATCGCGGTAACACCACTGCAAATGATAGATGCCTTTTCAGCAGCTATAAATGGCGGATACTTAATGAAACCAAATATAGTAAAAGAGATAAAATCAGGTGATAAAGTCATAAAAGAATTTAAACCTCAAGTCATAAGGCAGGTTATATCACAAGACACATCAAACACCATGAAAGAGCTGCTTAAAAAAGTCGTCGATGAGGGAACGGGAACAGCATGTCAAATACCTGACTTTACTGTAGGAGGAAAATCCGGTACAACTGAGAATTACTCACCAGGAAAATACACAGCATCTTTCGCAGCATTTGCACCAGTAGACAATCCTCAAGTATCAGTTTTAGTAGTCATCAGAAATCCTACTAAAAACGGCCACATGGGCGGAGAAATTGCAGCACCTGTCGTAAAAGACATACTTTCAAACACCTTAAGATATCTGATGATAAAAAAATAGCCGTACATTTTAAAATGTGCGGCTATTTAATATACTATATCATCTACTTCTCCTTTTTTGCCTCCTGTAACTCTTACTACTACTCTGTTTGGAAGGCATACTATCTGCTGTCCTTCTTTTTCTATCCAGCCTGTATTAACACATATTTGATCTGGACAATCAGACTCCTTCATTCTGACTTTTCCATCTTTAATCTCTACAACATTTATGTGTTTGCCATTGTGTACAGTAACCGTCTTGTCAACATCTAAAGGCAATTCTTGATATTTAGAACCATTCACTTCAATTACGACATTGGTTCCGGTTCTTAACAACGCCTTGTCATAAGTAAAATAAGCAGAAACAAGAGAAATAATCAAAAGCACACCTATTAAGATTTTATCACCTATTTTCATACAGTTTAAACCTCGAATCTGTTATTTTTAACTTTCCTTTAAGGCCTGATGTTGCATAGACCTTATAATCAGGTGTGACAAAGATTGCATCTACACCAGGCATGCTCTCTATCAATTTCATCCCTTTATCAACGCCTAAAATAAAAGTAATTGTAGACAATGCATCAGCATCAATTGATTTTATATTTGTAGACACTATTGTAGTGCTGACGACACCGCTTTCTGCAGGATATCCTGTAAAGGGATTTAATATATGATGATATCTTTTCCCGTTTTGAATAAAATATCTTTCATAATTGCCAGATGTATCAATCAGCATGTCTTTTCCAGAAACGATGGCAAAATACTTACCCTTATCTCCAAAAGGATCCTGTATGCCTATATTCCAATTTGAACCATCAGGCTTAGAACCATACATGTAAACACTGCTGCCGCCAAGATTTATAAGTGCATGCTTAATCCCATTTTTCTTCATAATATTTTCTATTTCATCAGCAGCGTATCCTTTAGCAATTCCTCCTAAGTCAATAGCCATACCTTTTCTACTTAATTTAACTTCATCGTTCTTTTCATCCAGCAAGACATCTTTGTAGTTTATGTACTTCATAGCATCCTTAATCTGGCTTTCCGTCGGAACATGGGCATGATTTGTGCCAATTCCCCACAAATTTATCAATGGAGCAATAGTTATATCAAAGTTGCCCCCACTTATTTCCCCGTACTTTAAAGCCGTCTTTATCACGTAAAATGTTTCTGGATTTACCTTGACATACTTTTTCCCTGCATTTTCATTTATCTTTTCTACATCGCTACCACTCTTTTGGCTGCTCATGATGTTATCAATTTCTTTCAATTTTTCCATCGACTCATCAACTGCTTTTTTAGCATTTCTACCGTAGGCCGTCACTTGAATAACCGTATCCATCATAAAATCAGTACGTGTATACTGCTGATTATTGTTTCCACAGGCAATTAAAGATAGGGGTATAAAAACTACCATTAAAATTGCAATGACTTTTTTAACAATTTGTTTCATATAATTATACAATCCTCTCAGTATATCTATTTGTGAAACTCATATTTTATTATAATTTTTTTTAATAATCTATTCAAGTGAAACAATAGATACCATTATCAACTTGTAAGTTCCCATTTTTACGTATATAATTTTATTGTAAGGGGGGAAACTAGCGGAATGATAAAATTCATGATAAAGATTTATATACTTTATTTAGTATTGGTAGCATTGCTTCCTACAATGCTTGGTCGTATATTCCATTATAATGTTATCTATAGCAGCAGAAAAAAGAAAGTACCCTGGATAGTAATCACTTTCGATGATGGGCCAGATCCAGAATACACGCCTGTACTCCTATCAATTCTTGATAAATACAATGTTAAAGCGTGCTTTTTTTTGTTGGCAGACAAAGTTGAAAAGTATCCGGATCTAGCTAGAGAAATCGTAAATAGAGGCCATGAAATTGGCATACATGGTTATAAGCATCACATAAACTGGTTTTTGGGACCTATTGCTACGTACAAGGAATTATTGAAATCAGTTGAAATTATTTCTCAGATCACTGGAAAGTATCCTTCATATTATAGGCCTCCATGGGGATTATTTACAACTTTTATCTACCAGTATTCAAAAAAATTAGGCATCAAAATAATTTTATGGAGCTACATGAGCTGGGATTGGAAAGTAAAAGATCCAAATCTGATAGTAAATCGCGTACTAAACAAAGTAAAAGGCGGAAACATTTTGATATTTCACGATAGCAGCGACAACATAGGGTCAGACAAAGAGGCTCCTGAGACAATGCTTATAGCTCTTGATAAGATAATAAGCGGAATAAAAAAGAAAAACTTAGAAATTGTTGACATAAATAAATTTATATTTTCTTAAATGGGGTATTACAAATGAAAAAAATTTTTATGTACATTTGGTCTTTGTGGGAATTCATTTTTGCAAAGCTGAATAGGATACACACGGTTGGAGGAGACGATTCTGAAATCAGAATCGCAATCAAGAAATACAAAGGTGAGAAACTCCTGCTAAATGATGGAACTGTGTTGAACAATGGAGATAAATTTGGTGAACTGCACTTAAACAACAATGCCCTTACACAAATCACATCTAGCAGCAGCTCACCTATAGCCATTGGAATAATAGCATTAAAAAGATTTAAAAAATCTATAAAGGCATTAAAAACCTACATAGACGATCACCATGAATTTGATGATGTAAATGTATTTATGGGTTACACTCTATTCAATGAAGGCATTGAAATGCTGGGCTTCGAAGTCAGAGATATAAAATCGCCTTTAGAAAAATTCATAGTTACTCATTATGAAATGCTGCTTTTAGCTATATTTCATCCTGATGGTTTTAAGCGGCTGCGGGACAATAAGTTTACATCAAAGATGGTATTAATTACAAAAAATACAATTAACAGTCGCTACTAATTTATTATTTTTTCGATTTTATTCAATATCATCTTTTCATTTTCCTTATTTATTAATCCATCTATTATTGCTTTATTTATTTTTACGTTTTTACCATGCCAATTTGGTGGCGGATAATCTGTGTATTTGACAGCTTTATCAATTTTTTTCATGAGTTCATCATTTAAAGCGATGCTTTTTTTAACAGGAATATATCCTATCTTTTCTACGCTTTCTTGAGAATCTGTAATAAACTTTACAAACTTATATGCCATTTCCAATTTCTTTTTATCGCTTTGTTTTGTTACACCATATCCATAGACTTTTGGAGACAGTGTAAGAGGAACATCGCTATCCCCTTCCGGATATAGTGCAACATCAAAATCAAAAAGTTTATTTTTATTTTGAAGATATTTAAGGTACTGTATCTTATAGCTTTCATCGATTAAAACAGCACTCTCCTTAAGGACTGTAAAGCTATCCCATACTTTGTTGTAATCATCACCGTATGAAACTGGATCTATTACACCCCTTTCGCTTAATTCAATCAATTTTTTGAGTCCAGACTCCGCCTGCGGACCTTTAAATGATACTACACCTTCATCATTGACGATATTTGCACCGTCTGACATCAATATACCCCAAAGATTATAACTTCCTTCAATGTACATTGACAGGCCATAGTAACTTTTCTTTTCCTTTTTACCCGTTTGATACGTCAATTTTGTCATATCTTCTAAAAATTCATCATATGTCCATTCGCTATCCTGAGGAACCTCAATTTCTTTCTTGCTAAACAAATCGTTATTTATATACAGCACGCTTGTGTACATTCCCAAAGGAATGCCATAAATACTTTTATTATACATGAATCCATTGAGGACATTTTCTTTTAATGAATTCTTATAACTTTTATCCAGATATTTGTCAAGCGGTTCTAATTTATCATTGTAGATAAATGGACTGTCTGAAGTTATAGGAATTATATCAGGTTTACCATCACCAATTATATCATTGAGATCATAGTAAAAATTGCTATTTTTAATTGGCTCAAATTCAATTATAACCCCTGGATGCAAATATTCAAAATCTTGTATCTTTTTCTTTATAAAATTATAACCTGTTGGATCATCAGTTGACCAATGTGGAAAATCCCAAAATGTGATTATTCCTCTATAATCTTCCTCCTCAATTGGCGAAAAATCTATTTTACCAGTTTCATGCAAATACATATAGTAAGGCCAGGACAATAAAAACATTATTATTAATAATATCAGAAAAAGAGTAAAAGGCTTTTTCATAAAATCCACCTCTTACTCTATCTATATTCACGTTAAACAATCCGTATCACTGTTTATTTTATTAAGCACATCTATCTCTTTTTCTAATTTGTCAATATAGAAAATCTTATATAATAAATTTTTACTTATCAGCTTTGTCATCTGTTTCTCCACTTTGCTCATTAACTTTACTGTCAATATATTTTTCAAATACACCTCTATCATATACGTTAATGGCAAGACCAACTAAACTTAAGCCTATCAATAAAAGTGGAATAAACGCAAATAAAATACATATAGCAATTAAAATTAAGCTTAAAAGCACCATTCCAATGGTCTGAGGCAGTTTAATTATAGAAAATATTAAAGCATTTTTATAAATGTGCTTAATTTTTAGATCATACGTAACCATCAATGGATAAATATAAACATTCATCAGAACAAGTATAAAGCCAATAAAAATCGTAATATAAGTCCCTGCAATTTTTATAAAGCCTGTACTGTAAGACGAATATATCTTATAATTATTTATAAGAATAATAGCTGCTATCCCATTTATCAAAGTTATAACAAAACTCTGCTTAAAATTTTTAATAAACCCATCTTTGAAATCATTCCAAAGCCACACATTTCTGTTAAGTGTGTGATTCCTAAGCACATTATTGAATCCTGCCAAAGCAGGTCCTATCGTCACAATAGGTATGCACGATACAATAAGCAAAAGATTAAGGCTTATAAGCTGCCAAAAATTGTTCTTTAAAATATCAAAAAACAACGACACGCCCTTCTTAGGAATATCATCAGCCTTCAAATCAGGCCTATGTGGATCGCCATAGTACATTCTATTAAAAAAATTTCCAAACATCGTTTACCTCTCCTATATCAGTCTATACTTCAATTATAAATGGTATGTATAGATTTTTCAATGATAAAATTGAAGTATGCACCATGTCATGTTAATAACTTTACGAAATATGTAAATAATAAAACTATACGTTAGCAAAGCCTATGCAACTTTTTTATTATACAAAGCTTTGCAATCGTATAGTTTTTATTTACTTTATCAATTAGAAATTGTATTTAAGCCGTCAACAACTTCATTAACCATATCTTCGGTAAAAATTCCATTACTTAAGATAGTTAAAGCTCTTAAAGGCATATTTTTTAAAAACGCATTCATCATGTCTTTTTGAGATAAACTACTTATTTCTTGGCTGTTTATCTCTAACTGTTTTTTTAATATATTTAACATGTCTTGTGAGTCGTTTGTGTCAGACTTTATTCTCTTTATTATGTTATAAATAATTTGTCTACCGTATTGATTTGTAATTACATCGTTTATTGTTGAATTCCTAGTATACACTTTTTGTACTGATGTAGTTGATGTTACATGAATGACTGTTTTTAATAAAATATTTTTTGATGAGCTTCCTACTAAAATTTCAAAATCTCCTGTTTCGACGTACCAATCCTCTAAGTCAACATCATAGTATGCAAATGCTCTTTTGTCTAAGTTGAAAACAACTGTTTTTTCTTCTCCTGGTTCAAGATATACTTTTTGGAATCCTTTTAGTTCTTTGTATGGTCTCATTACACTGCTTTGTATGTCTCGAACATATAATTGAATTGTTTCTTTTCCAGCACGTTTTCCAGTATTTTTTACTTTTACTCTTACTTCTATTGTTTCTTCATCTGTTATTTTGTTTTTGTTTGTAGAAATGTCTGTGTATTCAAATGTTGTATAGCTTAAACCATATCCAAATGGAAATAATGGTTCGACACCTTTTGTGTCATAATACCTGTATCCTACAAATATTCCTTCGCCATAGTTTACTACGTTTTTTTCTCCTGGAAAGTTTAGATATGATGGATTGTTTCTAAGTTCTCTTGGAAAAGTTTCTGCAAGTTTTCCGCATGGATTTTTTTCGCCAAACAGTATATCTGCAATTGCTCCTCCTGATGCTTGACCTCCTAAATATGATTCTAATATACCTTTTACTTGATCGATCCAGGGCATTTCTACTGGTGATCCATTGCAAAGTACAACAACAACATTTGGCTGAACCTCTGCAATAACTTGTATTAATTTATTGTGGCTTTCTGGGATCCTCATGTGTCCTCTGTCATATCCTTCTGATTCATAGCTATCTGGCAAACCTGCAAATACAACAGCAACATCAGAATTTTTTGCTATATATGCTGCTTCTTCAATTAATTTATTGTTTGTTTCGTCTTTTTCTAATTCATAACCTGGCGTATATTTAATTTCTGCTTCATTTCCTGCAATTTTTAATATTTCGTCATACGGAATATCTAATTTCGTTGGTACTATATGTGAACTTCCTCCACCCTGATATCTTGGTTTTACGGCAAGTTCTCCTATTATTGCAATTTTACCTTGTTTTTTTAGTGGAAGTATTTCATCTTCGTTTTTTAATAGTACCATACATTCTGATGCGACTTGACGAGCTAATTGATGGTGTCTTTCTGCATCATAGTTTTGGTTTTTCTTTTTGTTTTCATATGCTTTAAAGACTATATTTAAAATGCGTTCAACTGCCAAGTTTAAATATTCTTCTGATATTTGACCTTCTTTTACGGCTTCAACTATTTTTTTGTCTTCTTCTCCTCCACTTCCTGGCATCTCTATATCTAATCCCGCTTTTAATGCTGCGACTCTATCGTTGACTGCTCCCCAATCTGATATGACTATTCCGTCAAACTTCCATTCGTTTCTAAGTATCTCATTTATCAGGTGCTCATTTTCTGTTGCGTATACTCCATTTACTTTGTTGTACGATGCCATAACTGTCCATGGTTGTGACTGCTTTATAGCTCCTTCAAATCCTGTTAAGTAAATTTCACGTAGCGCTCTTTCATTTACTTTTACATCTACAGTCATTCTATAGTCTTCTTGATTGTTGGCTGCGTAATGTTTTATAGATGTTCCAACGCCTTTTGATTGAACTCCTTTTATATAGTTTGCAGCTAATTCAGATATTAAATATGGATCTTCTGATAGATATTCAAAGTTACGTCCACAAAGTGGAGATCGTTTTATATTGATTGCTGGTCCAAGCAATATATTAACATCTTCTGCTATGCACTCTTCTCCGATGGCCTCACCAACTTTTTTAACTAAATCTCTATCCCAAGACGCTGCAAGAGCACTGCCAGACGGGAAGCAGGTTGCCGGCACACTATTATTGAGTCCAAGTTCATCTGATTTGTTTGCTTTTCTCAAACCGTGTGGTCCATCAGTCATCGTTATTGATGGAATCCCTAATCTTTCTATTGGCTTAGTTTGCCAAAGATTTAATCCTGAGCATAAACTTGCTTTTTCTTCTAATGTCATCTCTGAAATGAGCTTTTTGATATCTCTTTTCATTTTGAACCTCCTCAATTTTTAAAATACTTTAATACATTTAAATCATTCAAGGAGAATTTATTCAAATAAAATTCTCCTTGAATGATTTATTAATTTAGTCTTTAAACAAACTTTTTATTCCTTTTGCGATTTCATTTATACAATCCTCTGCTTGAGGATAAATACCGAGTTTATCTATAAATGCATGATCCATTCCTTTGTATTGTATAATTTTTGTTTTAACACCAAATTTAGCAAGCTTTCTTCCATATGCTTCAGCTTCCAACCTTAAATAATCAAATTCGGCTGTAAAAATTAGAGTCTCTGGCATTCCTTTTAAGCTTTCAGCAAAAATAGGAGATATATACGGATGTGTTGCATCTTCATTATTTTGTAAGTAAAGCTTTTTCACCAGTGGCTGTGAATTTTTCATGCCTTCTAATCCTGATATTATTAATTTTCTATGTTCATCAGAAATATTGTATTGATCAAGAGACCACTTATATTCTTCGGTATCAACTGCTGCCATGTTAACTGTTGGATAAATTAATGCTTGAAATTTAATCATATCAGTTTTTAAATCCCTATCCATCATGGCACAAACAGTTGCAAAGTTTGCACCAGCGCTATCCCCTGAAACCGCAATTTTAGTTGAATCAATACTATACTTTTCACCATACTTATATACCCATTTTATAGAATCAAAGCAATCCGTTAATCCAGCCGGATAAGGATTTTCTGGTGCTAAGCGATAGTCAACAGATATAACCACTGCATTTGCTCTTTCCGCTAATGCTTTACATGGATTTTCTACTACTTTAACAGTACCACCAAAGAAACCTCCTCCATGAAAATATACGATTGCCGGTAAATGTGTATTACTCTGTGGTGAATAAATTTTAATTGGAATAGTTCCGTATTTTCCATCAATTACCTCGTCACTTGTTTTTATCTCTATTTTTGTAATATCTCTATTATCCCAACCCATTTGATTTCTTAACATGCCAACAGGAATATCTTTTATGTTAAGTAAGCTAAGATCGGGCATTTCATTTGTTCTTTGTTTTTTATATTGCTCATTTAATATTTGAAATACCCTTGGATCGAGCTTACCCTCGGTATTATCACCTTCCGGTATATTTTTTATCACAAATTCCAATCCATTTTCACGTTGTATATATCCATTTTCCAGTAATTTAACTAACTGATCGTAATCTTTACACATACTATTCGCTCCTTTCATTATTTTGAATCATTATCATGCGCTTAACTTAGCTCTTCTTTCATTTAATTCTTTAGTCATCTGTTCTTGTTGTTTATCTAAATTATAGAATAGAAGTAATACAGCACTGATAATAAAACCAATTAACGGTAGCCAAATAAAGTTAATTTCTATCGCTTTTAATGCGGATAAGGTTTGCGGATGGTCTGGAACATATTTACCAATTGATAATATCCAACCTGCTAAAGCTCCACCTATTCCCATTCCTGCCTTGACTCCAAATGCTGGCGTAGCTGAAAGAAGTCCTTGAGCTCTAACACCCGACTTCCACTCACCGTAGTCAACTGTATCCGCTGTCATAGAAAACATTGCTCCCATAACAAATCCATTTCCAAAAGCTGCAATTACAGTGCCTATTAAAAATATAAATGCACTTGATGTCAACGATGACAAATACAATATAAATTGTGCTAATATTGAAAAAATAAATCCCGTAATCATAACATTTCTTTTCCCTATTTTCTTTGCTAAAAACGGCATGACAAGTAATGAAACAACATTTAATGATCCTAATCCTAAAGCTATGCTGATTAAGTTAGGCATCTTTAAATTATATGTCAAATAATAAACTGTCGTTTGTGCCTTCATTATAAAAGCTATGAAATTAATGAACGCTACAAAGAAAAGTATAAACCAAGGAGTATTTCCTTTCAATGCTTTTAGTTCTTCTTTTAAAGTAATTGATTGCTCTTTTGCTTCGTTTACTTTTTCTCTAGTATTGAAAAAAGTTACTAAGAATAATATAACAGCTAAAACAGCAAACAAAGTCATAGTCATCATAAAACCTTTTTGCTGATTGCCATTGCCGAATACTTTAACTAGAGGCAACGTCCCTACACTGACAATTGTAGCACCAACTGTAGCTAAAATCATTCTGGTACTAACCAAAATATTTCTTTCTTCTAAATTATCTGTTAAACTCGGCAAAATTGATGTAATTGGTATATTAATTCCAGAGTAGATAATTCCTAAAAGAATATATGTAATATAAGCATAAACTAATTTACCAGTAGCATTAAAACTTGGAGTCGTAAATGCTAGTATTGCTAATACTCCATATGGAATTGATAACCAAAGGAAGTATGGTCTACATTTTCCCCACTTTGTATTTGTATGATCTATTAGAATGCCAAAAAATGGTCCATCAAATGCGTCGATGATCCTTGCTACTAAAAAAAGTGTTCCGACAGCTGCAGCACTTATTCCAAAAACATCAGTGTAAAAAAACATTAAATAAGTGGTAATCATCTGATAAACTAAATTAGAAGCAGTGTCACTAAGCCCATAACTGATCCTTTCTTTCCAAGTTGTTTCAAAATTTTTCATAAAGGTCCCCTTTCCTAAAATTTATATGTAATCGCTTTTTAAAACGCTTACATATAAATTTTAATTGAAATCAAAACACACAACAAGTTCAATTTTGATTTATCAACAGTCAATTTTTGATTTGCAAAAAATACAAATTCTGGGGACCAATTATTCCAAAAATACAAACTAGTTTTCTGTTTTTATCACAGATTTTAAAGCTTTAATCTTTTTTCTATATTGATTTGGAGTAATATTATAAAAAGTCTTGAACACCTTATTAAAGGATTTTTCATTTGGAAAACCATGCTCTAATGCTATTTCTGTAATAGATTGATCAGTATTCATCAAATCACGATAAGATTTTTCTAGACGAACGGTATTTATATAATTATGTATTGTCATGCCCATGTACTTTTTAAAGAAACGTGAAAGATATTCTGGAGATAAATTAAACTTTGCAGAAATTATATCTATTGATAAATCCTGACTGTAATTTTCCTTTATATAATTTGTAATTTCAGTTAATCGATCTAAGTATTTTTTCGTTTTGATTTCTCCAAAGCTTTTTTTGCTTATTTTAAAATTTTTCAACAAAAGATAAATTAATTCATAAGACAACCCTATAACTTTTATATGTGCTAATGAATCATCTCTTAAATTTGAGAAAGCTCTTATTATGGAATCTAAATTTTCACGTAACTCATTGAATATTTTTATTTTATGTTCATCATTCTGATCAATTGAAACACAATCAAATGCAATTTGATCTATATCGGGATAATTTGTTTTTAGGAACTCATATGAAATAAAAAAAGTAACTGCCTTACGATTCTTTCCTTGAACAACAGAAAAAGAATGTATAGCATTGGAATTAATCAAAACAATGTCTCCTTGCTGTGACGTGTAATGAATACCATCAACATAGATATCATCAATTTTGCCAGAAAGCACATACGATATTTCTATGCTTTCATGCCAATGTCTTGGTACTAATTGTGCATCATCAGATGTATGAAATATTATTTTTATAGGTAAATTATCATCATTTTTAATTAATTCATATTTATACTCCATATAAATACCACACCTCTGATATTTATTTTTCTTTTTACAATAATTGAAAAATAATCGTACTTATGCATCAGATCTCACAGATATGTAATATTGTTTTATAATAATAAATACTGCCTTTGACATTGTTCAATATTGCATCATAATAATTCTATTTTTCCCTATAAAATTCCCTTATATATATTTTACCACATTAAAACATTTATCTTAACTCAAAAACATTTTTTATCACTTAAAATTCACATAATCATTTGATACTTATACGATGATCTTTAGTTACAATTTACAATGAAAAGCTAAATTTACATTTAAAAAAGAGGTGAAATTAAATGTTTGAGTATCAACATTTGCAAAGTTCAATAGCTCCAGCTATAGTTATAACACAAAAAACCGACAATAAAAAATCTTCATATTTATATGATCAAAGCTCAATAGCCCCTGGTATTATTATTGCTAAAAAAAGTAATAATAAAAAAATACATGCATAATTCAATAAGAAATTCTTCTATGTATTGATTTTACTACTAAATTAAGATAGAAATAATTTGATTTTTAATAATACTTGTAGCTACTCTTCACCATTTACCGTGAAGAGTAGCCAAAGCTATTGAATATTACCTACTTTAAGATTCTTTTAAGCATGCTAAGACAATTTGCTTTTCTAAATCTAAAATCTGTAACACCAATTTTTTGCAAGCTTCTTTGCAATTTTCCATTAAAACATTTAACTCATCATGACTTGCATTATCAATATGGACACCTGCTGAAACACTGACGTTGCATTTCAATTCTGTTGCTAGATATCTGGCGGCCCATCTGGCCACCTCATCATCTCTATGACCAAATCCACAAATTACACTAACCGTCGCCTTGTGTCCTGGTAAATTATCGGTTTCCATTTTGGCACAGCCAAAAGCTACTGCCCCAACATGATAATGAGTACCTCCACATATCGTAACACTATAATCTGTGTCACAGCAAAATGCTTTCAATTCGATCTGATATTTGCTATTTTCGGCAATAATAATATGATATTCTTTCATAAAAAATGATCATTCCTTTCGTCTTGCTTAAAGCGCAAATCATCCAAAGCCTTAGTAATACGAATTTTTCATAGGACATAAGATGCTTATTCATCATGACTTGCCCAAGAAACAAATTTACTATAATGGATGCCAAATTGCATCAATATTTTCCCAATAATATGATTAATTTGATCTTCGATTGTTATGGGCCCATTATAGAAAGTAAGCACAGGAGGAATGATAACACAGCCGAGATCGGCCGCTTCTTTCATGTTTCTAAGATGCACTTTTCCAAAAGGCATTTCCCTCGGAACTAAAACAACTTTACGACATTCTTTTAAGCAAACATCCACAGCACGAATTATTAGATTATCAGCATAACCAGTTACTATTCCTGCTAATGTCTTCATACTACATGGCATAACAATCATTCCATCCGTTATGAAAGAACCACTTGAAATAGATGCTGCCATATCTTTAGGTTCATAGACTATATCAGCCATTCGAAGTAAATCATCCAATGGTCTATTTGTTTCATATCCCCAATTTATTCTTGCTTTTTCTGATATTATTAAATGTATCTCACAATTTTCTATACTTTTTAAAGCTTTGAGTAGATAATAGCTCATTTCAACGCCTGAAGCACCTGTTACTCCAACAATAATTTTCATCGAAATCCTTTCCCTTTCTGAATTATGCTATATTTACCTTGCTTTTATTTTATCATTTAATTTTAAAATGATCGGTATTAGCCCTGAACCTGTAGACTTTCTAAAAAAGAGTAATTATGATACATTTTTATATTAATCCGGTAATCTGAAACCATGCAGCTTCTACCAGTACAACGAT
Source organism: Thermoanaerobacterium sp. CMT5567-10 (assembly GCF_030534315.2). Classification (NCBI taxonomy): domain Bacteria; kingdom Bacillati; phylum Bacillota; class Clostridia; order Thermoanaerobacterales; family Thermoanaerobacteraceae; genus Thermoanaerobacterium; species Thermoanaerobacterium sp. CMT5567-10. The sequence goes on from NZ_CP130558.2 coordinate 894,055, forward strand.
AAATACAACTGCAGTCAATGGAACACCTAATCTGATACATTCTTTTTGTGTATATCCACCAGTATCTGGCTCGCAGCCAACCAGTATGGCTAAATTGTGAAAAGGTAAAATATAGTGTATATTAATTGCAGAGAAAACCATCATAGCCACTGCCAAAGGACTGATTCCCATTTTTGAAGTAAATGCCACTAAAGCAGGAATGCAAACACCCATAACTGCAATAACAGAACCCATAAGCATATGTACAATTACTGTAATTAATGCTATAAGTAATGCTAGGATGAATATATTCGACGGAACAGTTGATGGGAAAAGACTATTAACAATCCATTTATTCTAACGTATGTGCAATTACTTTTATCCCAAAACCTTAAATTAGTAAAATTCTTACATTCTTACTATCTGCCAGTTAAAATCTATAATTAGTTTTACTCCTATTTTATAAACTTAGCCCATTTCTCTTTATCAATATCCATAAATCTTGCCCTCTTAAATCTATCTTTCTGATTAAAGGGAACCGTGCAATCAAAGATTGCTTTACATGCGATACCAACATCACGGATACTTGATGAATAAGCAGGATCATTTGAAGGATCAAGTGGATGGCACCTGACACCCGGAATAAATATTGCATCCTCATTCCCTTGAAATCTGGTAGTCATTGCCCACATTACATCGCTCATATCAAATATATCAACATCTTCGTCGACCAAGAATACATGCTTTAATTCACTAAAAGCTGAAAAAGCAAGGATTGCTGCCTGTCTCTGCCTCCCTTCATCACTTGGCACACTCTTCTTAAACTGGATAATAGCTACGTATTTGCCTCCTCCGCAAGGTGCAGCATATACATTCTTCAATCTGCCGGGCATTGCTTGTTCGATCATTTGAATGATACTTGCTTCTGTTGGAATGCCTGCCATAGATACATGTTCCCCACTTGGTCCGATACAGCACTGCATAATCGGATTAACACGATGTGTAACTGCTTTTACTTTAATGATAGGTACTTCTTTTGAAACTCCAGTGTAACCAGGAAATTCCGGCATTGCCTTTCCTGTATGTGTATTCTGATCTTCCTGTACTCTTACATTTGGAAGTAGCTCACCTTCAATTACATATTCTGCATTTGCAATACAATACTCATTGATGGTCAAACATTTTGTTAATTCAACTGGTTTATTACGAAGAGCACCCGCAATCTGCAGTTCATTGAATCCGATAGGGGTAGTAGGCGGTTCAAATCCAGCTGCTATTTCAATTGCCGGATCAACGCCAATACTGATAGAAATTGGGAGCGGTTTCCCCACAGCTTCTGCTTTTTCACGGAAAGCTCCTAAATGGCGTGCACCAGGTGTAAAAAACATACTAATTTCGTCTTTGGATTGTATGCACAGACGATGAATTGTAATATCACTATCTCCATTTTCTGGATCAGATGCATAGCACATGCCCATAGTAATATAAGGGCCTGCATCTTCTTCCGTATTAGTTGGAGCCGGAATTAATTTTCTAAGATCAAAACCAGGTTCATCAGCATAATGAACAACTTCCTGGCACTTTGCATTTTTGTTGTCGATTACTATCGGCGGAATAGGATTCTTAACAGCATTTGCTAAATGAAAACCTAACATTTCTGGATCTGTATCCAACAACAAGCCTACACGTTTTCTACTTGCTAATATTCCAATAGCAACTCTCGAATTGTCGAATCCTTTAATTTTATTGAAGACCATTGCAGGGCCTTCTTTAGTAGGTCTCATCACAGTACCGCCTGCTCCTACATAGCGGTAAACTCCTGCTATTTCAGCATGAGGATCAACTTCAATGTCCGTCTTCACTAACTGTCCTGGAACAGACTCTAAGAGCTCCAATGCAGATCTTAAATCATTCACCTGTTTCCTTTCTAACATTTTTCTTCCTCCTTACCAATTTTAGAATTGATTTAAATAAATCAACTGATCCAATCATGTGTTATTATAATTTATATAGTTACAATACAGTCAACACTAATTTTTAAAAATTGAGCGAATTTCATATTTTAAATAGCTTGATATTCTTAACTTTTTAAAAGATAAAAAAAGGAAGTTCACCCCAAATGTCGAATATATAAGTAGCAACCCAATTTTAACAAAAGAGGTGAACCTACTTATGTATATTCGACAAGAATGCTTATTTTCCTTCGACGAATTAATAAAATTTCAACCAGAGACAAAACTTGAAATGTTTTTTTCACAACTTGATTTCTCAAATGTCGTGCTTTCACTATCAAGATCTGAATATAAAAGAGGACCTAAAGGATATGATCCACTGCCTTTGCTTTATGCCTTAGTTGCTATGCAACTTGAGAAAATTCCCAATATAGCAAAGCTTGTAGATAGATTAAAATCAGACCCTGTATTTAGATATAACTGTGGCTTTAGTGTATTTGGTCCTACTCCATCTGCATCAACCTTTAGCAGATTTTTAAACCTAATATCAAAGTCGGAAGCTCTTGAGGAAGACTTTAAGCAATTAATACTTAAAGCTAAAGACCTCAACATAATTGATAGCACTAATATAGCTATTGATTCAACTAAATTGAACGCTTTTGAAAAACCAAAACCTAAATCCAAACTAAAGGATGATGGTAAATCTCCTAACTGGGGAAAGAAAAAAGATACTGATGGCAATGATATAAAATGGTTTGGATGGAAGCTACATATAATAGCCGACTGCAAAAGTGAACTTCCACTTGCCATAGAAATTACTCCTGCAAGCGTAAATGATAGTATTTTAGCAATACCCTTATTAAAGAAGCTAAAAGAGTTCTACGGCAATACATTTGATGTAAAACACTGTATTATGGATTCAGGCTATGATATAAAAGAAAATTACGATTATATTATGAACGAATTTCATGCACAACCAATCATAGCCTACAACAAAAGAGGAAGTTTTGCTCCACCAGAAGGATTAAATGAAAGGCTTCACCCAATTTGTTCTATGGGATATGAACTTGTATATTGGGGTAAGGACGGTGATTATTTAAAATTCAGATGTCCACATGTATTAGGAAAGATAGATTGTCCTCATGGTTCTTCTTGGTGCAGCAATTCAAACTATGGGTATTGCCTTAAAATCAATTACAAGAAAAATAACAGATATTTTAGCTTTCCAATAAGGAGTTCTGATGAGTGGCAAGAGATATATAACCTTAGAACTTCTATTGAAAGATGTAACAGCCGATTAAAAGACTATTTAAATACTGACAATCTGCGCTCAGCGGGTATTAAGAAAGCTAAAACCTTTGCTTTATTAAACTGTATTACACTTGTTGCAGGTACTATTGCTGTTAATGTTACTAAATCATTGCCAAAAGTAGCTTAATTAACTACCTGTGTTTAACCAGCTGTATAACCATGGGATGAAAATTATTTTATAAACTATTTTTGTTAAATTTTCAAAGTTCATAAGTTATCCACAGGCATTAATATGCTTAGCTTTGCTATTGCCTTTTTTGGTTCAAAAATTAAAAGCTTAATTGTGCAATTTCCTCAATTACAATGTAGGCATAAAAGCTTGTTGAGAAAGAATATGTTATACACAATAAATAGTTTTTAATGAAGAAATTTCATAATTAGCTATTCTACTAAAATATATCAATATATTGTATTTTATTTTTGATAATAATACTATATATTGACAATTTGCTTTGTGTTTTTGAATTATACAATTTCATCTATTAAATTTTTTTAAAAACTATATAGCTACATTACAGGATGAAAATATCATAAATGGTTTCGTTTATTTAAGGGGCACTTGCATACAAAAATAATAAAAAAATGTGAATGCCAATAAAAATTGCAAAAAAAGAAGACATAAATAAGACCGCAGGCTTTTTAAAATGGATATAATTCAAATAGATTTTATCATTTAACCTAAAAAGGTACTTAAATAAGGACTTTTTGCAGTAGAAACATAATAATTTATTTAACAGGTACTTGCAGACAACAAAAATCAGTATTATGTTGTGTGTTATAAAATGTTGTATCCATAAGACATAGATCTACTATATCTCCAACTACATTAAAATGATGTTCATGAACCCATTTCATAAGTTTATAAACTGGTTCCATGTCATATGGCATTCCATATTTATACATGATTACATATTCACCTTCAGGAATTGTTATAAGATTTTCAATTTGATAATTATATTCATCATATGGCAAAATTATAATACTTCCGGCATTTTTGAGAGGATTATTCTGACATATTGATTCATATCGAAGCAATGCGCCAAATCCCTTTGATGGAATCATTTTATGTTTTGATAAAATATTCCATGCTTTCATCAAAGTTAAATGAAGTTGATTTTTTTCCATATGATCTTTCTCAAATGGCACAAATATCACATGCCGTTCCGGTAACCATTCAACATGAGGTAAATTAATATTTTTAATTTTTACAGAAAGATGATCATAAACTTCAAGGCGATGTTGTATATATGTACGTTTTTGTTCCAATTCAAACATTTCTGATTCCAATTTTTTTAATTTATTTTTCAATAATGCATATATAGAAACTGGATTTCTGTTTTCAAAACTTTCTTTAATTTCTTCTAGACTAAATCCTATATTTTTCATAAGACAAATTTCCCTTAAAATAGGAATCTGGGATAAGCTATAGAATCGATAACCCTTTTCATTAGTATAAGCAGGCTTGAATAAACCACATTTGTCATAATAAATCAACGTCTGCCGTGATAAATTATGCATGGCAGCCATTTCACTAATTGGAATATATTTTTTATCCATAACCTTCCCTCCATAGTATTCTTAGTATTATCAAAATTTTTAGAAAAACATAAACATAATGGCCATTACCGCTGGTTCAGTATAATCTAGACATCCACAAAACCAAAACAATTCTAAATATGCAAAAGACTAATAACAATATTCCTATTGGCAATGGAAATCTGCAAGTTACTAGTATCATTATTTTTAGTACAATATCATCTTATGTCTCTTTTATTTTTCACATAATAAAACCTTTTTAGCAACAAACCATAAAAAACCGCATAATATTCCAAAAATGATATTAACTATACCTACCATTTCTACAAGATTGCCAGTATTAAAAGAAACAATAATCATCCCTACGCTACCCATTATAGTAGAGAAAGAGCTTATCAATGATGACACAGAACCTGTATCTTCCTTTTGTTGCTCTAGCATAAGGTATGTTCCTGGAGGACGAATGCAGCTTCCTGCAATAGTAGACGGTAATAGCGATATTGCAAAAAGCCAAGGAGCAAAGCGGCCTAAAATAGAAATAATGATTCCACTTAAAATAATAGCTAAAAAGCAGACATTAATAATTGAATAACGCTTAAAATACGATGAAAGTCTTACATAAAGCAATGGTCCAATCAACATGCCTGCTGCATTAAATGCAAAAAAATAACTATACTTCTGTTCACTCAATCCAAAGTAATCTTGATATATATAAGATGAAGAAGATATAAAAGCCATTAAAGTAATGCTTACCATTGAAAAAATAATCAGCAAAGCCGTAAATTTTAAATTTTTGATAACTACCCCAATACGCCCTACAGTATAAAGAAAACTACCATTATTTTTTAATCCTATAGTCTCTTGAAACGCAACCGAACCAGCAACAATGATTGCACCTAAAATCGCTTGAGTTAAAAAAACACCTCTCCATGAGGTAAATTTCAGTAAAAGTGCACCTATTGTAGGTGCAACAGCAGGACAAATCACAACCATTGACTGTACCAATGCTAAAATTGATTCACGTCTTCTACCCTCGTAAACATCTTTTACAATCGCAGTAGCTACTGCACTAGCAGCACCTGCGCCTACAGCCTGTAGAATCCTAAAAATTATAAGTTGATAGATATTCAGTGATAGTGCACACAAAAAACTCGCAACCATATAACATATAAGTCCTAAAATCAAAATCGGTCTACGACCATACTTATCACTCAATGGTCCCCATATTAATGTAGCAAAGCTGAAAAAAACAAAAAATAGGATTAAAGTGAGATTCGTCTTATAAACCGCTATATTGAAATACTTTGACATAGTTGGCAAAGCGGGTAAATAAAGATCTGTTGACAAAGGTACAAATGCACTCAAAAGTGCTAAAAAAATAATTAAACCTTTATTACCTAAGTATCTTTGCTGCTTTTTACTAATATTAAAATCATTTAAATCGTACATTAGATTGTCTTTCCTCCTCGTATAATTATCATTAAAGACAATAAATTTGTCTCATCTCTTAAAACTTAATAAAATGTATTGATAATTAGAAATTACCTCTTTTATAATTATAACAGAAAACTAGACAGACAAAAAAGCAAAAATAAGTTAGTGTTTGTGTCAAGTAGTTGTTGGCAAATTTTTTTCTTCAAATTTTATCCACATAATGTTTAATGTATTGTGAATTTTTGTGCAATTGTTTTTGCTCCATTTTTGTCTTCATATTGCGCCTTTTATATGACTTTTAATTCACTTAAACATTTGTATCTGACTATTTCTCTTATTGTTTTTCTGCCGTTTGTCATTGCACAACCTTCAAACGGCATACCGCCTCTTTGTATGTGATATGTTTTTGCTTTTTTCTGCTTTTTGTTTACATCCGCTGCTGATAGTTTTATTTCTTCTTTTATCTCTGCTAATTTTTCTTCTGAATATTATCACATTAACATATGTTTCTACTACACTATTAAGTTTTCCGCTTGTCTTTAAGGCTAATATCTCTGCTAAATTGTTTGCTCCTTTTTCTGTCCAGCTCATTTTTCCTGCATTCAGATATTTACAAGAGACTAGGACTTATCATTAGAAAGGCTGGTTCAGGCAAATCTACAACATTAAGAAGATATACTGAAAGCCTTAACCGTTCAACGTTTAAAGTATGCTACTTTGCTCTTTCTACACTAACTGTTAGAGAGTTCTATCAAGCATTAGCCATGATTTTAGGCGAAACACCCGCATACAAAAAAGTAACACTATTTAGTCAAATACAAAGGGCAATAACAGAACTTTACTATGGTCAGAAGATAACTCCTTGCATAATATTAGATGAGATGCAACTATTTTCTACTGATGTTCTTGAAGATTTAAGAATAATATTTGTAAGATGAGTGTTTTATACCAAGTAGTGTCAAAAAGATTTTTCCTATAAAAAAGATTGGAAGTACTGAGTTTAGCAACAGTTAATTTGCTGATACCATTTCAAAATATGAATATTTTTTTAAGATCGTGGAATACCTAACGAACAGAAAGCTACCCTTTTTTTATATTTGTAGGTAGCTTTAGATTTTATGAAAAAAATATTTTTGTTAATCTTGTGTACCTTGTGAGTTTTCAATCTTAGCCTTGTTTAAAGCATCCTCAACTGCCATGATTATTCCATTAGATGTCTTTGTTGCGCCAGAGACTGCATCAACATTTGTAGACTGATTTTGAATAATTTCCTGAGGAATAATTTCAAATGGTAGCTGGGCAAACCTTGGTGTTTCATTATTAGAAACTATTTCAATTTTTGTTATCTTATCGTTTTTAATTGTAACCTCAACAACAAGACCGGGTCTGTAGCCGAATCCTTCGCCTGTATATGTACCATCTTTATATATTTTAGATGTACTTTTGGAACTTTCTGTAGTATTGGCAGTCGCGGAATTTTGTGAGTTAGCTTCAATTGGACTTGGTAAAGAAGCTTGCTCAGTTGCCATAGAAGGTTTTACGCTATACTTTGCTGTATCAATCTTTTTTACACTTGGCAAAAAGATCAAAGCAGAAAATGCAGCAAATACAGCAAACAGCCCTGCAACTGTTAGTCTCCTTGTATATTTTTGGTTGACAAACTGATTTCCCAGATTTAACTGCATATTGTAACGGGGACAAACTTCAACACATTTTAAACAGCTTACACACTCACCTTTGTACTTTTCTACATTTTCAGTTTCTATTCCCATTGGACAAGATACCTCACATATTCTACACTGACCACAATTTTTCTCTTTCTTTTTGACAAATACTAATCTCAGTCTTGATACAATATTAAAAACTGCGCCAAGTGGACAAAAGTATCTGCAATATGGTCTTGAAACAAATATGGAAAGCAAAATTATCAATACTAAGAAAACAAAGCTTGCTAAATAAAAAGAAATATTAAAGTTTAAAGAAATAAGATTGTCAAATGCATCCCATGGATCTGCAAATTGTTTGTATCCAAAGGTCCAGATGTATAAAATCAAATAAAGAAGCACAAGATACTTTAAGCCTTTTAGAACTTTGTCAATCTTCTTTGGAATCTCAAGTTTAATTTTAAAAAACTTTCTAAAGAGAACATTTATCCATTCAGTAACTGTTCCAAAAGCACATATCCAACCACAGAAAAGTCTGCCTAAGAAAATTGTCACAATCACTGTTACAATTAGAAGAATAAAATTTTGGTTCCAGTTGAAACTTTCTTTTCCTATAAAAGCTAAATACAAGCTTTTTATCTGTGAAAATAATATAGCAAAAGATATGGGAAAAAGTATTAAAGAAAAAAGCTGGACAAAAAACCTTATAACCTGCATTAGCATAATTCTTCTTTTCACAGTATTATCACCTCTTTTATTGCAATTATTATGATACTTACCTTATTTACCTTGACAAATTTTATCAATCCATGCGAAAAGTTCATCTAAATCATAATCTCCAGCATGCCCTATACCCCAAGGTACAGCAAAATCAACATTATATCCAGCATTTTGTAACTTTGTAGCTAAAATTAACGGTATAGCTAATGAGGTATTGTTGTCAACTGAACCATAACGAATCCTCCAGTAACGAGCACTCGTAATACCGCTTGTCCCTATATAATACATAGGATTCATCATTTTAACAATTTTTGAGTACAGCCATTGATGAATTGCTTACTGCAGTATTATTTTAGAAAAAATATTGGCATTATTTTCTCATATTTTTTCAATACTCACTTTGTAAGCCTTTAAATCTACGCTTCTTTTCTTTTTAACAAAAATTCCTCAATATAATATGTAAGTACTGTGAATGTTCCCATAATAGACATGTATGTAGTTAATACGTTAAAGATATTCGCACTGCCCATTTCTTTTCCACCATAGGCAAAGTGAGGATTTCCACCTATTATAGAGAATGCTGGGGAATGCCTTTTGAAATACCGATATTGCTTTCACTTTGTTGAACATCTGCCGCTCCATTACCATTATGCTCAAAAGCCCCTGGAGATGCTATTCCGAATATCTGTACACTTTTTGAAAAGTAATTAACTGATACCATGCTGTATATTCCAAAGGCTAATACTAACACTGCTACCACTTTAGCAATATATTGCAATATCTTACTTGTCTGATTTACCTTAATAACTTTTCCAAACATACCCATAACCCATTTCCAGTGCAATCCTAGATGAATCCCTATAAGAGCTAAACCTAAGTAAGCTGATGCAATATGAGTTCTTTGATTAAAAAAATTATTCTGTATCATAATCCCTGGGAACAAAACTTTTGAGATAAAAATTCCACTTATAATTATGACAGCAATATCCAATAAAAGCAGTATATTAAGAATATATCCTATTCTAGTTTTTAAGGCTATTTTTTTATTAAAAATCGATAAAGTCACATTTTTGACCCACTTCCAATTTAAAGCAATATGTATCAACACGGCAAAACCTACAGCTAGACCTGCAATTTCATGAAATTTCAATCCACCAAGAACATTTTTGTTAAATAACATTGAAAATACAATTCCCATTATAAGATCTAAAATAAACTTGATATAGTTAATTTTTTTCATACCCACAAACATCCTTTCAGAAGTTTTTTGTTTTTTTCATAAATACAGTCATCGTATTGCAAAAATTATTTCTTATGATTCGACTTTGTATCCATAACCCCATATTGTAGTAATGTCAAACTCACATTCGCAGTTTTGCAATTTTTTTCTTATTCGTTTTATCATATCATCTACTGCTCTAGTTTTTATATCTAAATTGCATTTCCATACTTCTTTTAGAAGTTGTTCTCGTGTATATGCTTTATTTGCATTTTTTGAAAGATACAATATAAGATCAAATTCTTTTGATGTAAATTCTATTTCTTTCCCTTTATGCAGTATTCTTCTCTCATCAATTACTATTAATATATCCTTAATCTTTATTTTGTTAGTGTTTTGAGGTGCATTTGTTCTTTTAAAAATAGATTTTATTCTCGCTATAAGTTCTCTGGGTGAAAATGGTTTTGAAATATAATCATCTGCTCCAATCTCGAAACCCACTATTTTGTCTATATCATCTCCTTTTGCTGAAATGATTATTATCGGTACATCGCTTGTCATTCTTATTTTTTTACAAAGCTCATAACCATCTATTCCAGGTAACATTATGTCTATGATTAACATATCAGGTTTCTCTCTATTAAAATAGGCAAGAACACCTTCAGCATTATCAAATATTTTTACGCTGTACCCTTCTTTTTTAATATACATACTTATCAATTCACTAATATTTTTATCGTCATCAACAACATATATAAGATTTGACATGTTTACACCTCCTCCAAAAGTTAATATAGAATGTTTTTAAAAAAGTTCCTTACCAGCGGGAGGAGACTGGTAAAGAACCATTTAACTTTATTTGCATTTTATTGTGCATTTGAACTGCTCATAAGTTTTACTTTTGTACTAAGTGTCTTACCATTTCTCCAGAATGCAACAGTAATCGTATCACCAACTTTATGCTTAGATATTATGCTTTGCAGTGCATCAAAAGTCTGTACTTTTGTGCCATCTACTGCTGTTATTACATCTCCTGCTTGAAGTCCAGCTTCATCAGCACCACTTCCTTGCTGTACTTGTGCTATATAAAGTCCAACTGGTATATTGTACTGTGCTGCATCTTGTTGGGTTACTTCCTGTACGCTTACACCCATCATTGGTCTTTCTACATATCCGTGTTTTATAAGCTCGTCTATTATAGGTTTTGCTTCATTTATCGGAATCGCAAATCCCATTCCTTCAACAGGTGTACTTTGACTTTGATACATGCCAAATGAGCCTTGTGTACTATTATCATCTGTAGATGTTAGCTTTACACTTGTTATGCCTATTACTTCACCATTGCTGTTTACAAGAGGTCCACCGCTGTTGCCAGGATTTATAGCTGCATCTGTCTGAATGAGGTTAACTGCTCCATAATCGCTTTGAAGATTTCTGTTAAGACCACTTATTATACCTGATGTTACTGTTCCTGCAAAACTTTCACCGAGAGGATTTCCAATAGCAACAGCCAGGTCTCCTACCTCAAGTTTTGATGAATCACCTAATTTAGCAGCAGTCAAATTTGTAGCATTAATCTTTAATACTGCCAAATCGGTTTTTGAGTCTTTACCTATTAATTGCGCAGAAAATTTTCTGCCATCAGATAAGCTAACCGTTATAGTAGAAGCGCCTTCGATAACATGATAATTTGTAACTATATAACCCTGTGAATCAATTATAATACCTGAACCACTTCCTTCAGACACAAAAGCACTTCTAAAGCCATTAGAGTATGTTGCACTAGTATCAATTCCAACAACAGAAGGACTTACAATCTTAGCTATATTTGTAATCAAGTTAGCATTACTATTATTAGACGATAGTGGCAAATATCTGTTTATAACTTGTGTTTTTTGACCCAGATTAGTGTATTCCATAATTCCTGCAACAATTCCACCACCAATAAGTGCTGCAATAAGTGCGACTGTCACAAATGAAACAAGCATTCTTCTTCTAAATCTTTTAACCATCTTACCTAGGCTTTTTTTGCTATTTTCCAAATCATTTTTTGCCTTTTCTCCATCATTTTTGTCCTGGTAATCATTTGTCATAGGAACTTCGCGTATTTTATTTAAATCATTATTTGTAAAGTTTTCTGTAAAAACACCATCTGTATTTTCGTTTAAATTTTCCATGTCATTCTCATTTAATTTTTTTGTTTGCTCATTTTCAATATCCATATATTTATCGCCTCCTTAACATTTGTATACTCTTTTTTAGCAGCATCCATAATTGACTAATAAAATTAATTTAAAAATTTTGTTTCTGTAATTGAAATTATTATATAAGATTTTATAAATACAATGTGAAAATTTTGTGAAACTTGTGTGAAAATAAAAAGAGTATATACAACCGTACATACTCTTATAACTTAAGAATTTATTTTGTTTTTTATAAAAACCATTATTACAAAATATTAGATAGTATTACAAAATACTATCTAATATTATATTTGATATGCCCATTAGTGCCGTATTGTAATCTGGATTTGAAAAGGCAATGCTGCAAGATGAATAATTTGCTTCAAAAGATCTCTTTTTGATAGTCTCCAATACCACATCTTCTATAAACTTTCGACCTCTTACTATCCCACCTGATATAAGCACTAGCTCTGGACTAAAGACATTGACTATATTTGCAATGCCTATGCCTAAGTAAATGGCGATCTTGTCTAATTCGGACAAGGCAACTTCGTCGCCTTCTTCTGCGGCTTTATATATAAACCTGGTGGTTATATTTTCTAAATCTCCATTGACGTATTCAGATACAATGGAATAAGATCCCTCTTTTATCCTTTTTACTACATTGTTTACCAACGCTTTCTCAGATGCCAAAGCCTCAAAGCAGCCATAATTACCGCAACTGCACTTGGGACCGGCAACATCAATCGTTGTATGGCCTATCTCACCAGCCATGTCGTTAATTCCTCTGTATATTTTACCATCCAATATTATTGTGGAACCTATTCCATGTCCGACTTTTAAAAACACAACATTGCCGACATTTTTAGCAATTCCGTTGTAGAATTCGCCTAAAGCCATTGCTCTTACGTCATTTTCAACAAACGTAGGGATACCAAATTCTTTTTCCATCATGTCTTTTATAGGAACGTTTCTCCATCCTATGTTTGGAGAAAACACAGATATGCCTTCACTTGATTTTACAGGGCCCCTTACGACAATGCCAATTCCAGCTATTTCCTTGTTTGAAATATCTTTTAAATGCCTTATTCTGTCAAACAAAAGTTTGAATATGCTTTCCGCATCTTCTTTTTTTATGCTGTCAACCTGTGATTCTCTTATGTTTAGCTCTGCATCTAATAGATATTCTTCCATTATATCCGTGCCAATTATTATAACAATGAGATCAAATGCCTCATTGTTGATTTTTAAGATAACAGGAGGTCTGCCACCGCTGGATTCTCCTAATTTGTCTTCTTTCACAAGCCCGTCTTCTAAAAGCTTATTTATGATATTTGTAACTGTAGGTGGCGTCAAATTTGTTATTTTAGCTATTTCAGATCTTGATACATATTTATTATGGCGTATCACATTTAATATAAGGCTTTCATTCATGCCTTTTAATAATTTGTAACTTACTGGAATCAAATCCGCCAACATTACCACCTCAATTAATCATTAAATCCATTAGGATGTGATTTATGCCATTTCCAAGCACTATCTATTATCTCTTCAAGAGTGTCATGTTGAGGATTCCATCCCAACTCATTTATAATCTTCTCTGATGATGCTACCAACTTTGCAGGGTCTCCAGGACGCCTTGCAACAACCTTTGCTGGTATGGGATGTCCCGTCACCCTTCTTGCTGCATCAATCACCTCATTTACAGTGAAGCCTTCCCCATTTCCAAGATTGTATATTGCGCTGCTATTATCCCGTCTCAATTTGTTTAATGCCAAGATATGGGCATCTGCAAGATCTGTAACATGAATATAATCTCTTATGCAAGTTCCATCCTTTGTTTCGTAATCTTCGCCAAAAACATTTATTAAATCCCTTTTCCCTAACGGGACCTGCAAAATAAGCGGTATCAGATGTGTTTCAGGATTATGATCTTCACCTATCATTCCGCTTTCATCTGCACCAGCCACATTAAAATACCTTAGAACAACATATTTTATACCATAGGCGTTGTCGCACCATTTAAGCATTTTCTCAACAGCTAATTTCGTTTCACCATATGGATTTGTGGGAACTGTACTGTCTTCTTCCTTAATAGGTATTCTTTCAGGCTCTCCATACGTTGCAGCCGTTGATGAAAAAACTATCTTATCAACACCAAACTCAAACATTTTCTTTAATAAGCACATCGTTCCATACACGTTGTTTTCATAATAATCCAATGGCTTACCGACGCTTTCTCCCACAAGGGAAAAGGCTGCAAAGTCTATGACAGCTTCTATATCATTTTGTTCGAAAATTTTGTCCATAAATTCGCTGTCCCTAAGATCGCCAATGTAAAGCTTACCTCCAAGTACAGCTTTTTTATGCCCTGTTATCAAGTTGTCAACTACTATTACATCTTCTCCTCTTTTAAAGAGTTCATAAGCAGTATGACTGCCGATGTATCCGGCACCACCGCATACTAAAATAGCCATAAAATTATCCCCTTTCTACTTAATTTTGATTTCTTTTGCTCCATCTCCAACTCCCGTCACATACATAGATGGTTCATAGCCTATTTTTTCTTTGTATCCATTCGTCACTTCTTTAATAAAATCTTCTACAAATTCTTCCTTGACAATACTTACGGTACAGCCACCAAATCCAGCACCTGTCATTCTAGAGCCTAAAACATAATCTAGCTTAAGTGCTTCATCGACTAAAGTATCCAATTCTTTGCCAGTAACTTCATAGTCATCTCTTAATGAATTGTGAGATTCTACCATTAGCTGTCCAAACCTTTCAATATCATTGTTTTTCAACGCCTCAACAGCATCCAAAACTCTCTCATCTTCTGTCACAACATGTCTTGCTCTCTTTAATAATACATCATCCGGTATCAAGTATTTGTACTTATCGAATTCTTCCAGTGTAACCTGTCCAAGATTGTCTACATCCAATTCTTTCTTAAGATAGCTTAAAGCCATCTCACATTGACTTCTTCTTTCGTTGTACTTAGAATCCTGAAGCCCCCTTCTCTTGTTTGTATTTGATATAACTATCCTGTAACCATCTAATTTAAGTGGAACGTATTTATAATCAATTGTATCACATTTTAAAAATATAGCATAGTCGGCTTTACCCATTCCTACAGCAAATTGATCCATTATGCCGCAATTGACGCCAACAAAGTTATTTTCAGCTTTTTGACAGAGCTTTACCAATTTGACTCTGTCAATTCCCAAATTTAAAATTTCATTCATAGCCACACCAGTCACAAGCTCTATCGATGCAGAAGAAGAAAGTCCTGCTCCATTTGGTATGTTCCCTTCGTACAACGCTTCAAACCCTTTTAGCTTATAACCTTCATCTTGCAAAACTTTCAATACACCTTTTGGATAATTTGCCCAGTCATCTTTTCTATCGTATACTAAATCGTTTATGTCTACCTCAACTTTTAGGTCGAAATTCAATGAAGAAAGGCGAACTTTTCCATCGTCTCTCATTCTTACTGCCATATACGTTCCAAAGTCAAGTGCGCATGGGAACACATAACCACCATTGTAGTCTGTATGCTCCCCGATTAAATTTACCCTTCCCGGTGAATAAAATAGCCTCACTCCATCACTGCTTCCATAGATTCTTTTAAATTCTTCCAAAACCTTTGTTGCCATTTAATTCCTCTCCTTTATTAAATTTTTTTAAAATGTATGCTGTTTAAAAACTTATCAAATGCCATTTTTCCTCTCTCATCTCGTTTAAATACACCTGCATCAAGCAGCACTTTTAAGAAGATTTCACCTACTTCATCTTTTAATACAACTTCTGCTTCTTCTTTTTTAAGATTCACACCGTATTTATCTACAAGCTCATCAATCCATGGTATGTGCTTAAAAAGCAAATCATCTTCAGAAATCTTATCTTTGTCGTATTTTCTATCACCAGACAATATCATTTCTATTTCATCAAGTTCTTTTTTAAGCCTTCCAGGAAGCACAGCAAGTCCCATCACTTCAATCAACCCTATATTTTCCTTCTTTACATGGTGGAGTTCCTCATGTGGATGAAATATGCCATATGGATATTCATCAGTAGTCCTGTTGTTCCTCAAGACTAAATCCATCTCATACTGCCCATCCTTATTTTTCCTTGCTATAGGAGTTATCGTATTGTGGAGCACTTTTTCTCCATCTTTTATGCTGTACGATAATATGTCTACAGATGGGTCGCTATAACCTCTCCATGCTTTAAGTATCATTGAAGAAACTTCAATTAATTCATCTCTATTTTTGCTTGACAATCGTATAACTGATAAAGGCCACTTTAAAATACCTGCTTTTACATCTTTATACGATTCATTTCTATAATGCTTAACTACAGGTGCTTCTTCCATAGGAAATACATGACGCCCACCTTGAAAATGCTCATGTGACAAAATTGAGCCACCTACTATAGGTAAGTCAGCATTAGAACCAATAAAATAGTGTGGAAATTGGTCTATAAAGTCCAACAATCTGATAAATGTCTTTTCTGATATTTGCATCGGAACATGTTTTTCGTAAAACAATATGCAATGCTCATTGTAGTATACATAAGGCGAATACTGAAAATACCACTGCTCACCCGCAACAGTGACAGGTATCACCCTGTGGTTTTGTCTTGCTGGATGGTTCAAATTGCCACTAAAGCCTACATTTTCAAGGCACAAAAGGCATCTAGGATAATTTGTCTGCTTCATCAGTTTTGCAGCAGCAATGTCTTTTGGATCCTTTTCTGGTTTTGACAGATTTATAGTTATTTCAAGGCTGCCATAATCAGTATCAGCTCTCCAATATTTATTTCTTGCTATCCTATCCATGCGGATGTAATATGAATCCTTTGATAAACTATAAAAGTAATTTGTAGCTTCCTTTATTCCTTTATATTTCTTTAACTCATTAAACTTTCTTATAACCTCAGACTCTCTAGGCATCAACAACCCCATTATCCTGGTGTCAAACAAGTCTCTATTTGTTATTGTATTTTCTTTGATTAATCCTCTTTCATACGCGAAGTCTAAAAGAGGATTAAGTATTTCATGAGGATCATCTAAATCCACATCGCCAATAGTACCACTGTATGGCTCACTTATACCAAATAAATCCAGTAGCGAATTTCGGCATTGTATATAATCCAAATCTTCTATAATGCCATGCTTTAATGCATAAATAAGCAATTCTTCTATTTTTAGTGAAGCGGTATTAACATCCATTGCACACAATCCTTTCATATTCATTGTCATCCTAATAACATAATACTACATTCCTCTACTTTTTTCAATATTTTAATAAAGTCAATATATATGAAAAAAAGCCCAACGTTTAGTTGGGTTTTATAAGAATTCCTGTTGGATAATTTTATTTACTTGCTTCAAGTACAGTCGTATTCTATAATAATTTATAGAGGGTATTATTAATTGTAATATATCCCTCATAATATCCTATTTAAACTGTAAAATAATAATAATGATTATGAAAAATGGCAGGTGATTAAATGAATATTCAAAATAAATCTGATCTCGAGAAAATAAAAAATATAATTCTCAATAACCTTGATGTTGACAAAATATATCTTTTCGGATCATATGCTTATGGCACACCATCAGAAGAGAGCGATTATGACATATTTGTAATTATACCTGACAACAGTATTCGACCAATAGAAGCTATGCAGCTTTTAGGCGATTTATTATATAAAGTACAAACAAAACCAATTGATTTAATTGTATCTAAATCAAGCGATTTTAATAGCCGCAGGCACCTCCCTACGCTTGAGAGAAAAATTGCAAGAGATGGGGTATTATTATATGAAAAAAATAGACATAGTCAAAGAATGGCTTAACTTTTCTAAAAAAAGCCCAACGGTTAGTTGGGTTTTATGAATCATTCAACAGTTTTTAATCTACTTAATTGGCTTTCTAACATCTCAATCCTGTTTTTGAGTTCATTAACTTCTTTTACAGCCTTTTCTCTCTCTTCTTCTAAGCTGTCTATTTCACTTTGATATAAGTTTTCGTCTTCCATGTCATTTGTTTCATTATCGTTGAACATTTTTGCTATTCTGTCTTTTCCTTTATTAATTACAGAAGATGCTTTATCAGCCATATTATAAGTGCTTTTCATGCTATTTACCAGTACAGGCTTTACCTTTTCTTTTGCTTTAGGAAATAAGATAAAACTTAATGCGGCAACACCAATTCCCCAGAAAAAGCTTCTACTTCCTAACATTTTAGCGATACCCATTGAAGTTTCCTCCCTTCATAGGTTCTTTTATTATTTTATCCCGTTTACAGTATAATATTAAATCGCTATTTACCAAATATGAGTGTTCTTGCAATAGATTTATATAAATCCTTTGCCTGGTGTTTTTCGCTCATCTTTACAGCATATTGCAAAAAATCGTTAATAGTTTCTTGCCATAATTTTACAATTTCATTTTTCGTAGACTTATCCTTCGCGTACTCTGCAAAAGATATATCAACCGTCTGACGTAATATTTTCGAAGCTTCTTCGAATCTTTTCCTCATTTCTTCCATCAGAAATAATCCTCCTTGATGAATATTTATAAACTTTTTTTCATATTTTCTACAAAAATTTTTTACCTTCCAGTGCAGCAGAACTGTATATTTTATCTATGCCTAATTCATAAGCTACTCTTTCCATAGATTCCTTACCATCACCTGATAATATATAATTATCATCCACGCCTAATGGCATTATAGATTTTAAAGCTTCCTTATCGATTTTTCATTATTGTCAGCGCAATCGGATGTATAATGCCATTTTTTATTGATGCAGCTATTCTTAATATATGTTCTCTATCATAATTTGATGACGGTAAAATTTCACTTACAATTGGTTTACCTTCTGTCAATGTGCCTATAGTACTTGTAAGTTCTGTTATCACAAGCAGAATATAAAAAATAAAGAATTGAGGCAAATAAGCTCTCAATTCTTTATTGCTAAATCTAATATTCTATCTAAGTTTATATCTTCTGCAAGTCTCAATATTGTATATCTTTTCCTCATCTCTTTCGCATTCAGCAAAATATTTTTAAGTTCGCTTTTCTGCAAACCTAAATATGATATATCAGATGGTGCTTCAACATAATTTAAAAGCTCATCTATATAATCACTTGATGGCACATTTTCTGATACCCATGTTTTCATCGTATCCCAATTCTTAAGTATGCGCTCTTGTCTCGCTTTCCGTAATTTCTCGTTAATATAATAATAATCAATATCTTTAAAAACTTCATAAGCCAATGGACCAAAGTTATTCTTAATTCTCGATTCAAATTCCTCTCTTGTTTCATGTTTTTTTTCTGTCATCATTTTTTTAACTTCATCTTTATCCAGTGAAAATACGATATTGTACAACTTGACAGAAATTTTTGTCATTATGCCTACCTTTGCACCATGTGAATGCTGAATATCACCGCTTAAAAGCTCTTTCATCTCGATGAAATGTGACAGATGATGCTCTGCCCCCGAAGCAGGCCTTGAATTTCCAAACTTAAGCATTGAAAGTCCCGACAATATCAATGCTCCCATTAACTTCTTAATAGCTTTTTCATCTTTGCTTTTTAAGTTTTTACTCACTTCTATACACTCATTTAAAGACTTTCTCGTATCTTCTGCAATTTCTTTTGAATAATCTTCTTTTGTTATAATACTGCTTATATACCAGTCTGCTAAAGATGTAAATTTGCCGATTATATCACCAAAGCCAGATGTTATCATGTCATAAGGAGCATCTTTTAGCACTTTAGTATCTCCTACTATGAATAAAGGGTACGTAGCATCGTACGTCCTTTTAAACCCATTTACAATAAGTGGAGACACTGATGACGCATATCCATCCATTGACGGTGCCGTTGCTACAATGCCGTAAGGTATCTTTGTCTTGCTGCTTACAAATTTCACAATATCGTTTATGGTCCCAGAGCCAACAGCAATCATCATTTCAACTTTGTTTTCCAGTGACGTCAGCACTTCTCCAACTGCTCTTTCATCAGGTACTAGATTACCTTCCCTATTTAACATACATAACAATACGTCAAAATTTTTATCTATCAATATATCTCTTAATAGTGAACCTGCAGCCTTATAAGTATTTTTATCGCATACAATCAGTACGCAATACTTAATCCCTAAGCTATTCAATATATCAGGAACATCGTATAAGGCATTACTGCTAATTTGTATCTCCTTTATCTTTGCACCATCATTCATCGCACTTCCTCCAATTCGATCTCCTTAGTAGAATTCCTAATCCTTATTTCAGGCTTTATACATATATTCACAGGCTTATTAAAAGCTTTCTTTCCTTTACCTATAAGTTCAAACAAAGTTGAAGCAGCAAGCCTTCCCATCTCTTCTTTAGGATGTATGATAGACGTAAGTTTTACATTGGAAAGCTCTGCATAATCAGAATCATCAAAGCTTACGATTGAAATATCATCAGGCACATTGTAGCCTAATTCTCTTATTGGGTCTAATATCCACATGGCGATTTGATCGTTGTAGCTGACAATGGCCGTCGGCTTATTGACCCACTTTGAATATATCTCGTATATTTTTTCTCTCGGCTTTGTCTTCATCTCTTCTGTCGTGTAAAAGATTATGTTGTCTTCCTTGATTTTAATATTGTTTTCCCTCAGTGCCTTCACATACCCTTTGTACCTATTAAGGCCCTGATTGTCATCGCTTTTAAATATGCCTATGATATTCCTGTGTCCAAGCTTTATAAGATGGTCTGTTGCCATGTATCCGCCGCCTTCATCATCTTGAATGATGTAAGATGGGTTTAATTCTTCATAAAAGCTATTTATAAAGATGTACGGTATCCCCTTGTTTTTCAACTCATCAAAATAATTTAGATTTATATGTGGTAAGGCGCTTTTTGTAGGCTCAATGATCAATCCTCTGATGTCTTTCGCAAGGATGTTTTCTAATATATCCATTTCAGTCTCAATGCGGTTATTTGTATTAAAAAGCAATATTGAATATCCATTCTTAGCCAGTATTTGGTCAATTCCTTTTATGATCCTAGGAAATATATAATCATTTATATACGTCGTTATAACCGCAATATTTTTATTATCATAGCTTTTCACAGAATTTCTATCGGCGCAAAAAGTCCCAAGACCTTGCTTTCTATAAAGCCAGCCTTCATTTTCAAGATCATCAAGTGCTTTCCTTATAGTGTGTCTGCTTACTCCAAACTTTGCCATAAGCTCACTTTCAGTCGGCAGCGGATCATCTATGTTTATATTGTTTTTTATTATTAAATTTGTAATATAATCTTTTACAATTTGATATTTTGGCACATTTTCTTCCAAAATCAAACATCCTCCCTCACATCATATCTACCTATCTACCTATATATAATTATATCGCTTACTTAGAATATTACTAAATCTCAAATCTGACAAAATATTTATTAAATATTCGTCACAATTATTTTACCTTTAAAATAAGGTAATAAAATTATCACCTGAAATTATCTCAACAGGTGATAATTTAAAAACATCTTATTTAAATGGGTTCTCGTTTTTGTACAACATTGAAGCTGGCTGATTAAATGAAACATCGTCTACGCCTAATAACTTCATGGCAGCGTACAAAACTTTACCAGCATGTTTAAACGCAACTCCAACATGATGCGGAAAATTCTTTTCTATCAATACATGTCTGTAAAAGCGCGCCATCTCTTTTACCGCAAATACTCCAATGCTGCCAAAAGACATAGGATCTATATCCAGCACTTCACCTTCTGCGACGTAACTTCTAAGCTTCGTATCTGCAGTGCTTTGAAGCCTAAACAGAGTTATATCACCAGGTCTTATAGTACCCTCCAATGTACCTCTCGTTATGTCAGGCTCTTTATCAGGCTCTAATAACCTGTGCATTATTCTCTGATACTTCATAGAGAAATTTTTCATCATGCAACTACTGGTATTCCCGCAGTGAAATCCCATAAAAAGATCGCTATTTTTATAATCACCTATGATTTCTTTATTGCTTTCGTACATATCTTTGGGCACTGTATTGTTTATGTCAAGAAGCGTAGCTGGCAAGTCTGTAGCGCATGTTATAATGTACTCGCTAAGTGCTCCATAAATGTCTGTCTCACAAGCCACAGGTATGCCATTTGCCGCAAGCCTTGAATTTACAAAGCATGGAACAAATCCAAATTGAGTCTGAAATGCTGGCCAGCACTTGTTTGCAAACACAACGTACTCCGATGCACCTATATTTTTTTCTACCCAATCCTTTAATGTAAGTTCATACTGAGCAAGTTTTGGCAATATGCCGCTGTACTTATTTCCTACGCCTAACTCTTTTTCCATGTCTTCTACAACATCTGGAATCCTTTTATCATCCTTATGATTGTTAAATGATTCAAATAGATCTAATTCTGAGTTCTCCATTATCTCAATTCCTAAGTCATACAAAGGCTTTATAGGAGCGTTGCAAGCAAGAAAATCCTGCGGTCTTGGACCAAAGCTCATTATTTTTAGCTTCTTAAGTCCAAGTACCACTCTTGAAATATTTTTAAAATCTGATATCATATCAGCTATTTCATCTGCATAACCAACCGGATATTCCGGTATATAAACCCTTAAATTCCTTAAATTTATGTTGTACGATGCATTAAGCATCCCACAATACGCATCTCCACGTCCATCGTAAAGATTGTCCTTCGTCTCCTCCGCTGCGGCTACAAACATCACTGGACCATCAAACTTTTGGGCAAGCATCGTCTCAGGACCTTCCGGTCCAAAGTTGCCAAGGTATATGACAAGCGCATTTACACCTAAGTCGTAAGCTTCCTTCAGTGCATTCATTGCATCTATTTCATTTTCTACAGTTGTGGTGATTTCATTTATAGACATGCCTTTTTCAATACATGCTTTTACTACCGCATTTCTTCTTTTTTCACTTAAAGTGATTGGAAAACAATCCCTGCTGGTAGCTACAATTCCTACTTTAACTTCTGGTATGTTTATCATGCAAAATCCTCCTTCATTAAACTGACATCATATTTTTCATTGACCGTATTTTGTAAGATATCTCTCATGAGCTCTTTTCACTTCTTCATCTGGTATCACATCAGGTGTACCTAAAAGCAGTGATAAGTGCACTGTCTTAGCCGTATCTTCTACCATCACTGCAGCTTTTAAAGCTGCTTCAGGTGAATTGCCAATGGTAAAAACGCCGTGATTTTTCATAAGTATTGCAGGACTTTCCCCTATATAATCTACGATAGCTTTCCCTATTTCTTCTCCACCAATCTTCGCATAAGGTCCTACAGGAATTGCGCACCCAAACTCGTCTGCAATAGCTGTAAGATAAACTGGAATTGACCGGCCAAGTGCTGCAAAACTAGTAGCATACGGTGAATGTGTATGGACAATGCCATTTACATCATTCCTATGTTTATAAACATATAGATGTGTTGCTGTATCAACAGAAGGCTTTAACTCGCCCTCTTCAACATTGCCATCTAAATCCACAACAACCATGTCATCTGGAGTCATATCATCGTACAAAACCCCGCTAGGCTTAATGACGACAAGACCTGTATCAGGATCTCTACCGCTTACATTGCCGCTTGTCATTGTCACTAAATTGTTTTTAGGAAGCATCATATTCATTTTATATACACGTTGTTTTAGGTTCTCTAACATCTGAAACCACCTCTTTTATGTTTTTAAGCCTCTTCATCACATCATTTGCCCCTCTTCCAAAGTAATCATGAAGCAGTTTGTACTCCTGGAAGAGCTTCTCGTAAATTTCCACATTCTCTGAAATAGGCTTGAATGTCTCGTCTTTTAACTTTGGTATGACTTTAGCTGCTTCAAATATACTGTCAAAACCGCCATTTTCCTTTCCTGCCGCAACTGCACCAAACATTGCTGCACCTAACGCAGGTGTCTGGTTGGACTTAGAAACTTTTATCTCTAAGTTTGTCACATCAGCGTATATCTGCATAAGCATCGGATTTTTTTCAGGAAGTCCGCCACATGCGTAAAGCTCATCTATCTTTATGCCATACTCATTGAATGTATCTATTATCATACGTGTACCAAATGCTGTTGACTCTATCAAAGCCCTGTATATCTCTTCAGGTTTTGTCCTAAGAGTCAATCCTAAAATCAAACCAGTAAGATCCGCATCAACTAAGACAGACCTATTTCCATTAAGCCAATCAAGTGCCAGAAGACCACTTTCACCCGGTTTTAACTTTGAGGCTTTTTCTGTCAAAAGCTGATGTACAGATACGCCTCTTTCTTGGGCTTCTTTTTTGTAATCATCTGGAACGCAATTATCTACAAACCACGCAAATATATCCCCTACCGCTGACTGTCCAGCTTCATATCCATAAAATCCTGGTACAATGCCATCTTCAACAACTCCGCACATTCCCTGAACTTCGACTTCCTTATCACCTAAAACTACATGGCATATAGATGTACCCATTATCATAACCATCTTTCCTGGAGATGCTACACCTACTGCAGGAAGCGAAACATGTGCATCAACATTGCCAACAGCAACAGCAATACCGGGTTTCAAACCAATCATCTCAGCCATTTCCTTAGTTAATTCTCCTGCTTTTGTGCCTAAAGGATATATGTCTCTTGACAGCTTTTCATCTACTACATTCTCAAGTCTTTCATCTAACGCCTTAAAAAATTCTTTTGAAGGGTATCCCTTTCTCTTGTGCCAAATCGCTTTATACCCTGCTGTACAGCTATTTCTCCTTTCATTGCCAGTAAGCTTCAATATGACCCAATCAGTTGCTTCTATGAATTTATCTGCTTCTTCGTAGATATCTGGTGCTTCATTTAAGATCTGCCATATCTTTGGTATCAGCCATTCAGAGGAAATTTTTCCACCATACCTTGCTAAGAAATCCTCGCCTCTTTCCGATGCTATTTTATTTAGCATATTTGCCTCCGGCTGGGCTGCATGATGCTTCCACAGCTTGACATACGCATGGGGATTTGATTTATATTCTGGTAAATCACATAAAGGTGTACCATCTTTTTTTATAGGAAGCATCGTACATGCTGTAAAGTCTATGCCAATCCCCACAACATCATCTTTATTTATTCCAGACTTTATTATCACATCTGGAATTATCTTTTTCAAAACTTCTATATAATCATCAGGATGCTCTAATGCCCAATCCTGCGGCAATACTGTCCCGTCTGGAAGTCTCTCATCCATGACGCCATGCGGATAGTTCATCGTTGAAGAAGCTACTTCCTCTGCTGTATCAAGATTTAAAAGCAATGCCCTTGCGGATTCTGTGCCATAGTCAATACCTATTGAAAATTTTGCCATGTCATCAACCCCTTTACACTTCAACATACTCGATATCTAATAACTCGCATAAAAGCTTCCATCTTTTAGTAGCATCACCTAATGTCAAACATTGATGATGTGTGCCACCATTCTTAAGCCAACCGTTTAAGCACTCTCTAACTCCATTATCAGGTTTAAAATGGAAATAAGGCATTTCTATATTCTTTGCTTCTTCTGTATCTAAAATTTCCCCTTTTGCGACAACAAGTCTATATTTTTCACCTTCTAAAGACACAAGAGATGCAAGTGTTGCAATACCAGGTTGAGCCATAAAAACAACTGTCGGAGGATTATCAAGCTTTCCTATGCCAAGCTCTCTATCGACTAATCTTATAGGCCTGTCTTTTCTAGCTATCTTCCAATTGCCCTCTCCCATGTGGCTCATCAAAATCGAATCTCTCTTAAAATCCATCGCATACATCTCAGTAAAATGTGCATCACCTATCAATACATGGCCTGCTGCCACTAGGCTTGCTGTAACTACATCACCTTCTGCCGCATAGCCATATCCTTCTGCCATCAAGTTTGATGCTGCCATCATGTGTATCTGTTTAAACCTTCCATCGCCTTTGAATACATCAAAATGGGCACTAAAGCCAGTGTATCCTTTATCCTCAAGCAATTTCTTAAATCCTATTTGAAGCCTTGCAGCATACCTGTGGCTCTCCTCACTTAATTCAGGATCTATATAAAAGTTCTCCTTGTTTTCCTCTATTACTTTGTCGATTTCTTCATTTGTCGCTTCTTCCATGTATCTAAAAACTTGGCCAATATACTCTTGGTTTATTTGCGGCCCTATTTTCCTTGTAAAAGCCGCATCATCTCCCATTATGTCATACATGCCATGCATTCTTCCAAATTGTGCAATCTTCATATTCCTCAAGGCTTTCACTGTCTTTACAGTTTTAGCCCAATCATTCACAAAATCTTTAAATTCCTCAGAGTGCCAATCCTCTGTTATGATTGGACATGTTATACCCATTCTCAAGATAATATTTGAAGTATCCTGTGCACCGTGAACACCTTGATTGTATGTCAAGTCCCCCATATCCCAATCGTCTGTCACAGTGCTTTCTGGCTGTATATTTGCCAGCATAATTGGAAGCCTATTATTTCTTAGAGCATTCACAAGATTTGTAGCAGGCCCGTATGTCAGCATCACGATCATTATTCCATCAAGATCTTTATCATTGAATTCCTTAACTATCCTTTCTATATCATTTCTGTTTTTTGCAGCACCGGGAAAATAAAAAACAGCAATATCACCTAATCTACTTATAACCTGTTGTGCATACATCTCTTGCCTTTCAGTGATACCGGGTAGCATATCATCGTATAACTCCTGCATAATACCTAAAAAACCTATCCTGGGCTTTTCATCTTTGTACACAATAATCACTCCTTTGGATTTATTTAAAGCACTATTATATATTCGTATATCATATTTTGTATATTTAAATGTACGTACATTTATATTATTTATATTCTACATACTATCAAAAATTCCTGCTAATAGATAAAACTTTTTATCTCTTTTATATCTGTATAAAAAACTTATTAGCTAATTATTTAGATTTTTTATCCATTTTACCCCATATTGCTGTGCCAGTTTGATCGTAGCCTGTAAATACTAAAGTTGGATTCCAATTTTCCCAATCCCAGGCTGGAATAATTTTAGCCGTTTCAATCCAATATTGTCCTTTCTGTACATGGTCTGGATCATAAAAATATAATTTAATTGTATTTTTACCACTAAGTTCCCAATGATCTTTACTATCATTTGTGTTAATTTTACCATTTCTAAGTAATTCAATCTTAGTAGATGTTATTTCCGAATTAACATTTTTATCAAGCTCTATAATTTCCCATTTCCCGATTATCTCATTTTTATCTATTTGCTGCTCAGTCTCCCCTGCATAACGTTCTGGTGAAACCATAGGCCACCCATCATCTGACCACAATATTTTCCTTACATGTAGATACGGCCAATTTGTATCTTTTTCTCCTCTTGCATGATGGATAATATAATAATTATTTCCATCTACTAGTACAGAATTATGTCCTGGTGCTATCCAGCCATCATTTCCATCAAATTTATAACTTCCTAAGATTTTTGTGCCACTATCAACGTTTGTATCTGTCATTAAATTGCCATTAAAGTCCACATATGGTCCATCTATGTTGTCAGAACGTGATACTCTAACATTATAGTCACTAAACAGCGAATCAAAAGATGTGAATAAATAATATTTTTTCTGTTGTTTATTGTATATAATGTATGGTCCTTCAATTGCATCTGCACCATTACGCCTCGCAATTAATTTTGGTGTAGCATTGTTCAATAATTTTCCCGTCTTTGGATCAAGCTGTACTATGTATATTCCCCCAAAAAAGGATCCAAAATCCATCCACATAGTACCATCAGCAGCGTATACAATATTAGGATCTAAAGCATTCCATTCATCACCCTGTTGAGATTTAAATACAGCCCCTTGATCTTGCCAAGGCCCTTCTATTGATTTGCTTGTTGCCAAACCTATAAATGACTGATTCGTGCCAAACGTTGATGCTACATAATATAAATAATACGTATCACCAATTTTAGTAACGTCTGGTGCCCACAAATTTGTTGCATCAGTCCACTCTTCAGCTTCTTTTGGCACTCCATCTAAAGCATATCCGACCCATTGCCAATGAATCAAATCCTTAGATTTTCGTACTTGTATTCCCGCACGTGGTGTTCCACCTACTTTCACATCTGTAGAAAAAATATAATACCAATCTCCATCTTTAAAAATCGATGGATCATGAACATTCATTGTTCCCCATTTTGATTCGTCATTTATTATGGATGTATCATAAAGATCATCTCTAGGAGGTTCTTTGGGATATACTATGGTTGTTTTCGAACTACTGCTAGAACATGCTGACATAATTACACTTAATAAACCTGTCAAAATTAGAAATACTATTCGTTTCACTATACCACACCCTCGTATAAATTTAATACTTATCTTTCCCTTACCCAAACTTCCATTTCTCCAGGCGCACGATTTGCCCATGCAAAATATGGCACAAATCTTATCCTTGTTTTTTCATAAGAAACTTTTACGTCAGATTTGTACAATTCATCATTCCAATCATTATATTTCTCTCTAAAAGCATCCGTTTCAATAACGCATACATCATTTAAATCTTTATCTTTTTTTATTTCAAACTTACTATCAGTTGGTAATACGATATTATTTAAATTTTTACCATTATCAACTTCTTCAAGACAATAAACAATCGGTCCTCTTTGAATAGCAACTTTACCCTCATCTTCTCTTACATTAGGATTAGCTTTTATCCTCATAACAGGCATTGAAAAATATATTTCTACCTTATCATGTTTCCATATGCGACTAATTTTCGTATATCCTTTCATCGTAACACTATTCAAATCAATTTCTTCATTATTAACTTTGATTTTAGCCTCTTTGCACCAACCAGGTATTCTCAAAGATAATGTAAATTCTGTTTCTTCTTCACAATCAACTTCTATATCTATTTTCTCATCCCATGGATATTGGGTACTCTGCTTAATATTTACTTGACTTTCTGAAATTTTTTCTTTTAATTCGCTATCAACATATAAATGAACAAATATCTCTTTATTTTTCTTAGAATATATATATTTACCTAACGATGTCAGCAATCTCGCAATATTAGGTGGGCAACATGCACATCCAAACCATGGCTGCCTTGTATATTTTACATGCGACTTAACTTTGTTCTTTTCACAAGCTTCTGGCCATACTTCAAGTGGATTTACATAAAAGAATTTTTTTCCATCTAATGTCATTCCACTTATTACTGTATTATACAAAGCTCTCTCCATTACATCAGAATATTGATTATCAGGATCAATCTGTAACATCCTATGCGCAAAAAATACAAGTCCGACAGACGCGCATGTCTCCGAATAATTAGTATCATTTGGAAGATCATAATCAAAAGTTAAAGACTCCCCTATCGACATAGAGCCAATACTTCCTGTAATATACATTCTCTTTTTCGTTAAATTATCCCATAATCTCTTGCAAGCATCAATTAGGCTTTGATCCCCTATCTCTAATGCAACATCAGCCATCCCTGAATATAAGTAAACAGCTCTAACTGCATGTCCTTCAGCTGTAGTTTGTTCTCTTACAGGTAAATGCACTTGAAAATATCTTTCTCCCAATTCTCCCCGTATATTATGAATATTCCTTATTCCTCTATTGTAAGTGTAAGCTTCTATTTCAAAATAAAGCGGCTTCTTTCCACGTTCATCAATAAAATATCTACTCAGATTTAAATATCTTTTCTCGTTAGTAACCCTATATAATTTTACCAATGCTAACTCGATTTCCTCATGCCCCGGATAACCTTTTTTCTTGTGTGGTTCTGGACCAAATACAGAATCTATGTGATCAGCAAAGCGACATGCTACATCAAGCAATTTTTTCTTTCCTGTCGCCTCATAATAAGCAACTGCTGCTTCTATCAAATGACCTGCACAATACAGCTCATGACAATCTCTTAAATTCGTCCATTTTTTATCAGGTTCTTTAATTGTAAAATAAGTATTTAAATAGCCGTCACTTTGTTGAACTTTTGCAATCAATTCAATAACATCATCAGCAGTTTTTTCTAATTCCGTATCCGGAAATACAATTAAACTATAGCTAACTGCTTCAAGCCATTTATACAAATCACTATCTTGAAATACCATTCCAGCAAATTCGCCTTGTGCTTCACCTGCTGCTATCTTGAAATTTTTAATTACATGGCTAGGTTCAGCATCAGGAACACGATCATTTAATGCTTCCCATTGATATGGTATCATCGCATCTTTTATCAGTTTTATATAATATGACCAAAAACCTTTATTAATTGAAATCTGTTTCAATGATATGAAATTTTGATTATTAATCATTGTCGCCACCATACCTTTTTACAAACTTTAGTTTATGGATAACCAAAAACATTATTATTTTGGTTATCCATAAAAAATTATTTTTTAACTTTTTCCAACCGAATAACATTCCATGATAATCTAGGCAAAATCACCTTTACCAATCCATCTTCAATTACAACATCATTTTTACTATGAGGAACAACATTGTCTGGATTTTCTTTTGTATTAGTTGCTTTTATATCATTATTTTCAAGTACTATATGCTCGATAAATCTATAATTTTCAAAACCTTTTAATTCACATTCAAAAAGCATCGAATCATCTTTGTCTCTATTTACAGCAAATATTGTAATCTCATCATTTTCATCATTTGTTACGGCAGTAGATTCCAAAAATGGTACATCGCTGAAATCTTTACTATCATATTTGGGAGAGTCGATAACAGATGCTAATACTTCCCCTCTGCCATAAGTAGAAGCATGTAAATAAGGATAATAAATTGTTTGGCGCCATGCTTTACCTCCTTTTTCAGTCATTATAGGTGCAATAACATTTACAAGTTGTGCTAAACATGCTATTTTCACTCGATCAGCATGTTTAAGTAACGTTATAAGCATACAGCCAACTAAAAGTGCATCTTCAAATGTATATACATCTTCTAACAATGGTGGGGCTATAGTCCAAGGTTCTATTTTCTTATCATTTTCTCTTGAGTGAAACCATACATTCCATTCATCAAATGAAATATTAATTGTCTTTCTGCTTCTTTTTTTAGCCTTTACATAATCAGCAGTAGATACAACTGCTTTAATAAATGCATCCATATCTAAGGATTTTGCTAAAAAATTTTCAATATCATTTTCTTCATTCCCATAATAAGTATGCATTGATATATAGTCTACGTAGTCATACGTGTGTTCAAGAACAGTTGCTTCCCACTGTCCAAAAGTTGGCATACTGCTATTTGAGCTTCCACATGCCACTAATTCAATTGATGGATCAACTATTTTCATTACTTTTGCAGCTTCACAAGCAATTCTACCATACTCATCAGCCGTTTTATGCCCTATTTGCCATGGTCCATCCATTTCATTACCTAAATTCCATAATTTTATATTATGTGGTTCTTTATAGCCATGTGATTTTCTTAAATCACTCCAATAAGATCCTTCTCGAATGTTACAGTATTCTACTATATTTCTTGCTGCATCTATTCCTCTAGTTCCCAAATTGATTGCCATCATAATTTCTGTATTAGCTTTCTTAGCCCAATCCGAAAATTCATTAATGCCAATCTGATTTGTTTCCAAAGAACTCCATGCTAATTCTAACCTTTTCGGTCTTTTTTCTTTAGGCCCTATACCATCTTCCCAATTATACCCCGAAACAAAATTTCCTCCCGGATAACGCACAATTGGAACTTTTAATTCTTTAACTAATTCTATTACATCTTTTCGAAAACCCATTTCATCCGCTTCTTTATGATCTGGTTCATAAATACCATCATAAACTGCACGCCCTAAATGTTCAATAAACGATCCATAGATACGTTTATCTACTTTACTTATTTTGAAATCTTTATCCAAAATCATTTTTGCCTTCTTCTGCATTCAAATCTCCTCCTGTTTTTTATTAATATTTTTTGACAAAATTTATTATCCTTTAATTCCACCTACAGTCAGTCCTGACATAAATGCTTCTTGGTTAATTAAATATATTATCACTATTGGTAATATTGATAATACTGAACCTGACAACAATACACTATAGTTACTTTCATAAGGCGTTAGTAACGACATTAATCCAACAGGGAGTGTAAACATTTGATCAGTACGCATAACAATTAAAGGCCACAAAAAATTGTTCCAATTTCCCAATGCTACAAGTATTGTCATTGCCCCAAATGCTGGTATCATTAATGGAGCCATTACTCTCCAAAATATGCCAAATTCAGTGCACCCATCTATTCTCGCTGCATCCATAAAATCTTTAGACAGTCCTGCTGCATATTGCCTAAAAAAGAAAACCGCAGTAGGGGATACCACACCTGGTAAAATAACGCCCCAATAAGTATTTAATAAATTTAGTGAAACCATTAATTTATACATAGGCAATAAAAGCATTTCCATAGGTACCATCATTATAAATAAAACTAATGTAAATATTAAATTTCTTCCTCTAAATTGATAAACAGCCAGTCCATATCCTACCATTGATGATAATAGCAACGTCAAAATCGTTCCTAAAATTGTAATGATAAGACTATTTTTATACCATGACAAATACAAGCCTCCTTGACTTCCAAACAAACTAATATAATTTTTCAAATTCATAACTTTTAAATTTATTGTTGCATCAAGTCCTGTTGTAAACAACTGATCCGCTGGTTTGAACGAACTAACAATTAAATAATATAAAGGAAATAAAGCAATTATGCTCAATACAACAAAAAACGCAACAATAAAGAATCTACCTATTATATTTCTTGCAAATAAATTATTCTTATAGCTAGAATCATTATATTTTTCTTTACTGCCAATATTTGAAGCATGGGATTCCATATTTAAACCTCCTCTTTCTTATACAAACCAAAAAATCTTAGCTGAATTATATTAATTATCAAAACTATGGCTAATAACACTACTCCAATTGCACACCCAAGTCCTAAATTGCCATTTTCAAATGCTTGCTGGTATAAATATGCTACTATGGTTAAACCAGAATCTTGAGGTGAATGTGTTCCCCAAAAAATATAAGATTCAGTAAACATTGCGAATCCACCAAATATACTAATTGTCAACACATAAATAATTACTGGCTTCAAAAGAGGGATAGTTATATATAAAAATTTTGAAAAAGTTCCTGCTCCATCAATTTCTGCTGATTCATATAAATCTTTTGGTATGCTTTGTAAACCAGATAAAAAATATACAATATTCACTCCAGTCCATCTCCATGTAGCTAAAAGAACAAGTAAAAACATTGCAACATTAACATCACGCAGCCAAGTTTTTGGTGCCATTCCAAAAATTTTAATAAAACTATTTGCAGGCGAAAGTTGTGGATCTCCAAAAATCAAACTAAATACTATACCCGCTACTACTGCAGATGTTAAAATCGGAATAAAAAGCGCCGCTCTAAAAAATTTTTTTCCAATTAACTTTTCCGAATTTAATAAAACCGCCAAAATTAAAGGAAACGGAATTAAAATAAGTAATGTCCAAAATGTATAACGTGTGCTATTCCATAAAGCAGTGTAAAAATGATAATTAAGTAGACTTTTATAATTTTGAAATCCAACAAATTCTACTTGATTAGGACCTATTATATTTTCAAAAC
The DNA here is from genome assembly GCF_030534315.2 of Thermoanaerobacterium sp. CMT5567-10. Classification (NCBI taxonomy): domain Bacteria; kingdom Bacillati; phylum Bacillota; class Clostridia; order Thermoanaerobacterales; family Thermoanaerobacteraceae; genus Thermoanaerobacterium; species Thermoanaerobacterium sp. CMT5567-10. Next base: position 927,734 of record NZ_CP130558.2, read on the forward strand.
TCATTACAAAAGCATTTATAAAAGGATATAAAAAGAATAATAAAAATGTTATCAAAAATGGTAATACAAAGAAATATGGTGCCCATTTTGGAGTGTATAATATATCAGTCAAGAAATTTTTCCTTTTACCCATTTATGATTTTCTCCTTTCAACTTGTGCTATATGGGATTTATGAGAAAAACATTTTTGTACTCATAAATCCCATGAATTTCACTCTATTTATTATTGACCACTATTTTTATCCTTTCTTAATTCATTGGCAGCTGCTTTTAAAGCTTGTTCAGCCGTAGCACTATTTGCTTTTAAAACTTTATATAAAACTTGATTTGCCATTAGATCATTAGCAGTAACACTTAATTGGGTACTTCTCAATGACACTATATTTCCTTTAGTTGAATCATACAAGATTTTAAATATATCTTTCCCGTTAACAAAATATTGTGTATATTGATTATCTCCGGGATCGGTTGCCAATTGCGGCCATACGTCCCAACGTGGTGGATCAAATCCTAATGTGTTCCAAATCTCCAAATTAGCCTCTTTCGTTTCTTTTGCAAACGCTAAAAACTTTTTAGCTATATCTACATGCTTACCTGCTGATGGAACTACTGTGCCTGTACCACCTTGACCTACTGTCGGATATTTATTCTCATCTTTCCAGATTGGAGCTGGTTCGACTATTATCTTTCCTTTTAAATCTTTCATATAACTAACAAATCTGCTCATAAACCAGAAAGGCATAACAACTGCTGCAACATTTCCTTTGTCAATCCAACCATATGCTTGGGTAGTATCTGGTTGACCTCCAGGAGGTATAACTGCTATCTGATCTTTGTAAATCATGTCATGTAGAAATTGTAACGTTTTAATGTTAGTATCATTATCTAAAATTACATTCCCGTCTTGATCAAAGTAATCAGAACCTTGTTGACCAATCATTGTGTTAAATTCCCACATTGCAGTTTGAGAAACAGCCAACATAGGTTTCCCCGTTTTTTCTTTAACTATCTTACCCGCAGCAATAAAATCGTCCCAAGTCTTTATTGTACTAGGATCAATGCCAGCTTTATCAAGAATATCCTTATTATAAAATGCCATTACTGCACCACCATGTGTAGGCAAACCATAAAGCTTTCCGTCTTTGCTGTATAATTCCAATCTTGACTCAATGTACTTGTCTTTATCTTGAGCTACCAAATCTGTTAGATCTGCTAATTGAGGTGTCCCTTTTAAAAACTGAGGAAATCTTCCCAGTTCAACATCAGCAATATCTGGTACTCCAACACCTGATTGTAATGCTACCAACAACTTATTATGCATATCTTCATACGGATATGTTACTACTTTTAAATTAATCTTTTGATTTGGATATGTTTCATTCCATCTTTTTGCAGCTGCGTTATACATTTGCGCATGTAAACCGACAAAAGTCCATAATGTCAAATCTGTAGTTGTATTTGTACTACTATTAGCATTACTACTGTTGCCTTGGTTAGCGGACGATGATGGACTTTTCTGTCCGCATCCAGCTAGCATTGTTGTCATAAGCAAAGTAATTACAAGTAAAAAGCTTAGAAATTTTTTCATTTAAGTTACCTCCTCGATCAATTAATTTTACTTCCTATATTCATAACTACTCCCAAAGATAATCTTAACACCTCCTTCCATTTTTAAATCAACTTATTAAAAAACTTTATCTATAAGCCTTCTTGCAATAATAGTCATTTCTCAATTTTTATAATTGAAATATTCGTAGGAAATTTATTTAATAATATGCAATGATTTTCTATCGCTAAACAACGCCACAACTAACAAAAATATAACACCTTCTATTAACTGTTGAGTCTGAGTTGTAAGACCTATCATATTCAGTCCTGCAGATAATACTTTGTATGTCAGCACACCTGTGATAATGTTGGAAAAACGTGCCATCACACCTCCTGTAATTGGTAATCCACCTAAAACTAAGGCAATTAAAATTTCCGTTTCAAACATGCTACCACCTGATGCTGTTACAGAACCAACCTCAATAACATTTATGAATGCTGCAAATCCTGTAATCATTCCAGCTACTATATACATTAACCACTTAATCTTATCAACATCCACTCCTGCAAATCTTGAACCAATTTCTCCCGCACCAATCGCTTTTAAATAAATTCCTAGTTTCGTAAAATGAAAAACTAAGAAAGCAAGCAATAGAATTACCACTGTTGATATTAATTTAACTAATACCGTATTATAATTTAAAATGTCACTCACTGCATAAACAGGAGAATTTGTCGTTAAATACGCAATAAACCCACGAAATAAAAACATTGTACATATTGTGACAATAAATGAAGGTATTTTACGCTTCACATGAAAAAAACCATTTATTGTTCCAATAAGTGCACCTGCAATTATTGCACCTATAATAGCCAATAAAATATTAAAACCAGATAGATAAGAAAATACTATCGATGCAATTCCAAGTATAGAACCTTGAGAAAAATCTAAACAACCCATAGTCATGATAAAAAATACTCCAATTGAGGCAATCATTAATACATATACTCCATCAAGCAATAATGTTATATTTAATGGACTTATAATCTTTCCACTTGTTAATATTGTAAAAACGATTAATACAGCTATAAGCCCAATTACCGGCAAAATATTTCGTGCAATTGGTTTCTCTAAATACTTCTGTAATTTACTTTTAAAACCATTAATTTCAACACTATTTTGCAAGTCAGTCATTCTTTTCACCCTCACTTAAATCATTTTCATTATTAAATCTTCTTCTGTCAAATTAATATCTCTCATAAATTCGCCGTTGATTTCTCCATCCTTCATTATTAAAATTCTGTCGCACATACCAATTAATTCTAAGATTTCTTCGGAAATTAGAAGTATTGACTTTCCTTGTTTTTTCATCTCAGTCATCAGTTCATAAATATCAGCTTTTACTTTAACATCAATACCCCTAGTAGGGCTATCTAATATAAATATTTCAGAATTTTTTGCAATCCACCTTGCCAAAGCAACTTTCTGTTTATTGCCACCAGATAGGTCAGATACCAACTGGTTTACATTTTCCATTTTTACACTTAATACCTCTGCGTATTTATTAGCAAATTTATTAAGTTTACTATTAAATATTATGTTATGCTCTTTTAAATCATCTAATGATGTAATGCAAATATTATCTGAAATTGTATCATTAACTATAAGAGATTCATTATCCCTATCCTTTGAGACATAAGCAATACCGTTTCTTATGGCAACTTCAATAGAGTTAATTTTGACTCCATTACCAAGAATAACATCACCAGATCTATTAAATGATGCTCCAAAAATTGCCTTACCTACCTCATGCATTCCACATTCACTAAGTCCACCAATTCCGAGTATTTCTCCTCTGTGTAATTCAAAGCTAATATTATTGATTTGTTCTGGTACGGTTACATTGCTTAATTTTAATACTGTTTCTTTAAATACAGGTTTTTCGTAATCTGTGCGATAATAATGTCCGCTTAATTCTCTTCCTACCATTAGCCTTTTTATATCATCTTCAGTAACCGAACCACTATCTACCGTGTCAACAACTACACCATCACGCATTACAGTAATGCGATCAGTCCATCTGATTAATTCATCTAAATCATGAGTAATAAAAATAACAGTATTTCCCTCTTCTTTTATTCGTGTCATCTGCTTATATAATAGTTCACGGCCATTTTGGCTCAAAGCAGTAGTTGTTTCATCAACAATAAAAACTTTTGGTCCAATATATATTGCTTTAATTATTTCTATAAGTTTTCGCTCTTCAAAATTATATTTATCGATTAAATCTGTCGCATTTATGTTACTACATTCGTATTTTTCCAACAATCCTTGTGCTTCTCTGTTCATAGAAACGATATTTTTAATGCCATGTTTTATAAATTTTTCTTCATTACCTAAAAAAATATTTTCTGCTACAGTTAAACCTAATATTGTACCAGCTTCTTGAACTATTATTGAGATACCATTTCTATTTGCTTCAACAAGTGATCTTGCCTTAATTTCTCTGCCTTCCAAAAAAACTTTTCCACTATTTATTTCATAAATACCAGCTATCATAGAAACTAACGTAGATTTTCCAGAACCATTTTCCCCAATTAGACCATGTATCTCTCCTTTTTTAAATGACAAAGTAGCATCTTTTACAACATGATTACTACCAAAATATTTATTTAATTTTTCTACCCTTAAAATTTCTTCTTTCAATATTTTTCACCTCACTTGACGACAATGCCTCTAACTGGTTTTGTAGTAATTGTAACTATCAACAACAAAGCTATTCCTGTAACAACCTTTTGAATTGTAGTTGGAGCACCAATAGCGACAAATCCGTTAAAAATTAGTGAAATTATAAATTCACCAATTATGATAGCTATTACAGGCGTTCCATATTTCCTAAAAGACATTCCAAAAAAAGTTCCCATTAAAGGTGTAAAATTCATGCTCATAGATGACATACCGGATGCAGCAGTCATAGAAGTTCCATAACTGATATTTAGAATGCTCATAATCCCGACTAAAAAACCGCATATTACAAACGATAATACTTTAAATTTATTTACATCTACGCCCATATTTTTAGCTAAATATTCATTGCTACCTATTGCATACATATAAGTTCCCATTTTAGTGTATTTAATAACCAAACTCACAAATATAAAAGCACATACTGCCAAAATTACATTATATGGATACATACCAAAAGCACGATAATTTGGACCCAAAATCTGTTCTTGTCCATGTGTCGCAAACACACTTAAACTTTCATATATAAGTGAAAGTCCAACAGTAACTATCATTGAAGGTATATGAAAATTTATATAAACAATACCATTCAATAAACCTATCAATGTCCCACTAACAATGGGTACCAAAATTAATCCTAGATATCCATACTGTTGAGAAAAATAGCATGCCAATATCGACGATAAAACAAGGTTAGCACCAATGCTAAAATCCCATAATCCCATAGCAACAATGAAATATAAGCCACATCCACCAACCGCATAAATTAAACTTGATTGCAAATATGATAAAAGTCTTCCTGGAGTTCCAAAATTATTTGGCGAAATTATTTTAAAAATAAGCCAAAATATTATTGTAAGAAATATTAACAATAAAACACCAAAATACTTTCTGAAATATACTTCAATGCTTTTCTTTTTGACAAATTCAGCATTATCCATAGCTATCACCGCCTTTATTATATTTTGCCGTCAGCCGCTATGGTTGACGGCTTCTCAAATTAAATTAATCAAATTTACAAATTTTACTGTCCACCATGACGTTTCTTTACATCATCTATAGACAAATTCAATGCTTGCTCAGCTAATTGCTGGAATGAATCATTTGCCATTGCTTTTAGCTCTTCAGTATTGTAAGGCAAACTGTCTACAAAATATTTCTGATAATCGTTGTATTCACTTGGAGATGAAACATATAGATACGGGAACTTTATCTCGTAAAAACTATTATCAGGTTTTACATAATTACCTCTTATTGCATTGTATACCATCATAAGAGCAAATAATGGATCTGCAAAGTGACCACCTGATTCAGCAGTCATTGCACCACTTTGTAATTCTTGTCCTAAGTCAGGCAAAAAGTCTGTAGAAACAACACCTATTTTCCCGGTCTTCCCAGCATTTTTTATGGCATTTAATGCGCCAACTAGAGGATCTCCTCCACCGCCTGCAACAATCAATGCATCCATCTTTGGATATGAGTTCATTAATGAAGTAGCTGAAGATGCACCACCATCAGCGGTAGTACCCGCGTATACAGGTTGTGTCATGAAAACTTTATCATCTGGATGGTTTTGATTCCATTGAGCAACAGCCTTTTTATAACCCTCCCATCTCAAGAGGAATGTAGCATCTCCTGGATTCCATCCTATTAATCCTATAAATCTTTTACCTTTGTTTATTAAGATATTTACAAGATTATATCCGTTAACAACTTCGTCCTCATGGACTGCACCAACAAAATATTTAGACTTTTGTGCTTGTTCATATATTTGCGGACTCCTATCTTTGCTGATCATACGGAAAAATTGTGCAAGATACACATGATATTGATCGGCAGTTTGAATTGCTGATGCCATTTCTGAATCAGCGGAGTTGCAAATTATTATACCTTGGCATCCGGCAGCAGCTAATGTCTTGACACTGGCTGTGACCTTTTCAGAAATATGTCCCTGATCCACATACATCAATTCTATTCCAAGTGCATTTGCTGCCTCATCAAGCATTTTTTTGCATTGACTACCAAGAACGTCTGTTGAGCTCCAAATAGATACACCAATTTTAATCTTTTTATTATTAGAGTTTGAATTTGATGTTGTTGAACCACTGCTATTAGTGCTATTATTTTGTGCTGTCTTGTTTGAGTTAGTATTGCCACATGCGCTTAATGAAAATAACATTGCAAGAACTAAAATTGAAGCAATAATTTTTTTCATTTTCTTCACTGATAACTCTCCTTTCATTTATTTTTTGTGTAATTGATTGTATAATTATATTGGGTATTAATTTATTTCAAAGGATTTTTCCAGTCAGATGCCTAAAACATATTTAGTTTGTCCTTTAACTATAATGGAAAAATCCTTATGAAACCAAATTATAAAATAAATTACTTAAATCATTTTTACTCATTGCTTGCTTCTACCCCTATAACAGCCATCTTAGGCATTGTCATGACTATCCTATTTTCAGCAATTTTAATTTCGTCAAATTCTTTTGGTACAACTTTATTAGGATTGTCAAAAGTATTATGCGCATTCATTTCATCAGCAGTTAAAATTGTACCTGTTACTTTGCTTACATTCGCTCCTCTAAGTTCACATTCCACTGTTACTGATTCTTCAGGATTTAGATTGCATAGAGAAATATGAATTCTTCCACTATCATCAGAAGAAACAGTTGCTGTTACCTGAGGAATGCTTTCTTTCGAATTTATATTATATTCAGGCGTATCAATATTAAAATCTAATAATTCTGCATCTTGATGAACTTTATACATGTCAAATACATGATATGTTGGTGTAAGTACCATTTTAGCTCCATCTGTAAGAATTACTGCTTGTAAAACATTTATAGTCTGTGCTATATTAGCAATTTTGACTCTATCGCAATGTTTATTAAATATGTTAAAGTGAATGCCTGCAACCAAAGCATCTCTCATTGTATTTTGTTGATACAAGAATCCAGGATTTGTGCCTGGTTCTACATCATACCATGTACCCCATTCGTCTACAACTAATGCAACTCTTTTTTCAGAATCATATTTATCCATAATAGTGGAATGTTTTGTTATTAATTCATCCATGTGCAAGGCTTTCTTCATGGTGATAAACCATTCTTCTTCATCAAAATCTGTAGCTGAGCCTTTTCTTTCCCATGTGCCTGGTACTGTATAGTAATGCAAACTTAGGCCATCCATGTACTTGCCAGCTTCTCTCATCAACACTTCTGTCCAATTATAATCGTCTACATTAGGTCCACAAGCAATTTTAAATATTTTATTACCGCTAAAATTCCTGACATATGTGGAATATCTTCTATATACATCAGCATAATATTCTGGACGCATATTACCACCGCAGCCCCAGCTTTCATTGCCAACACCAAAGTATTTAAGCTTCCACGGTTCTTTTCTTCCATTTGAGGTTCTCAAATTTGCCATTGGCGATTCTCCATCAAATGTCATGTACTCTATCCATTCTCTTATCTCTTGAACTGTGCCACTTCCAACATTGCCACAAATATATGGCTCTGCATTTAAAAGATTACATAATTCAAAAAACTCATGTGTTCCAAAATGATTGTTTTCGATTACACCACCCCAATATACATTGATCATCTTAGGTCTTGATTCATAAGGGCCTATGCCATCTTTCCAGTGATATTCATCTGCAAAACATCCACCAGGCCATCTCAATACAGGTATCTTAATCTTTTTTAATGCTTCAACGACATCTTTCCTAATCCCATCTATATTGTGGATTTCCGAATCTTTTCCAACCCAAAAACCACCATAAATACATCTTCCTAAATGCTCTGCAAAATGGCCGTAGATATTTTTGCTGATTTTGCCTTTTTTGATGTCTGTATTGATAACGATTTTTGCTAACATAGATATTCTCCTTTATATAAAAGTTTGCCTCATCCTCCGCAAATACTACACTTATATATACATTTGGAGTAATATTTTTTATTTATACGTATATTTTATATTAATATGTATTCTACATGTTTTTAAAATTCCTCCTTGTTTTTTAAAAATTTTTTAAAAAATTTTTATGCTTGGCATTCTTCCATTGGATTATCAATGATTATGAAGCATTTTCATTTACGTGCTTATAAATTATGTGTAATTTTATAATTGTACGTACATCTTAATATATTATATTCGACGTCATTTCTAAAATTCCTTCTTTGGTTTAAAAATTTTTTTATACGAAAATAAAGGCTCCCATTTTTTTGATTTATTAATGGAAACCTTTTATCTGTTAATAGCAATATCTACAACAATATAATGCTTATTTCTGAACTGTTTTTTTCAGGTTTTATACGTGTTCCAAACTCATCTTCACCATATGAGGCACCTATTACTTTTTTTACATTATAAATTCCTCTCAGCAATACATTCCAAGGTTTTTCGGCACCATCTACATTTACTACAATTAAATTTCCTTCTTTTTTAGCAGTTACAGTCACTTGATCTTCTCCGTTTATTCCATAAACTATTGTAGATACCTCTAAACCATCTTCTAATTGGAATATCTCAAAAGTTACATTGTCCAAATAATCATAGTCAGGTCTACTATCGATATTTCCTGTTGCAATAATCGTATTGGGTCTAACCATCAGCGGTATGCTCATATAGCCATGTTTCTCTTGAATCCATTGTTGACCATTTACGACTGTGCTATTTAAATAATTAGTCCATTTTCCCTTTGGCAAATAGTATTTTGCAATTCCTTCTTCGTTAAATATTGGAGCGACTAATAAAGAATCTCCAAGCATATACTGTTTATCAATGTACGCACAAGTTGGATCGTCTAAAAATTCCACAACCATTGGTCTCATGACAGGCACTCCAGTAGCTGATGCTTCATAAGCTTTTGAATAAAGGTATGGCATCAGTTTGTTTTTCAATTTTGTAAAATACCTTAAAACATCGACAGCTTCTTCACCATATAACCATGGCACTTTATATGCTGCATTACCGTGAAGTCTACTATGTGATGATAAAAGCCCAAAAGCTGTCCACCGTTTATATATATCCGGTGTGGCTGTACTTTCAAATCCAGCTATGTCATGACTCCAAAAAGCAAATCCCGACATGCTTAGTGATAGACCACCGCGTAAGCTTTCTGCCATTGATTCATATGTGGCATTACAGTCACCACCCCAATGAACTGGGAACTGTTGACTGCCTGCCGTTGCCGATCTTGCAAAAACAATTGCTTTATCTTTCCCAAGTTTTTTAGCAAGTGTATTATAAACTACTTTATTGTATAAAAATGTATAATAGTTGTGCATTTTTTCAGGATCAGAGCCATCGTAATATACAACATCTGTTGGTATTCTTTCACCAAAGTCTGTCTTAAAACAGTCTACTCCCATGTCAATAAGTTTTTCTAATTTTGATGAAAACCATTGGCTCGCATGAGGATTTGTGAAATCAACTATTCCCATTCCAGGCTGCCATAGATCCCATTGCCAGACATCCCCATTTGCCTTTTTCAGAAGATAGCCCTTTTCTGCTGCTTCATCAAAAAGTTTCGACTTTTGGGCTATATATGGATTTATCCATACAGATATCCTAACACCTCTTTCCTTTAACCTTTTTAACATATTTTCAGGATCAGGAAAGTATCTTGAGTCCCATTCAAAATCACACCACTGAAATTCTTTCATCCAAAAACAATCAAAGTGAAATACACTAAGTGGTATGTCCCTCCTTAGAATTTCATCTATGAAAAAGCTAACCGTCTTCTCATCATAATTTGTTAAAAAAGATGTTGTAAGCCACAATCCAAATGACCATGGAGGAGGCAATGATGGCTTCCCTGTTAGAGAAGTATAATTTATAAGTACGTTTTTTATGGTTCCTCCTCCTATTATAAAATATTCCATCTCTTCATCCATTACGCTAAATTGCACTTTAGATACTCTCTCAGAAGCTATCTCGTATGATACGAGTCCAGTATCATTGATAAACACACCATATCCTTTGTTTGTCACATAGAAAGGTATGTTTTTATACGCTTGTTCACTGCTGGTACCACCATCCCTATTCCATATATCTACCTGTTGACCATTTTTAATAAAAGGCGTAAACCTCTCGCCTAAGCCATATACATATTCATCAACACCTAAGTCTAATTGTTCCCTTACGTAAGTCTCTCCATTTTGCGATGTTATATATGCCATGTTCTTAAAACCTGTACCAGTAATGCGCTTATCACCTATGAAAAAATCAATTGACCAATCTCCTTCAGTTTTTATCATCGCCGTAAGATTTCCGCTTGTAAAAGCAATATAGCCATCACCTTCTTTTATATCTACTTCTACGTCATCTTTTATGTTTATTTCAAATTTAGGACTCTTTTTTGTCTTGCCTTTAAAATGATATAATTTAACACTAATCACATCTTCCATCGGCGAGCTTATTTCTACAGTCAAAAGAGGACCACCTAATGAATTTCCTCTACTGTTTACATGAAATGTAGGTACATATAAAATTACGCTATTACTACTAATCTCATAATCATTTACTTCAGTAGCTCCAAAAATGTTGTATTCTTTCCTCACAAGCCAATTTCCATCTGTAAATTTCATTTTCTATCAACCCCTTAGTTTCTCTTTTCTATAATCTTAAATCCATAAGTCGGCAATATAACTTTTCCGCTTAATATGCCGTTATCTACTATATCTATATATTCAATGTCTTTCAAATCTATTTCCTTTTTCTCATCTGTGAAGTTTAACAAGAATACAAATTCTCTATTTCCATCTGTCCTCGATTGAGCAGTGACTCCAATTGGCAAATCAATATCTATCGATCTTTTTATATTTAAAAGTTCTATTATTTTGCCATAAAAATCATTGACAAAATCTTCATTGTTCCTAAATGATATATAATAGGCTTTCCCATTGCCATAACTATTGACAGTTACTGCAGGATAACCTACATAGAAGCCTTCTTTGTATTTGGCTAAATCTCTTGCTCCTTCAAGATGAATAATTTCGCAAAGCTCCTTTGCTTTATATTCACCTCTAACGCCTAATTCGTTAGCTTCATTAAAGACTACATAATTTTCATCTTTGTCGTGCAATGCGTCTATTTCTTCGCTCCAAATCCCCAATACCTCTTTCAGCGGTCCAGGAAAGCCACCTAGATAGCAAAGATCATTTTCGTTTACTATGCCACTTAAATAAGTCGTTACAAAAGTTCCACCATTTTTTACGAATTGCTTTATCTTTTCAGCTACACCTTCCTTTAACATATAAAGCATTGGTGCTATTAATAATTTGTACTTATTAAAATCGCTTTCCATGTCGATTACATCTACCGGAATGCCTTTACTCCAAAATGGTCTATAGTGTGATTGGCACGTCAAAAGGTAATCCTTTTTTTCTTGCCTCGGACCTTTTGCATCTTCTATCGCCCAACTGTTCTCCCAATCGTAAATTATAGCCACCTCTGGTTTTGCAGATGTGCCTATAATCGGATCTAACCTTTTTAGTATTTCTCCTACTTCTTTAACATCTTTAAATACTCTTATGTTTTCATGTCCACAGTGATCTACTACTGCACCATGAAATTTTTCATATCCTCCCCTGCTTTTTCTCCATTGAAAATACTGAACAGTATCTGCTCCATGTGCAACTGCTTGTATTGATGATAAAGCATGCATTCCTGGTCTTTTCAATTTTGAGACAGGCTGCCAATTTGTAACACTTGGTGTGCTCTCCATAAGCATGAATGGCTGCCCACCTTTAAGTGAACGATTGATGTCGTAGACAAATGCTGTTTTATATGCAACTACCCAATCCTCTTCGTTTCCATGCCAAGTCGGATAGCTGTCCCATGATATGATATCAAGATGTTTAGCAAATTTCCAATAGTTAAGCCCAGGAAAAGTCCCCATAAAATTAGTTGTTATAGGTATATTGGGTGTTAACTCTTTTAAAGGTGCAATCTCATTTTTAAAAAAATCTATCGTCTGATCTGTTACAAATCTCTTGTAATCTAAATTTAATCCATGTATCGTTGTTTCACCGCGCGGTGAAGGCGTTTGTATCTGTGACCAATCTGTAAATGTATGGCTCCAAAAGTAGCTCCACCACTCATGATTTAATCTTTTTATATCGTTATTGTATTTTTTCTTAAGCCAAGTTCTGAATGCTTCTTGACATAAATCGCAATGGCAATCATTACCGTATTCATTTGATACATGCCAAGCAATTAAAGCTGGATGGTCCTTATATCTCTCTGCTAATTTTCTATTAATATTACTTACTTTTTCTCTGTATATTGGTGATGTAAAGCAGTGGTTCTGCCTTCCTCCAAAAAGATGCCTTGCTCTATTTGAATCAACCCTCGCTATTTCTGGATACTTTTGCACAAGCCATGCCGGAGGTGCAGCACTAGGTGTTGCAAGTATGACATATATTCCATTATCATACAATTTATCCATTATACTGTCCAGCCATTCAAATTGATAATTGCCTTCTTCTGGTTCTATGGCTGCCCATGCGAATATACCAAGGCTTACCACATTCCAATTGGCTAATTTCATCAATCTTATATCTTCGTCCAAAATTTTAGGATAATCTAACCATTGGTCAGGATTATAATCTCCACCATGAAGAAAGTGTGGATATTTTTCACTTATTGATTTACACTTACACATAAAATTACCTCCAGTAAACTTTATGTTAAAACATATTTTTGTTATTTTAATTCCAACTCAATTACAGTATCGATTTCGTCCGGAAGTTCTGTCCACCGAACGTCAAGAAATGCGCAATCTTGATCATCTAAATTGTCATGCCAATTATCATTGACTTTAATTTCTGAAAGATCAGATAGCAATCTGGCCTTATTTATTTTCCCTTTTAATCCCTTCAATACTATTGGTCCTAAACCTCTTTCAAAAATATGTGCATATAGTTTTTTTCCGTTTTTTGTGTACCTTCCCCACTCTGGCTTTGGCAGTTCAGATGACCCGCAATTGTAAATACTATCACTATTTTTATTCATCCATTTACCTATTTGTAAAAGTACCTCCACAGATTTTTCTGGTATTTCCCCTTTGGCATTTGGACCAACATTTAAAAGCAAATTGCCATCTTTACTCACACATTCTACCAAAAGTCTTATAATCTGTTTTGCGGATTTAAAGTTTTTATCTATTGCACAATACCCCCAATGATCATTCATTGTTATGCATGCTTCCCATGGCACAGGGTTGCCCAATTCATCAAAAACGCCTTCAGTTGGAATCATCTGCTCAGGTGTTGCAAAATCACCCGCATATATTTCAGGATTTCTTGATTTTAGATTGCCGCCCAATCTACTGTTTATTAATATTTCTGGTTGATTAGAGCGAACCATTTTGACAAGATCTGATGCTCGCCATGCATCTCCTGTTTTATCATCATAAGAAAAGTCAAACCATATAATATCTAACTTACCATAATCTGTTGTAAGCTCTCTCACCTGACCGTGCATGTAATCTATATACTTGGAAAAATCATACTTCTTGTTTCTAAATAATTCATTCCCTCTCATTGGATGATAAGGATCATTATATGCCGGATATTCATCGTGATGCCAATCAAGTAATGAATAGTATAATCCGACACGCAAATTTTCCTTTCGAAATGCATCCACATAATCCTTTATAATGTCTCTTTTGGCTGGTGTATTTGTAGATTTATAATCAGTCAATTTGCTATCAAATAAGCAAAATCCATCATGATGTTTCGCAGTCATTACAGCATATTTCATTCCTGCATATTTAGCCAATTGGGCCCATTTTTGAGGAACATAATTTATTGGGTTAAATTCACTAAAATATATTTCATAATCTTCATTAGATATTCTTTCTTGACTTCGTACCCATTCACCTCGCGCAGGAATCGCATACAATCCCCAATGTATAAACATACCAAAGCGGGCATTTGTAAACCAATCAATGGATTCCATTTTATTTGGCCCCATAACAAAACCTCCATTTTTATCAACTTTGAACATAAAAATTCATACCCGATAGCACTATTCATTCTTTTATAAGCCTAAATACTTTATTTATTCCTGGAGAAACACGAAGCCTTATGACATTATTCCCTTTCTCAATTTCCGATTTTAAAATCTTTTTGCTCACCAAATCTTTTACAGCCGTATACCCATTTTTCAATATTAAGCGGACTTCATCATACCACGGTATAAAAGAGTGCAAAATAAAGCAGTCGTTATCATAAAGAAACAATCCTATCTTCGAAACTGAATCTAACATTATGGGACTATTTTTCAAAAATACAGATCGAATTATATAGAGAATTTTTCTGGGATAATTGTACAAATCACCATAGTCTTCAGGTATAGTAAGAATATATAGATACCCTTTCCCATAAACTGTCTTTGTCAATATAGGAAAGTTGTTATCCTCTCCAAAACCTGCAATAAGCTCCCAAGTATCATTAGTCTGAAATTCCACCTGCGGTATTTTAATTGCTTTTGCTGACTCTTCACAACCGCCGAATGTAATTCCTCCATCATTTGAGTAAGCATAACTGTTAACATTTATCTTTCTGTTTGTTACTGTAACATTTGTCAGTACATCATGAAATCCAAGGCTTGTTGCTGCTTCAACAAAACCAGAAGTGACTACCACATCTGCGCCATTTGATAAACTTTTAGCTACTTTAAAAACAATATCTTTATCCATAGCTGCACTTTTTGTTAAAAATATTGTTTTGGCACTTTCTGGATATTGAGGATATGGCTCAAGTGGAATTCCCAACATGCCTATATAATCGTGAAGATAATCTTCACCATGGCTGTGGTATGGCAAATACGTAGCAATACCAATCGGTTCGCCCAGCTCCCCCAAATAAGAATCCAAATCCACAAAAATTTGACCATTTATAGGCACGCATAATGAAAATTCTGGATCTAATAATGAACCTAAGCTAAACATCATTACCTCTCTCGCTTTTGCGAACAATGTCAAGTAAGCTTGTTCCGCATATGATGTAAGATTGTATGAACACTCAAATGGATCATACCAACCGCCACCATTCCGCCCAGGTGCCACGTTCTCCATATAACACATATTAAAATAGCTTAGATACTTTGGTAAATGTTGTTGAGTATACATAGGATTTCGTGTTTCTGTGCCTGTATAAATTCCATCAAAAATCTTTGGTTCTTCTTGAAGATTATAACCTGTCTCCTGATAATGCTCATACCAATTTGGATATTTTATAATCATCTTTACCTTTGGATTCACAGCTTTAGCCGTACCGACTATTATTTTTTCAGAGATTTCCTTCATCAATTCTAGTCTAAAATCTTTCCAAGATCTATTTCCTTTTGCTTTGATGCATGATGGACATCTACAATTTGTAAAATAGAAATCATCCAAAATTATTTCATCAAATAACGAAGCAGTAAATTCCACCACATCTTTTAACAATTGCACTGTATCAGGATTTGTATAACATAGTGGATTAAAACCTCCTTCCCCATTTGGAGCACTGTCAGTCGTAATTCCTCCTGCAATCTCAATTCCTTTTTCTTTAAAAAAGTCTATTAACTTTCTAACCTGTTCCTTCTGAATAGTTATGCCTTGCCGATATGTTTCCAAGTAGACTTTTCCTACATTTATGTGCTTTTCTATCCATTCAAACTTTTTTGCAAAGAGCTCTATATCTGTAATGCCTATCAAGTCGCCAACAGGGCAGTATATTGCAGCTTTAAAATTATTATAATTTTTCTTGCCAAATCTCTCATCCGAAAAGCGATTTTTTTCTTCAATGCACATGATTAAAAATTCCACTCCTTTCATTTGAACTGGTTGAAAAATTGGGATCTTCCCCAATAAGCGTAAGACCCCAATACTGCTTATTTACTTCTCACTTTGTCATCTAATGACTTGCGTATCTCTGCTTCATGCTGTTGATACTTGACGCAGTCCTCATATCCATGAGCGTATGCTTGATTTGTCATATCTTTTACAATAGAGTCAAATTCCGCATCTGATTTTGCATATATTGCTTTCCATGAACCGTTAACAATTATCTGCTTTACTTGGTTCCAAGTAGTAGTTAATTCATTAGACATTGGAGTAGCAGAATAAGTAGTTCCCAGTGAAATTGCCAATTGGTTGTTTTTTACCAAATACTGATCTAAGTTGGGAACGCCCATTTTCTCTCTCCAATCCTGTTCAATTGAACTTACAGGTAGTGATTGCCGCGTCTCCCAGAATTTATAGTTGTAAGTATCGCCGTTTTTCGCGTCTGGATTTTTAGAATCTATTGCCCAAGTAGTGTTATTTATTTTGTCAATTCCATCACTGAATTTTCCCGAGTATGGAACAGGAAGCTCTGTATTACCGTCACTCATGACTTTTTCACCCAGTTGCGTTAAAATCGGTCTGCCTTCTTTATCGTAATCCCAAGTTACACTTTTAGGTCCATAGTTATTTGTCATTACCCCTTCAAGTGTACTTAACCAGTTAATTATAGCCATGCACAATTCAGGATATTGTGTTTTTGCACCAATAGTCCAAATGCGATTCCCTCCGTACATGTTTAAACCATAAGCTACATTCTTTTGATCGGCAGCTACCAAAGGCAACATTGCTTTTCCTGCTTTCAGATGATCTGGTGTATTATAAATAGCACTGCTCATAAAGTCAAATATATTAAAGAATGCACCACCTGTTTTGTAAGTTTGTGTTACGTCGTCAAAAGTCTGAGTCATGGAGTTTGGATCAAGTAACCCCTTTTGATATAAAGTATTGTAGAACTTTAACATCCTTAAGTATTCTCCGCCCGGTTTTAGTGCATCTTGATACTCTCCAGTATTTACGTTATATAACCCAAATCCAAACTCGTCCCAGCCATATAAAGCCGCCGTAGCTTTTACAAACATAACCATATTGCCATCCCAGTCTTTAAATAGAGAGACTCCATACGTTTTCTTACCGGTATCAGAAGTAGGATCCAATTGCTGCATTTTTTCCAAAAGTGGAATAAAATCTTCCAATGTATTTATCTTGGGATATCCTAACTGCTTATACAGATCCCATCTGATGAAAGGTCCATAAAATGATGCTGAATGCTCTGTAGCGCTACTACCCACATCATGTCCAAATCCACATATATGACCACCAGATATGGATTTATTTTTTTCTAAAGCCAATTGCATGTGAAACTTAATATACGGGCCATAATCATCAAGTAAATTGTCTTTATTCCAGTCAAGTAACGCGCCAGCTTTTACAGCTGTCTGGTAATCTGTAGAGTCATCTCCAAATACCACTATATCGCCAAGATTACCTGATTCCAATCTTGTAGCAAAAACACCATCTCCATCCTTGACAATATTCAATTTTACATTGAATTTGTCCAAAAGGACTTTCGCAAACCATCCAGTCTGTTCACCTTGAAAATTAGCTAGCTGACTATAAACAGTAAGAGTTATGGGACTCTTTGGTTTAATTGAGGCAATGTCGCCTTCTTTTGCATTAGCTGAAACAGCATTTGAATTATTTGTTTTGGTTTGAGTGACTTTAGGAGTGCAGCCAGATAGTGTAAATAACACTATGGAGCTGGCTGCCAAGATGGCTATAATTTTCTTCATCTTCACATTAAAACCTCCTTTAAAATTATGATATTTATAAAAATTAATATTTTAAAAATATTAATTTTTTCCTAACTTAACCTTGATGGCTTTTTCTGTTTCATCCTTTAACAGCACCGATCATGATTCCTTTTTCAAAGTACCTCTGCATAAATGGATATACCAGCAAAATTGGAATAAGAGTAACCATCGCTACCGTCATTCTCATCGTCCTCATATTCATAACTGAATTTATGACATTTTGAGAAACCGATCCTCCTGAATTCATGAGAGTCGCTAAATCTGACGTACTTGTCAAATATATATATAGCCTATACTGCAATGTGTATAATGACGGATTTCCAGACATTAATATCATAGAATCAGTAAAGCTATTCCAGTTACCAACAGCACCAAATATGGCAATCGTGGCTAAAATAGGCTTAGAAAGCGGTAAAATGATTTTCCAGAATATAGTGAAATATCCTGCCCCATCTATTTCAGCACTTTCTTCAAGATCTGGTGGTATTGATTCAATGTACGTTTTTACTAATATAATATTAAATGGTGATACTATACCCGGAATTATATATCCCCAAAAGTTATTAGTTAAACCTAACATAGACATATTTAAATACCAAGGAATCAAACCAGCATTAAAATACATGGTAATTACTATAAATCGATAAATAAATCTACGACCATACATTTTTTGTTTTGTGACTAAATATCCAACAAAAGCCGATGCCAATACCATTAATGCTGTTCCAATGATAGTCCTGGCTACAGATACAAATGTTGCAGTTGCAAGATCATGTACTTGTAGCAAAGCCAAGTAATTATCAAAGTGAATTCCTTTAGGGTACCATAATATCTGTCCTGAACTCACTAAATTATTATCACTTATGGTGTTTATAAAAAGATAATAAAATGGAAATAAGCAAATTAACCCAAATAATATGAAGAACACATGATTAAAGAAATCAAAAATTATATCGCCTAAACCTCTATCATTTCTGACCTTAAATATCGTAAACTTTTTAGATGATAAATTAGGCTTATTTACACTATCTGCATTCATAATTAATCCCCCTAAATTATACTTTCACCACGTAGCAATTTAGAAAACCAATTTGCAGCCATTAATAATGTAATACTGATTACAGATTTCAACATACCAACAACCGTCGCCAGTGGTATATTTCCAGTTCCTCCGCTGCCAAGCCCTAATAGATATACATATAAATCTAACACCTCAATTGAATTTTGATTTGCCGCATTCCTAAATACATAATATTGATCCATTCCGTTTGAAAGAATCCCAGCAATGCTTAAAAGAAGCAACACATAAAATGTCGGCATCAGTCCCGGTATAGTGATATGCCATATTTTCTTAAATCGTCCAGCACCATCCACAGTAGCTGCTTCATATAGCTGCTGATCTATACCTGAGATAGCTGCTATGTATATAATTGCACTCCATCCAAGACCTTTCCATGTTCCCCATAACCACATTTTAAGCCAAATATGACTTCCACTCATCAGAAAATTAGTGGCTGTCTTTTCCAAACCTAAATTTATCAAAACTGTGTTGACAAAGCCTTCAGTAGAAAACATAGCAAAAGCCAAGCTGTACACCAAAACCCAACTAATGAAATTCGGTATCGTAGTAACAACCTGAATTGTTTTTCTCAATTTTAACGATCTGATTTCTGTAAGACAAATTGCAAAAGCCATTGGAAGAAACGACGTCGCAATGCCAATTCCACTCATTGCAAGAGTGTTTGTCATAACCCTTACAATATCAGCTCTACTAGCTGCATTTTTAAATAAAAATTCAAACCATTTAAGTCCAACAAAATTATTCCAACTCAGTCCAAGTCCTGGAGTATAGTCAAAGAATGCATAGCGCCATCCCCAAAGAGGTAAATACGAGAACAAAAAGCAAAGGATTACAAACGGGAGCGCCATTAAAAATAGCTTATATTTTGCTTCCATTTCATATTTATCGTTTTCCGAAGGCTTGGGTAGTAATTTTATATTGGCAAGCCCTAATATAGCACAAACAATTAAAAAGATGGCAAAAATCAAATATGAATATGATATCATAGGTTGAACTGCATTAAGGTTAGCACTTCCGCAAAGAGCATAATATGCTGGAAACAAAAGAAGCAAAGAAATTAAACCTCCTCCACACCCTATAATAATAATTTTTATACCTAATCTTTGTAATTTCAACTTACCCAGCGTCATGCAACAACCTGCTACAATCGCCGCAACGCTAAGAAAGGTTAGAAGCGAAGAAATATATATATTTAGCACTGTACTGCTATTAACCCATCCTCTGTTTATCGCTCGTGTAAATCCTTCTACAAGCGAACTGTATGATGCTGCCATAGTAAATAAAGCAGAATTCTTATCGATCAAACTGCTGACCATCGCTGGGTTTAATGCAGGAATAAATGTAGATATCAAAATCAAAATCGCACATCCACGAATCAAAAACATCCAAGTGTTGATTTTATTAATCTGATTTTTTGATATCACTAAAATACTATTTGTTCCAGGCATTATATTCACCACCTATAATTTAATTTATTTTTTTGACAGAACCATTAATAATGAGATCAGACACCACAACTATTTCTTTAGGATTCGTTTCTTTATCTTTTATTCTTTCTAAAATCATTTGTCCAGCTTTTTTCCCCATCAACAACGCATTTTGTTTTATACATGTAAGTTTTGGTTCTATCAATTTCTGGTTTTCAATTTCTTCGAAAGTCACAAGTGAAACATCATCAGGAATTTTTAGACGATTCTCTTTCAGAACTAACATCGTACCCTCTGCCATTCTATTGTTTGCTGCAAATATTGCCGTAGGTATCTTCTTTTTATCTGTAATAAGTTTTTTTACTTCTTCATAAGCTTTTTCCCAAGAATAATATCCATTAAGGACAAACTCATCTTTAATCTCAATATTGTGGTCCATCATGGCAGCTTTAAATCCTTCATATCTTTCTATACCAGTACTAACATTTAAATTGCCATTTACAATGCAAATATCTTTATGTCCCATTTCTATTAAATATTTAGTCAACGTGTATGAGCTTCCAAAGTCATCACTTACAATAACATCCACATTGCTGGTTTTAATCTTTCTATCTATCAAAACAACAGGGATATTTTCTTTTATTAGGTCATCAACATACTTATTGTCTGTGTTAGAAGATGCTAATATTATCGCATCAACCCGTTTTTGTGACAATCTTCTAAGAACATTTAATTCTTTTTCAAAATTTTCATCTGTGTATGAAAGAATTAAACTGTATTCTTCTTTGCTGACAACACTATCAATTCCTTTTATTATTTCCATAAAAAACGAATTAGAAATGTCAGGAAGGACTACGCCAATTAAATGCGTAATATTGCTCTTCAAACTTCTGGCTATGCTATTCGGTCTGAAGTTTAACTCATTCATTGCTTTTAAAACTTTTTCTTTAGTCTCTTTGCTAACAGGATAATTATCGTTTAAAACTCTTGAGACAGTTGCTATCGATACTTGTGCATACTTTGCAACATCTTTTATCGTTACATTTTCCAAATCAAATACCTCCATAGTAATCAATTTCTATACTATAATATTTATTCTACAAAAATTCAAAAATTCCTGCTTTGTCACAAAAAAATTTTATCTCAAAAAAGTGTTGTAAATCACGTACTAATCGTATTCTTGCTACTGTCTTAATTTTAAGAAATTTGTCGAAAAATGATTTTATAGATAACAATTTCTATAACAAAGAAAAAAATCCCTCTTAAAGAGGGAAAAATTCACTCACTAACCCCATTGTTTTTCGATAATTCTTTATACCAATATCCACTTTTCTTGATAGTCCTCTTTTGTGTTGATATGTCGACTGATACGAGCCCATAGCGATTTTTATAGGCGTTTAGGAATGACCAGTTGTCCATGAAAGACCAAAGGTGATAGCCTTTTACATTGCATCCTTCTTCAATCGCCTTATGAAGCCATTTTAAATGACCTTTGATAAAGTCTATTCTGTAATCATCTTGGATTATACCGTCTTTTATGAAACGTTCTTCTCCTTCCACGCCCATGCCGTTTTCTGAAATATACGATTCAATGTTTCCGTAGTTGTCCCTTACATTTATCAAGATGTCATATATTCCTTTTTCGTATATCTCCCATCCTCTGTAGGGATTCATCCTTCTTCCTGGCATTACATATTCATCAAAAAACCAATCAGGTGTGAATACACCATAAGGATTTGGCATATTTTCCTTTGCTTTAACCCTTCTTGGCTGATAGTAATTTACTCCAAGATAGTCAACCGTATTACTCTTTATGAGCTCAAGATCTTCCTCAGTATACACCGGTAAATGATTGTAACTCTTTAAAAGTTCTACAAGTTTCTCAGGATATTCTCCTTTGACACATGGGTCTAAAAAGCTTCTATTGAAAAGAAGATCAGCTATCTCTGCCGCCTTAAGATCTGCAGGATGATTGCTGCGAGGATATGATGGAGTTAAGTTTAATACAATCCCGATTTTTCCATCTTTTATGTCTAACTTTTTGAACTCGTTTATCGCCATTGCGCTTGCCAAAACTGTATTGAAACATACCTGTATAGCCTTCTTAAAATCCACGATATCAGGATAATGAAAGTTATAAAGGTATCCTCCCTCTGCTGGAACTATAGGTTCATTGAAAGTAATCCACCTTTTTACCCTATCTCCAAAAAGCTCAAAGCATGTCTTGGCATAGTTCTTATAATTCTCCAAAACTTGACGACTTTCAAATCCTCCTATGTGCTGCATTTCAATCGGCATATCGAAGTGAAACAAAGTAGCTATAGGCATAATACCATTTTCTAAAAGCTCATTTATGACGTTATTGTAGAAATCTACTGCCTTTTTATTGATTTCACCTACTCCGCCTGGAATCAATCTTGACCATGATATAGAAAATCTAAATGAATTGTGTCCTATTTCTTTCATCAATTTTATGTCTTCTTTATATCTATGGTAAAAATCAGATGTCACTTCAGGTCCTACACCATTGAAAAATCGGTTTGGCACTTGCCTGTACCAATAATCCCATACATTCATTCCTTTCCCGTCTTCGCTTGCAGCACCTTCTATCTGTGTTGCAGATGTGGCAGAACCCCACCAAAAACCTTCCGGAAATTTATACTCTTTTGCCATTTTTCTTTCCTCCTCTTGTTTTGTTAGTCACATAGCTTGCAATAAATTTTTCCCCACCTAATGATATTAGAAAATAGCCTACGGAAAATATTATCACTAAGGGACCGAAGAATTCTTCCAATACAATACATATTGCCAGTGCATGCGTCGCATAAACTATCAAATCGTAATAATTCAATTCTCTTTGCTTCTTTATAAGTGCCACAACATAAAAGACAAATGATAGTACAAGTGACGATGCTATCAAACCAATGTACAGAAATAGTAGTGAAGATGCAATATTTTTTATTGACAGTTTTAAATAGCTATTTAAAAACACTGAAAAATTGCCTGTAAATAGTGATATTATAAGTTTAATAACCGTTAAATAAACAACACCAAAAATCGTCAAGATAAGGTCAAACCTGAGAAGTTTTATTATAGATTCGCCTTTTAATCTTTTGTAGTTTTGAGGCATAAACAGGCTTATTTTTAGCTCTTCCAAGACACCCATAAATTTTATCTCCTTACACCTAAAATGTTTAAAGCAATTAGACGATTACAACTGTAACCGCCTAATTGCAATTATATCAGCCTTTTTGGCTTTCAGCAGCCATTGCTTGCTCTTGCTCAAGGTACTGTCTATCTACGACTCTTAAGAATGGCAAGTATATGAAGAATGAAATCACTAATTCAATTATCTGCCATATAGCACCGCTAAAGCCTGATACCAAAAGTCCTCCGATGATAGGTGGTGTAGTCCATGGTATTACAACACCTGTTGGGTGCCCAACAAGACCTATTGACATGACGATGTAAGTCAAAGTAGCCAAGATCATCGGTGTCAATATGAATGGTATTACCATTATTGGGTTTAAAACGATTGGAAGTCCAAATATTACCGGTTCATTGATATTGAATAAACCAGGAACTATAGCAAGTTTTCCAACAGTCTTAACCTGTCTTGATTTTGAGAAGAAAAGCATAGCAAGCACAAGTCCTAATGTACTGCCTGAGCCACCTACTAGCATGTACATATCGTGGAACTGCTGTGTTATGATGTGTAGAACTGGGTGACCAGCTTGGAATGCCTGCAAGTTCTCTGCTGCAAGTGCCAACCATATTGGACCCATAACAGATCCAACTACGTTTGCACCATGTATACCAAATGACCAGAAAAGTCCTTCGAAGAAGTTAGCAATCAACGTAGCAGGCAGTGTATCTCCAAGTCTTGTCAAAGGTATCTGCAATACCGTGTAAATAAATTGATGTATTGTGCCATAAGATGTCATAGCAAACAACATTCTTATAACATCGATGATGATAGCAACTATAGCCGCAGGTATCAATGCAGAGAAAGCTCTCTCAACTGCAGGTGGAACACCTTTTGGCATCTTAATTACCCAGCCTCTTTTTATAACAAATCTTACGATTTCAACTGACAGTATCGCCGTCAAAATACCTACAAATAGACCTTTTGAGCCCATCCAATCAACTGGTATGCCACCACTTACTTGGATTGCTTTTTTAGCTCCTTCAGGTGTATAATTAACTATAAACGGTGTAAATATCAAAAATGCAACGAGTGCAGTTGCAGCCGTGTTTAAACCATCAATCTTGTAATGCCCTGCGAGGCTGTACGCAATGCCAAATACTACAAATATACTCATTATTGACATTGTAGCCTCAAAGGGCCTCATAAAGAATGTATTCCAGTTTGGTCCAAAAGCCTTTGCCATAAAATCAGAGTATCCAGGTATGGGCAAAAACGCCAGCAACAAGAAAACAGCACCTATTGTAATGAGTGGAACAGCAAGCATAAAGCCATCACGAATTGATGTCAAGTACCTATTTTCGGAGATTTTGCCTGCTATAGGCATCAATTTTTCTTCAAGCGAATCTGTAAACTTACTCATTTTTATAACACTCCTTATCTTAAATTTAGATTTTTGGTTTTAAAACTTATAAATGAGAACTATTTATTAGCCATGCTTAAAGCTTGGTCTAACACTTTTTCCCCATCCATCATGCCGTAGACGACTGGATTTATCACATCTACAGGCACACCTTTTTCACTGCATATTTTCTTTGCTTTTGGCAAGATGAATTTTACCTGTGGACCTAAGAGAACTACATCTGCTTCTTCTACGTATTTTTCCATCTGTGCCTCAGGGTATGCATCGACAGCAACCTCTATGCCTCTTGCTTTTGCTGCTTCTTCAATTTTTCCAATCAACATGCTTGTGGATGAACCTGAAGAGCAAAATAGAATAATTTTAAGCATTAACGTTTTCCCTCCTTTCAAAAAAATCTCAGTTTGTTAAAGCAATTTTTCATTTTATCTTCAAGGATTTCCCTACTTCAACATATCAAGACAAGAACTATTAAAACAGCTTAAAAAGAGGGAAATCCCTTGAAAGCAAAAGTATTCAATCCAAAAACATCGGCATCACCCCTTAATCTTGTGGAAAATATCCTTCCTCTTCAGGAGATCCTATAGGCTGCCCTTGAGCCAACTTCACTGCAAACTTTGATATCTTTCTCAATGAATCGTTTAGTCCTATGCCACCTCTGTTGGGAGTCTCTATAATGTATATCTTTTTTCTGAACAATTCTGTACCTGTGTTGTCTTTTGACATAGCCGCAAACGCAGGAATATTTAATTTCTCTATAACGGCTTCTGTCAAATATCCACAGCAATCACCGTATCTTTTGTAGTTTAATGCAGGACCGCATATGACAACATCTGGATTAAATGCCTTTATCATGTTTAATAATTTTTCAATAGCTTCATCTTTATTTTCAAGAAAATAGTTATCACCACATATTACGGTGCCGATTATGTCACCGCCGTTTCTCATCATGGTGTTTTTCAAAAGCATACCCAATCCTATAGCCCCAAACTGAGACTGAGGTTCCATATTCATTTTTTCATCTGTTCCGTATCCTGCTTGAACTTGATTCAAAAATTGTACCGCTTTAATCATTTTATCCTCCTATTTAGTGTTTAATTTTTATTTTGTCACGCATGTATGAAGAACTGGTTCCAACATCTTTCTAAGTTCAATAATCTCTGATATGAGATTTTTCTCTGATATAGCAGTCATAAGATGATCTTGTGAGTGCACAAACAATATAGAAAAATCTAATTTTTCGCCTGATGCTTCTTTTTGCAACATGCTTGTCTGCACATTATGTGCTTTCTCAATTGCCTCATTAGCTTGAGCGATTAACTTATCAGCTTCTTCAAATTTGCCATCATACGCCTTCCTAAGCGCTTCATGTGCATATGCCCTTGCTTCACCAGATTGTATAATTATTTCCATAACTATTTGCTGCATATCCATATTATTTTCCTCCTTGAATTGGTTTTATCTATTTTGGGGTTCACCTAATAATATATGCAAGAACTATGCCAAAACACTAGAACATTGAAAAACACCACATTTTTCACATGAAAAACATATTAAAATAAACAGTGTTTTTTAGTGTTTAATAAAAATCGCATATTGTTTTATAAATTTTTCTTAGTGTTTTAATGTTTTAATAGTGTTTAATCTATTAAATCACTATTGAAAAACTTACAGCAAAATATATAATAGAGGTATGATAGAAAGAAATCGTCATGGTAAAGGGGATCTTTAAATTGAAAAGAAAAGACTTGATTTTTAAAAAATTAATAGAGCTAAATAAGGGCAAAGGTATAGATGCAAAAACATTAGCAGATGCTTTAAATATGTCGAGAGCAAACGTTAGTCATGAGTTAAATCTTTTGTGTAAAGAGGGAAAAGTCGTAAAGTCAGATGGCAGGCCAGTACTGTTTTCACCCGTGTTTGAAAGCACAAAAAGCAACTCCAGTGACAGCAAATTGTATGAACTGGACATGCTTATTAAAAACAATATAAGCCTAAAACAAGCTGGAGAACAAGCAAAAGCTGCTATTTTATATCCTCCCAAGGGAATCCACTGTTTGATATTGGGTGAAACAGGTGTAGGAAAATCAACTTTTGCGCGAATTATGCACAAATACGCCATAGATATGGGTGTGAAAAAGCCTGACGCTCCATTTATAGCATTTAACTGTGCAGATTACAGCAACAATCCTCAGCTTTTGACAGCGCAGTTATTTGGAGTCAAAAAAGGGGCTTATACAGGCGCTGATACAGACAAAGAAGGGTTAATCGAGAAGGCAAATGGAGGAATCTTATTTCTTGATGAAGTTCATCGCTTGCCGCCTGAAGGGCAGGAGATCTTATTCACTTTCCTCGATACTGGGTATTTTAGAAGAGTTGGCGATGTGGAAAACAGGACATCTGACGTACTAATCATATCGGCTACAACTGAGGATCCTTCTTCATCCCTTTTAAATACATTTACCAGAAGAATACCGATGATAATTAAAATACCGCCACTTAGAGATAGGACTTTGGAAGAAAGGTTTTACCTTTTAAAAAGGTTCTTTAAACACGAAAGCATAAAGCTAAACAGGGATATATTTGTATCACTTAATTCCATGAGGGCATTTTGTTCATATGACTGTCCAAACAATATCGGTCAATTAGAAAGTGATGTCAAACTTATATGCGCAAAGGTCTATTCAGAATTTTTGACTAACAAGAAAAACGACATAAGGATCTGCAGCAGAGACTTGCCTGATTATATAAAGAAGGGATTATACACAGATAAACAGCATAGAATGCTTTGGAATGAAGTCATAGGCGATGATATAGAGTTCTTTAAGTTTTCTCCTACAAATGAAATAGAGGAGATTCCAACCGCATCTAACGATAACAGCATTTACGAGATAATAAACGACAGACTAAGGCAGCTTAAAGCAAAAGGTATATCTGATATAGACATTGAATCAATTTTGGAAAAAGACATAGCAAAGTACTTCCACAAACAGATATACGGTATAACAGATGAGAAAAACAAGCAGAATTTAATTCATATCTTAGGAGAAGACATAGTAAGCATTACAGACAGGATTGCAGAACTGGTATCCGAACTACTTGGGAAAGATCTCAGTCAAAACAGCTATACTGCACTTGCTTTGCACTTAAACACGCTTATTGAAAGGGTCAACAAAAATAAGCCTATTGTAAATCCTCAACTGTCAAAAATAAAGCAATTGTACCCAAGAGAATTTGAAGTTGCGATTGAAGCTAAAAAAATCATAGAGAAATATTTGAACGTTTCGATTCCAGAAGATGAAGCTGGATTTATCGCAATATTTCTCATTTCGGACAAAGAATACATCAATAAGCAAAGCGAGAAAGTCAAGGTGATAATAATCGCCCACGGCAATTCTACCGCTACCTCCATGGCAGATGTGGCTAATAAGTTGTTGGGCGAAAATTATGCAATAGGTTTAGACGCTCATCTTGACAAAAGTCCTCTTGAAGTCTTAGAAAGCTTGAAAGACTACGTGAGGAATGATATGAATCAGGCAGGATACCTTCTTTTAGTAGACATGGGCTCCCTTACAACATTTGGCGAAACGATTGAAAAAGAGTTTAATGTTCCAGTAAAAGTTATACCGCTTATTTCCACTCTCCACGTCATCGAAGCTACCAGAAAAGCGCTATTAGGTATGCCTCTTAACAATATTTACATGAGCGTACAATCGATAAATTCGTACATGGAGAACAACATGGATTTCGCCCCACTGATAAGCGGCAAAAAGAAAATCGCAATCATAACAGCATGTCTCACTGGGGAAGGCGCCTCTGTTGCAATCAAAAGTTTCTTAAAAAACAACTTAAAGTACGACAAAGATTTATTTGACATAATACCAATTGACAGCCTTGATAAACACATGACAATGAAGAAAATAAACGAAATCCAGGAAAACATGGAAATAGCTTTTATCGTATCGTCTTTTCCATTGGATACTAATATTAAACAGTACAGCATGAATGACGTCTTAAGCTTGAAAGTCATAAAAGAATTGCAGGAGATAGTTGATATTAAGACAACCCTTATCAAGATGGGCAATGTATTGAAAGAAAACATCCATAACATCGATGGCGAGGAACTCTACATCGATATACAAAACACTATAATGAAGCTTTGCGACACGCTGTCAATTTGCTTTGATGATGACATGCTGCTTGGCATAATACTTCACTTTGCTTTTATGGTAAGCAGAATCAAAAAAGGAGAAAAAAGCATTGAGTATATAGGAAAAGAAGAATATATTAAAAACAACAAATCATTGTACAACGCAGTAAAAAAAGCATTGACGCATTTAAACACAAAATATTCTATAATAATACCAGATGATGAAATATGCTATATAATGAGGTTTTTCCAAGAAAAAGATGCTCTTTTCAATATGATATAAAAAATCCCCTGTGCATTATGCAAAGGGGATTATGCTCTAATCATTTGTATACCTTATTTCTTTTACCAAATCAGAAATATTTTCTTCTGAATAGCCGTATCCCTCTAATATCTTTTTAGTTTCCTTTGTTGTTTCAAACATATCTTTTACAATCTTTAACCTCTTTTGTATTAGATACTCTACAAAATCTAAAACTTCTTTCTGTTCATCTTTAGGCATTGCTTTTACTTTCTCATATATTATATTATCCAATTTATCATTGATTGAGTTTGACATTTTTATCACCACCATTTATTATTCCTTCTTTAATTATATCATTTTTTAAAAATATAAAAAGGTATGTATATAGCAAAAATATTGCAAAATACATACCTTTCCATCTAGTTAATCTTGTTTAAAATAAAAGCTTTGTGATCGATTATCGTCGCTTCCCGCAATATATTTTATTTTATAGCTCAATAGCTTTTCCTGTTTCGCTTGATTTAAACGCAGCTTCTATTATCGAGTAAACTCTTTTTACTTCATCTGGTTTTACTATAAGCTCTGCTTTTCCTTCGATCGTATCGCGGACATTTGCATAAAACTCTATCCACTCCGTATCTACATTTGGAAGCTCAAAATGATCTTTTACTTCTTCCGGCCTCGGCGCAAATGTACGGGTCGGTCCTGCTGTTGTCTCTACTATTTCCGCATCAAATCTGTCGGCAAGCTTATTTAGCTTGACAATTTCGCCATGCCCTTCAAAATCATCTACTACCAATGTCCCTTTGTCTCCTCCAACAAACCATCTCGGTAACGGCTTTAGACAAAATGTTCCAACTTCTATTTGTGCAGATAACCCATTGTCAAATTTCATCAATAGCTTGAAATAGTCGTCCACATCTTTGTTTAATACGCTAAATAGTTCAGCGTACACTCTAACTACTTTATTGGGAATCATATACAGAATCTGGTCTATAAGGTGGACACCCCAATCTAAAAGCATCCCACCGCCGCACTCTTTTTTATTCCTCCAACCGTAAATCAATCCACCTGCACCGTGTACTCTGCTTTCGATTGTATATACATCACCAATCATGCCTAATTCTATAGCCTTTTTTACTTTATTAAAGTCTTTATCCCATCTGCGGTTTTGATGTACTGTAAATACTACATTATTCTTTCCTGCAGCCTCTATTATTTCATCTATTTCCTTCATCGACATTGCAACAGGCTTTTCAACTATGACATTCTTTCCAGCATTGGCTGATGCAACTGCAAGATCCTTATGCACATCGTTGGGAGTTGCGATTAATACAGTATTTACTTCATCATCCTTTAAAAATTTATCCAACTTATCATATCCTCTAAGTCCAGCCTTTTTCGCTACATCGACTTGATATGCATCAATATCGTACGCCGCTACTACATCAACACCTTTAACTTTTGGGGCATTTTTATGATGCCACATTCCCATGCCACCATAGCCTATTATTCCAAGTTTTATTGGCATCTTTCTACCTCCTATTGTGATTAAATAAAAACATTTTATAGACAAGTAGACTCGACTACTTGCCTATGTGAAGTATTTATATGAATTGTTTTAAATGATCATACCCTAATTTCAATCCCTCTTTGACTTTTTCCTCGCTGCCTTCATACAGTGGGTCTTCATGCTCAATGCTTATAACGCCATCGTAACCTATGTCTTTTAGCGCCTTTATAAATCTATCCCAATCTACTTGGCCAAGACCTGGCATTCTAAACCTCCAATAACCCGTTTCACCTTTTTTAGGAAACTGTCTATTAAATACCCCGTACCATTCAAGCTTATCCTTAAAGATTTCAGCGTCTTTCGCATGAACGTGAAATATCCTGTCCTTAAACGCTGGAACAACTTTTAAATAATCTATAAGCTGAAATAAAAGATGCGATGGATCTAAGTTGAGCCCAAAATTCATAGATGGTATCCTTCTAAACATCTCTTCCCAAAGCTCAGGAGTAAATGATATTGTTCCTGGAAGTCCTTCTTTCTGCCAGCCTTCCATAGGGCAATTCTCAATTATAATCTTTACACCTTTGCTCTCTGCATAACCAACAATGTCGCCAAACACTTTTTCAAATTCATCAAAATTCTCCTTCAAATTTTTATTGGGATCTCTCCCTATAAAAGTTCCAACCATAGATGTACCTAACATAACTGCAGCATCAATGCATTTCTTAGTGTGATTATTTATATAAGCTCTTTTTTCAGAATCTGGATCCAAGTTGTTGTCGTAATAAGCCAAAGATGATATAGATAGACCATAATCCTTCATGTATTTCTTTATCTCTTCAGCTTTTTCTTCTGTCAATGTTTCAACATCTATATCACAGCTAGAGTAATCTCTGCTGTTTACCTGTGGCCAACAAGCAATTTCTAAAGATTTAAACCCATTTTCCGATGCCCACTTCGCTTTGTCCTTAAGCTCCATATTTCCAAGGCATACTGTTAAAAATCCAAGATGCATAATTTTATCTCTCCTCACATTTTTTTGATATTGTTAAAGCTTATTTTAGCACTTTCAATAGGCTGTCTTTTGCATATATCCTGTTCGACTATAAACCACTCAACACCAGCCTCTATTGATGCACTTATTATATCTTCAATATTCATAGTTCCTTCGCCAATTTCTGCAAAGTCCCTCGTATCACTTTCCATGTCCTTTAAATGAACCAATGGCACTCTTCCACTGTACTTTTTAATGTACTTAACAGGATCTTCACCTGCATACTTAACCCAATACGTGTCTATCTCCGCTTTTAAAAATTCTGAATCAGTATTTTCATAAATTAGATCTAATCCATATTCGCCATCAAATTTTACAAATTCATGGTTATGGTTGTGATAGCAAAAAATCAATCCTTTATCGGCACATTTTTCTCCAATTTCATTGAAAAGTTTTGAGGCTTCGATGAAATCATCTTTTGTTTCGTATTTATTCCAGGGGCATACAATGTATTTATTTCCTATTTCCAAATTGTACTCTATTTCTTCGTTAAGTCTATTTTTTAAAATTTCTAATCCTATGTGACTTCCAGTAGGAATTAATCCAAGACGTTCAAGGTGTTTTTTTAGTTCTGATGCCTTTAGGCCACCATATCCAGCAAATTCAACACCTTTATATCCTATTTCAGCAACTTTTTCTAAAGTCCCTATAAAATCTTCTTTCATCTCATTTCTTAAGGTATAAAGCTGTAATGACAAAGGTATATCCATATAAATCACCCTATTCGTTAAAATATACTGGCTTACCAGTCTTTGAAGATGTGTATATAGCCTCTAATATCTGTGATACTACATATGCCTCTTCTGGCTTTACAACAGGTTCCGTATTGTTGATGATACTTTCTATCCACAACCTTGCCTCTAAGTCAGCAGCATCTTCTGCCTTTCCTTCGTAAAATGCCACACCACCTGAACTTAAATCGATTTTTGTAGTGTACAATCGTCCATTCATCTCTCCATTGATTCTAAGCCCATCTTTCATGTCTGCTCCACCTTCTGTCCCGCACAACGTCGTCTTTGCTTCATCCACATCAAGGGAATTTAAAGCCCAGCTTGACTCAAGTATAATCGTTGCACCATTTTCCATGGTTATAAAGCCAAAAGCCGAATCTTCAACGGTAAATTTATCCGGGTCCCATGGTCCCCAAGCATTTGCTGCATTTCTTCTTTCTGCCAGTTTATGATAAGTATTGCCAACAACGTATTTAGGCTTATAGTTATTCATCATCCATAATGTAAGATCAAGAGCATGTGTCCCTATATCGATTAACGGGCCTCCTCCTTGCTCTTCTTCGTTTAAAAATACTCCCCATGTAGGAACAGCACGGCGTCTTATTGCATGTGCTTTTGCAAAGTATATTTCTCCAAGTACACCATCTCGACACAATTTATGTAAATATTGTGAGTCAGGTCTAAAACGGTTTTGATATCCTATAGTCAATTTCTTCCCTGTCTTTTTTGCTGCATCTAGCATTCTCTTTGCATCACTAGCAGTCTTTGCCATTGGTTTCTCACACATTACGTGTTTCCCAGATTCCAATGCATCAACCGTTATATCAGCATGTGACTTATTTGGAGTGCAAACATGTACCACATCAATCGTCTTATCTTCCAGCAGTTTTCTATAATCCTTATAAGTTTTTGCACCATCTACGCCGTAGTCTTTCGCAGCTTTTAATGCTCTTTCTTCATCATCATCACAAAACGCCACCATCTCGACATTTTTTAACTTTGATAATGCTGGCATATGTTTTCCACTGGCTATGCCACCACATCCTATTATTCCAACTCTAACTTTTTCTCCCACAAAAATTCCTCCTTCTATTTTACAGTAGACTGCCTTATTATAAGTTCATGCTCTAAAACTATATTCTCTCTATACCCCCCTTTATTTTTTATTTGCTTTATAAGCAACTCCATTGCCGTACAACCGATATCGTATTTAGGCTGGGACACCGTTGTAAGAGATGGATTGTACATTGGAGCAAAACTTATGTTATCAAATCCAACTATAGCAATATCATCAGGAACTTTCAGCCCATTTTCATAACATGCTTTTATAGCACCTATTGCCATGATATCCGATATGGCAAATATTGCTGTTATTTCTTTAAAATCATTTAAGAGACTTTGTGCTGCTCTGAAGCCGCTTTTAAATGAATAATCACCATACCGGATGTAATCAGTATTAAATTCAATTCCAGAGTCCTCCAAAGCTTTTTTATATCCTGCTTCTCTGTGCTTCGTCGACAGAAAATTATTCTTACAGCTTATAAACCCTATATTTTTATGTCCCAATCCTATCAAGTGTTTTACCGCTTTATATGATGCTTTGTAGTTATCTATAGACACATGTGAAACATTAGCACCTTCCTTGTATTCGCAGCACTGCACAACTGCATATTTTTCTCCTATGTCATTAAGCTCTTCCTCATCAATCTCAGGAGCCATAAAAATAACTCCATCAGAAAGCTTATTTTTTAAAAGCTCTAAATACATCCTTTCTCTCTCAATATCAGAATCAGTGTTGCAAAGCATTACACCATATCCATTTTTTTGTGCCACATCTTCTATTCCTTTAACTATTCTGGCATAGAATGGATTTGATATTGCAGGAAGCAGCACAAGTACCATCTTTGTTTCCATTCTACGCAGATTTCTGCCTAAAAGATTGGGGTTGTAGTTTAGTCTTTTTATCACAGACAAAACTTTTTCTCTAGTTTCATCTGAAACGCCAGGTTTGTTATTAAGGACTCTTGATATTGTAGCAACTGAAACACCAGCTTCTTTTGCAACATCTTTTATCGTTATCATAACAACTCCTTCGTAATTGATTACTATGTAGTTTAGGTGAATTTTTAGGAATAATAACTTATTTTTCACTACTGCAAAAACAATTTACGTAACGGATTACATAACAATAGTAAAACAGATTTTGCCATAAGTCAATCCCAATAATTTATCTAGATATTTGATTTAGAATGATATACAACATCTATCATCGAATTTCTTCAAAATACTTCTATTTTATACTAAAACCGAGATTGTCTCAAAATGAAAAGCCATGCCGCTTTAAGCATGACTTTCAAGTTTTCTATTAATTTATTTGAGAAGTTTTTTCATGACTTTACCTGTTGGGCTCTTTGGAAGCTCATTTACAAACTCGAATATTTTAGGTATCTTATATTTTGCCAATTTGTCGTGCAAAAAGCTTTGCAGCTCTTTTCTGTCTGCAGTCTTTCCATCCTCTAGCACGATAAATGCCTTTACTTCCTCACCCTTATATTTATCGCCTACTCCAATTACTGCAGCCTCTTTTACTGCAGGGTGCTCCATAAGTGCTTCTTCTACTTCTCTGGGATATACATTGAACCCGCCCAAGATAATCATGTCTTTCAGTCTATCAACTATGTAATAATATCCATCTTCGTCTTTCTTCGCAAGGTCACCCGTATGAAGCCATCCATTTCTCAAAGTTTTTGCTGTCTCCTCAGGCATATTATGATATCCTACCATTATGTTGGAGCCTTTTAAAATAAGCTCACCTACCTCGCCAACTGACACCTCATTGTCGTCTTCATCTACTATCTTAGCTTCATTGCATGGAAGAGGTAGCCCTATAGAGCCTGGCTTCCTTATTTCATCAGCTCCAAGGGGATTCAGTAATGCTACAGGCGCAGCCTCTGACAATCCATAACCTTCAACAAGCGGAAAATTAAATTTCTCTTCAAATCCCCTTTGTATCTCCGGTGCTAACGGCGCACCACCTGAAATAGCAAGCCTCAATGCTTTAAATTGACCTTTTTCTACCATTCTTATTAAAAATGCAAAGATAGATGGCACACCGCAAAATACTGTTATATCTTCATTTAAAAGTGTTTCCAATGTGTCTTTGGGCATAAAGCTGTCCTTTATAGTTACAGTACTTCCAAGATAAAATGCAAGCAGCACATTTACAGCCCAAGAAAAGCTGTGAAAAAGCGGCAACACACATAAAAAGTTGTCACTTGGACCAAGATCCGATATTTCATCCATCGCAACAACATCTGCTTCAAAATTTTTATGTGTAAGCATTGCACCTTTAGGTTTACCAGTTGTACCAGATGTATAAAGATATGTACATACATCATCATCATTTATTTCTACAGGAACGTAATTAGTGTGTTTCATTATTTTTTTCTTTGTATCGTCGTTTAAAACAACTACATTTTTTAAATTTAGCTTACTAAATGCTGAAGTATCTACATTTTTAAGTACAACAGGATGAACTACAATAGTGTTTGCACCAGATTCCATCACAACATACTGTATTTCTTCCATTGTATACATAAGATTTAATGGAATTGTTATAGCACCAGCCTTTGCCGATCCTAAATATGCAAAGATAAATTCAGGACAGTTAGGCATGCTAAGTATTACTTTGTCACCCTTCTTAACACCCAGTGATTGCAGGTAAGCTGCATAGCTATCGACGTATTTTGGCAACTCACCATATGTAATTATTTCATCTTTAAATTTTATTGCAACATGATCTTTTAATTTTGTATTTCTTTCGTAAAATTCATATATCTTCACATTAAAACCCCTTTTCTTAGAGAATTGCCGCACCTATTATTCCTGCGTCATTTCCAAGCTCAGCTTTTCTAATGTCAGCATACGGCAGATCCTTGAATAATATATTTTTACTTACTTCTTCTTTAAGCGGCTTTAAAAGAAAATCTCCAGCATTAGCGACACCGCCACCGATTATTATAACTTCTGGATCAAGTATATTTATAATGTTCACAATTCCCATTGCAAGATACTTCACATAATCATTGAAAATCATCATAGCTGCTTCATCAAATTGTTTTGCAGCATCAATGACATTTTTAGCTGTAATAGACTCTATTTCACCGCCTGCCAGTTTCAAGATAAGTGAATTGCTGTCCTTCATTGCAACCTTCTTGCCTTCTCTGATGAGAGCCGTTGCAGACGCATACGTCTCAAAACAGCCAATTTTGCCACAATTGCACATAACGCCATTGTCCCCTAAAACGATGTGCCCAAGCTCTGGCGCAAAATGGTGTGCGCCATTAAACACTTTTCCATTTAATATGAATCCTGAGCCAACACCAGTTCCTAAAGTTATAGTGACAGATGAATTTGTTCCTTTTCCTGCTCCAAATATTCCTTCTGCCAGTGCAGCAACATTTGCATCATTGTCCATATTTATAGGTATATCGATGTATTTATGTATTTCCTTTACCAACGGAACTTTTGTCCAATAAAGATTTACAGCTCTTAAAACAATACCTTTTTCGTTATCTGCAACGCCGGGAACACCAATCCCCATAGACTCTACATCTGAAATATCAAGACCACATCTTTTTATTAATTCCAATGAAATTTCTGTAATGTCTTTTGCGATTGCAGCATAGCCTCTTTTAGGCTCTGCAGGTCTCGAACCCATTGCCATTATTTTGCCTTTTTCATTGACTAATCCTACAGCTATGTTTGTTCCACCAATATCGACGCCAATTCTCATGTTATCTTTCCCCCTGTTGAATAAATCTTTACAGCTTTCCCTTGTTCTTTAAGTATTCTTTAAATTTATCTACATTTGTATTTAATATAAGACTTTCATTTAAATTAGCTTTTTCTATTACTTCCAATGCTTTGTCAAACCTGCCTACATCAAATGATATGTGTGCATCGCTTCCAACACAAATCTTGACATTTTTTTCTGCAGCCTTCTTGGCGATTAATAAACAGTTGTCGTAGCTTCCAACTCTAGATGAAACAAAAGAGCTGTTATTAATCTCAATGCATGTATCATATTCTTTTGCTGCATCAAGAACCCTGTCAACATCAATCTCGAAAATAGGATTTCCTGGGTGTCCAATTATATCTACGTATGGATTTTTCATTGCATTTATAATCGCTTCAGTATTTGAATCTATATCCCGATAAGGAAAACATACATCATGAAGGCTGGCAATAACCACATCCAATCTTTTTAAAATTTCTTCCGGAATGTCAAGGCTCCCATCTCTGTCCACTATATTAGCTTCAACACCTTTCAATATTTCTACACCGTCTATCTCTTTAGGCATGACTTTTAAATTTCCAAAGTGAAAAATATGAGGTCCTCCCGGCATCTTAGGACCATGATCCGTCATACAAATAAGCTTTAAACCTTTCTTTGAAGCCTCTTTTGCATTTTCCATTATCGTGCCGTACGCATGACCGCTTGCTACTGTATGTGTATGTGTGTCAAGTAAAAGATTCATCAGAATTTACATCCCCTTCATATGTAAGAAATTCAATACGATTGCTACAACAATTATATTTTAAGTTGAAATTTGTTTCAACAATTTTTTGTTAAGCTCATGTGCAGCATTATAACCCATTTGTTTTTGTCTATGGTTCATCGCTGCAACCTCCACAATTATGGCAAGATTCCTTCCTGGTCTTACAGGTATCGTCAATTTTGGAACCTTGATGTCCAAAAACTTTATGTAATCGTCATCAAGACCAAGCCTATCATAATACTTGTCCTCATCCCATTCTTCCAATTGTATAACCAAATCAATATTCATAGTATCCCTTACAGAACCCACACCGTAAAGTGTCCTAATATCAAGAATCCCTATTCCTCTTATCTCTATATAATGCCTTATTATATCAGGTGAACTGCCCTGCAAAACATAATCGCTTATTTTTTTAATCTCTGTAGCATCATCAGCCACAAGCCTGTGACCTCTCTTTATAAGCTCTAGTGCAGTCTCACTCTTCCCAATACCACTCTCTCCAAGCAAAAGGACCCCAACACCATAGACATCAACGAGATCACCGTGAATAGTAATCTGAGGTGCCAATTTTTCTTCTAAATAGTTGATAAGCCTGCTTATAAATTTCGTAGAGGATTCCTTTGTCCTTAAAAGATATCTGCCATATTTCTGAGCCGCCTCCACAATCTCCCTCTTTATGCTTAATCCTCTTGTAACAATTACGCACGGTACCGGATATTCAAAAAACTTATCGGCACGTTCTGCAAGTACATCTAAAGGCATCCTATCAATAAACGCTGTTTCAACCATTCCAATAACTTGCACACGTTCATTTGCAAAATGTTCATAAAATCCCGAAAACTGAAGACCAGGCCTGTTTACATCACTTGTCGTTATATCGATCTTCTCGTTAGCTTCTACTACTACTTCCAAATCCAAATCTTTTATCAAATCCGGAACTGATACACTTAACAAATCTATTACCTCCTAATCGGCACTTGCTGGCTTTACATTAATTATATTATTTTATATCTAAGATGTAAATAAATTACCTAAATAAATTGCCCTACTTATCATACATCAAAAGTAGGGCATCAAATTTATTTAAAATACTTGTTATTATAATTCTTCACCGTTTGTTTCAATTACTTTCTTATACCAATAAAAACTTTTTTTCGGAATTCTTTTTAGTGTGCCTTTTCCTTCGTTGTCTTTATCCACATAGATAAAGCCATAGCGTTTTTCCATTTCCCCTGTAGATGCACTAACTAAATCTATGCATCCCCATGTAGTATAACCAATTAAATCAACTCCATCAGCAATTGCTTCTTTCATCTCCTTAATATGCTCTCTTAAATACTCTATTCTGTAATCATCATTGATTGAACCATCTTCTTCAACAGTATCAACTGCACCTAAGCCATTTTCAACAACCATAATAGGAATTTGATATCTGTTGTATATGTTATTTAAAGTCCATCTTAATCCTTTTGGATCAATCTGCCATCCCCAATCGCTTGCTTTTAAATATGGATTTTTTAGTCCCATTGATAGATTACCGCCGATTTCTTCTTGATTAGGATCAGAGCTTATACAGTTTGACATATAATAGCTAAATGTATAAAAATCAACACAGCCTTCTTTTAATGTCTTTTCATCATCTTCTTCCATCACTATATTTATATTATTTTCCTTAAAATACCTTTTTGCAAAACCAGGATAAGCACCTCTTACTTGAACATCTGAACACAAAAAGTTGCTTAAATTATCTTTTTGTTGTGCTAATAATACATCTTCAGGCTTGCAGGTTAAAGGATAAGTGCACATATATGCAATCATACAGCCTATCTTAAAGTTTTTATTAATTTCATGGCCTAATTTCACTGCCTTTGCACTTGCTACAAGCTGATGATGAAGTGCTTGATATCTAATCTGCTCATTGTTTGATTTGCTGTTGGTGAGTTCACCATTTCCCTCTGGCATAATTGCACCAGCTATAAAAGTTCCAAAAGGCATTGTTAAGGCATTAATTTCATTAAATGTCAGCCAATACTTAACTACATCTCTGTACCTCTTAAATATAGTTTCGCAGTATTTAACGTAGAAATCTATTACTTTTCTATTTGCCCATCCATTATACTTTTTAGTCAAATTATATGGTGCTTCATAATGTGATATTGTAACTAAAGGTTCTATATTGTATTTTTTTAATTCTGCAAAAACATTGTCATAAAACTTTAAACCTTCTTCATTTGGTTCAGCATCATCACCATTTGGAAATATTCTTGTCCAAGCAATTGACATACGAAAGACTTTAAAGCCCATTTCAGCAAATAATTTTATATCTTCCTTATAGCGATGGTAAAAATCTATTGCTTCATGACTTGGATAATATGCTCCTTCCTCTAAGACTGGAGTAATACGTCTTGGAGTTGTACGGCTTCCACTTGTCAAAATATCAGCAGTACTCAATCCTTTACCACCTTCATTATATGCACCTTCACATTGGTTAGCAGCAGTAGCTCCTCCCCATAAAAATCCTTCCGGGAATTTCTTAATCAAATTTTCCATATCTCATTTCTCCTCCTTGTAAATTGGTTTTTAAGCATCAGAGACACTTAGCTTCACCTCTGATGCTTGAATATTTTAATTTCTGCTAAATATCTAGATCATCACTGTTAATAAATCATCTTTATAGTTGACAGTCTTTTTATCTGTTTCAATAACATCCAAGTAATTATTTGAATTTGTAATCACTATAGGTGTTGTTAAAGAATAGCCTTCCTTCTTTATAGCATCAATATCGAATTCTACCAGTACCTGACCTGCCTTTACATTATCACCTTGTTTTACTTTAGCATGAAAATATTTCCCTTCCAATTGAACTGTATCCATACCAATATGAATTAAAATTTCTGTACCTTTATCGCTTGTAATTCCTAAAGCATGGCCAGTTGGAAATAGAGTTGTTACAGTTCCATCTACAGGTGCAACTATCCTGCCTTCTGTTGGTTCGATTGCAACACCTTTGCCTAGTACACCCTTTGAAAAAGCCTCGTCCTTTATTTCTGATAAGGCTTTGACTTCCCCTTTTAATGGGCTAACTACAGTTTCTTGCTTTATTAGTGTGTCTCCACTAGTTACCTCTTCTTTAGTTTCTTCGTCTTTAAAACCACCAAAGAACATTAATATAAAGCCTAATACAAATGCTACGATAATGCCTATTATAGCACCGTAAAATCCTCTATCTATTCCATGCGGACCAATGTAGCTTGGAATTCCAAAAATACCAAGTCCACCAAGCATATACATTTTAGTTCCCATAAATCCCATAATGCCACCGCCTACTGCAGCTGCTATACAGCTTAGTATGAATGGCTTTTTACGAGGCAATGTAACACCATATATTGCCGGTTCTGTAACACCGAAAATCCCTGAAACAAATGCAGGTATTGCTATTGTTCTTAATTTAGAATTCTTTGTTTTAATTAAAATAGCTAATACAACACCTATTTGTGCAAAAGAAGCTCCAAAATAGGTTGCAATAATTTGATCATAATGAAGCACCGCTAAATTGTTGATCAATATTGCTACAAGTCCCCAATGCAATCCAAAAATAACAAATATTTGCCAAAAAGCACCCATAAATAATCCTGCAATGATCGGACTTAAGTTGTATATAGCAATCGTTAATGCGCCAAGTAATTTACCTGCCCAAGTTGCTATAGGTCCTATAACTATTAAAGCTAAAGGAGCAACTACTAAAAGCGTAAAGAACGGCACTAAGAATGTTTTAACTACATCAGGTATTATCTTCCTAAAGAATTTCTCAATTTTAGATCCAACATATACGGTTAATATAATAGGAACAACGCTTGATGAGTAATTCATTAATATAACAGGAATACCTAAGAAAGTTAAATACACAGGCGATTGAATTGCCGTCCCATTAAATAATGTGTACAAAGGCTTTCCTGCCATTATACTAGCAAACGTTGGATAAACAAGTATTGCACCCAGCGTCATGCCAACAAACTGATTGGCATTAAATTTCTTAGCAGCTGTAAAGCCAAGGAATATTGGGAAGAAGTAAAAAAAGCTGTCTCCTATGGCATTTAAAATCTGATAAGTTCCTGAAGTAGCAGTTAGAAGATGTAAAGCCACAAATAATGCATTTAAGCCTTTTATCATGCCTGTTGCGGCAAGTACACCAAGCGTTGGCGCAAATACACCTGAAATGGTATCAATGAAACTGTTAAATAAATTTTTCTTTTCACTTGAGGCTGCTTCTTCTTTACCTTCTGTCTGAAAACCTCCTATAGCAACAACATCAGCATATACATCTGGTACATGGTTTCCTATAACAACCTGATATTGCCCACCACTATTTACAACGGTAACAATACCATCCATTTTTTTAAGAGCTTCTGTATTTGCCTTGCTTTCGTCTTTTAGTTTAAAGCGAAGACGTGTAATACAGTGGGTTAAACTAATTACATTCTCTTTGCCGCCAACATTTTTTATAATGTCTTTGGCTAATTTTTCATACTTCATGACAATCTCTCCTTTTTGAATTAATAATTTTTTTAA
Source organism: Thermoanaerobacterium sp. CMT5567-10 (assembly GCF_030534315.2). Lineage (NCBI taxonomy): Bacteria > Bacillati > Bacillota > Clostridia > Thermoanaerobacterales > Thermoanaerobacteraceae > Thermoanaerobacterium > Thermoanaerobacterium sp. CMT5567-10. Next base: position 970,585 of record NZ_CP130558.2, read on the forward strand.
TTTGTATAAAAAAGGCGAGAACAAATAGACAGTATAATTTTTATACTATCTGATTTGGTCTCGCCTGCATTACCAGTAACAATCCAAAAATTATTCAATTTATGTTTGAGTAACACGCTGAATATGAAGAGTTAAATATAGTTTTTCCTCATTTGATAACTCAGTTTCTAAATATTTTTCTATCTTAAGCATACAATCGTAAGCTTTTTTATACTTTGTCTTAACTTTTTTAAATAGATAATCATCCACTTCCTTCACCTGTTCTTTTTTATTCAGCCTTTGGAAAAAAAATCTTAAATGAGTAACAAATCTTTCATAGCTGATAGATTTTTCATCTAGTGTGATGCCATAGGTATACATAACAATATTTAAAATGTCATGTATTTTTTTTGTTTGTTCAGCTACATTTTCCACTTTATTGAATGAGCTATTTATCTGTGCATTTATTAAATGAAGAGCTATATTGCCAGCCTCATCATCTGGAAGTTTTTTATTTAACTCATCTTCAATAAACTCCAATGCTTTTAATCCAATTTGAAATTCCTTAGGGTAAAATTTTTTAATTTCCCAAATCAATGGGTTAGGATTTTCTAAACCTTCATCAAACATTTTAATAGCATTGTAAATATGATCAGTGAGGGTAACGTATATATAATCATTTAGTTTTGTATTTAGCATATTTTTTGCATATTCAATAATGTCATAGCATACCGAAACGTATTCAGTGGAAATATCCTCTAACAATAATTTAAATTTTTCTGAAGCATCATTTTGTTTAAGTATGAACGTTTTCTCAATTAAAGTTTCGTCTACCTTCTCGCCAACACTCTTCTTAAATCCAATTCCACGCCCCATAACAACTAACTCACGATTATCTGAATCCTTGGCTACTATGGCATTGTTATTAAATATCTTTTCTATTATCATTTGTGCCCACTCCCACCTCACATATATGCTCATTAAAGAAATAAAAACCTTAGTCAATCCAGAATATTAATCAAATATCCTAGATTAGCTAAGGTATCGCCTGATCGAATCAGTAACAACCCTAAATTTTATAACGTATTTTCGTAATTATTTTATCATCTTCTATATATGTTGTCAATACATTTTTATTCATTGTAATTCAAAAATTATCTGAACATTTATTTCAATTAATGTTAATCCTGAAAAGTTAAAATTGTCTCTTTGTTTAACAAAACTATTTGTCGAAAATTATTTTTACTGTATAATAAACTTGAATCTATAGTTGAAGGTGAGTGGGCTTTGTTAAAAAATGATATCTTATCAATTTTAAAATCAAATAAAGGCAAACATATATCAGGTCAAGAATTATGCGAAATGCTAAACGTGTCTCGAACGGCAGTGTGGAAATGCATAAATGAATTGAAATCGGATGGTTACATCATAGAGTCGAAACACAAATCTGGATATCTTTTGATGGAAGAACCCGATATCATAGATTATATGGAAATTTCTCCATATTTAAAAACAAAATTCATAGGCAGGAATTATTTACACTTTGAAAGCATATCATCCACAAATGATTATGCAAAAGAAATTGCACCAAGCGCCACAGACGGTACAGCGATTGTTGCAGAAGAACAAACATCGGGAAGAGGCCGCATGGGCAGGCACTGGGTTTCAAATAAAGGGCAAGGAATATGGATGTCTATAATTCTTAAGCCGAACTTAAGTCCTAATGAAGCAGTCAAGCTGACGCAAGTTGCAGCAGTAGCTGTCATAGAAACCATTAAAGAAATAGCTGATATAAGATCTGGCATAAAATGGCCAAATGATATAGTAATAAACAGTAAAAAGGTTTGCGGAATACTTACAGAAATGAATGGGGAAATAGATCGAGTAAATTTCATAGTAATTGGAATCGGTATAAATGTAAATGTACAAAATTTTCCAGAAAATTTGTGTGGCAAGGCAACATCCCTCTCTATTGAAACAGGCAAAATTTTAGATAGAAAGCCTCTGACAGCATCGATACTTAATAATTTTGAAAAATACTATAGGATATTTTTAATAAATGGATTTTCATCTATACGAAATTTATGCAAAGAATATTCATTGACGCTAAACAAAGATGTAAAAGTAATAATAAACAACAATGAATGCATAGGGCGTGCTGTTGATATCGACGATGACGGCAATCTAATTGTTGTATTTAAAAATGGTGAGAAAAAAACTATCGCATCCGGCGACGTCTCCGTCAGAGGTTTGCTTGGTTACGTTTGAAAAGGTATCATCTACCCAATGATACCTCTATTTCCTAAAATAATCATAGACAGCTTTAGCCGCTTTTTCATTCATTCCATCTACTTTTTTAACTCCTCTACTGTAGCATTTTTGATGCCATCTATCGTCTTAAACGCCTCAAATAAAGCTTTCATGCGTTTTTCTCCAATGCCTGAAATGTTTAAAAGATCACTTCTTAATTTTTTGCTTTTCGTTTCCTTATGAAATGTTATAGCAAATCTATGTGCTTCCTCTTGTATTTCTGCCACAAGTCTAAAAGCTTTCCCCGTCATAGGCATATCTATTTCCCCATCAGGCGATACTAGCCCTCTTGTTCTGTGTTTTGAGTCCTTCACCATTCCATATACAGGTATATCCATATTTAATTCACGTAACACCTCTTTTGCCGTATTTACATGGCCAAGTCCACCATCAACAAGTATCAAGTCAGGCATTATATGGAACTTAGCTTTATCCTCTTGAAGCTCTCCATCGTCAATCAATTTTCGCTCCTCTATTCCATGTTTTATCCTTCTTAAAATGACTTCCCTCATGCTTCCATAATCGTCCTGACCTTCAACGGTCTTTATGTTGAATTTCCGATATGACGATTTGTGGGGTTTCCCGTCAAGAAATACAACCATAGATGCAACATTGTCAGTCCCTCTTATGTTTGAAATATCAAAGGCTTCAATTTTCTCTGCATATTCCAGACCAAGCAATTTGGATAGCTCCGATACAGCATCATTTTTTTGCCTTTTCATCTTTAAATTGATGTCATTTTTCAACGCTTCGAGGGCATTTTCATAAACCATATCGACAAGTTCTTTTTTCTTTCCTCTTAAAGGAAACGAAATCATAACTTTGTTTCCTCTTTTATTTGACAGCCATTCTGCTAAAACATGCTTTTCATCCATATCAACGTCTGTTATTATTTCCTTTGGTATATACGGCGCACCATCGTAAAACTGTTTGATAAACGATGACATTATATCGCCTCTGCTCATTTCATCAGTATTTTTCAAGAAGTAGTGCTCTCTTCCACTTACTTTTCCACCCCTTATGAAAAACACCTGGATGCAAGTATCATCCGCACTTCTAGCCATTGATATGACGTCTTGATCTTCACCTGATGTAGAAATTATCTTCTGTTTTTCAGATGTCTTCTCGATACCATATATCTGATCTCTAAGCTTTGCAGCTTTTTCAAATTCCATGTTTTTTGCGGCCTTCTCCATATCTTCTTTCAATTTTTTAAGCAGTACATCGTGTTTGCCTTCTAAAAACATTACGGCATCATCTACCAATTTCATATAATCGTCTTTTGATATTTGTCCTGTACATGGAGCAGAGCACAATCCTATGTGATAATATAAGCACTCTCTGCATTTGCCAATATCTTTTTCTATATTTCTATTGCACGATCTAAGTGGAAACATATGCCTCAAAAGTTTTATAGTCTCACGAACTGCAAAGGCACTACTGTAAGGTCCAAAATATTTGGCACCATCCATTTCAACTCTTCTTGTAAAGAGTATTCTCGGATAATCTTCATTTACGGTTATCTTTATATACGGATAATTTTTGTCATCTTTTAATAATATGTTGTACTTAGGCTTATGTTTTTTTATCAAATTGCATTCCAATATGAGTGCTTCAAGCTCTGTATCTGTTACAATGTATTCAAAATCAGCAATATGTTTCACCATTGTTCTAACTTTTGGTAGTTGGTTTGCCTGATTTTGAAAATACTGTCTTACTCGATTTTTTAAAATTACAGCTTTCCCTACATAGATAATCTTTCCGCTTGAATCTTTCATTATATAAACGCCGGGTTTTTCCGGCAGCAACTTCAATTTTTCCTCAATATTAACCATATCATCACCTTATGAGACTCATTAATGTATGCTGAAAAAGAATAATCTCAATATCCCAAATATGCTCTCATTATTTCCCTAGCAATAGGTGCCGCAACAGCTCCGCCAGAACCTCCATTTTCAACTATGACAGCAACAACAATTTTAGGATTTTCTGCAGGCGCAAATCCTACAAACCAAGCATGTGCCTGTCCTTGTGGATTTTCAGCAGTGCCGGTCTTTCCTGCAACTGTTATGCCCGGTATCTGTGCCGCTGTGCCCGTACCCTGTTGCACAACACCTATCATAAGCTGCTTTATCTTATCTGCCACATCTTTGCTTATAGGATTTAGATATTTTTCTGGCGTTGTCTTTTCTAATATCTCGCCCGTAACAGGGTTTTTAACGTAATCCATCAGATAAGGCTTCATTATTACTCCACCGTTGGCAGGCGCAGATGCCATCAATGCCATTGTCAATGGCGTAACTAATGTTTTACCCTGACCTATAGAGCTTTCTGCCAATTGAACTTTCCCATTTATTAAAGGAATTGACGGGAACTGATTTTTTTCAACAGGTATATCAAATGGAACACTATCGTTTAACCCATATTTATTTGCCATAGACTCAAGATCAGACCTTCCCACCTGAAGTCCAATTTTTACGAATGATGTATTTGAAGAAACGTAAAACGCCTTTTGAAAGCCTATTGTTCCATATGCTATACTGTCATAATTGGTTATTTTATCTCCATCAACAATTACATAACCTGGATCATTAAATACTTGATTATAAATGTCAGGCTTATATGTCAAAGCAGCAGAAGCAGTAATTATTTTAAATATTGAACCAGGTGGATACAAGCCCTGTGTCGCTCTATTTAAGACCAGATGATCAGGGCTGTTCATGATGCTGTCCCAATTTTCACTAAGCGTGTTTGGATCGTATGATGGTGATGATACCAATGCCAGAACTTCACCTGTCTTTGGATTTAGTGCAACCACCGCACCCTTTCTGCCGCCTAATAAATTGTAAGCCAAATCCTGCAATCTCTTATCTACAGTCAGTACAACATCATCACCTGTCTGGCTTTTCCCTAAAACAGTCTCCCTTAAAAAAGTCATCGGATCTGTATTTATCATTCCGAGAAGCTCTCTGTCGTATGTGTTTTCTATTCCTGTACTACCCTGCTGATATATTCTCCGGCTGTAGCCAATTATATTTGCAAATGGAACACCATCAAGATACTGCCTTATCTGCTCACCATTTACAATAGTGCTTTTTGCTAGAACATTGCCATTTCTATCGTATATACTGCCTCTTAAAATCTTCTTTTCCTGCTCAATGAGTCTTTTGTTGTATACACTATATGAACTAGTTATAAGCTTGTTTTTTTCATATAACTGAAAATACGATAAATATGCAATAAGGCTTAAAAATAGAATTGAAAAGACGGCAAAAAGTATTTTAATGTTGCGGTTCATACTGTTCAACATCCTCATCCTCTCTTACTGCGATACCATTCAACATACCCAATGTGATAAAGCTCATTACCATTGAGCTGCCTCCATAGCTTACAAAAGGCAGTGTTACACCTGTAAGTGGTATGAACTTAATGACGCCGCCTATAATAGTAAAAACCTGCAAGCTAAACATGCTTGTAAGACCTATCGCAATTAATGCTCCGAAGTCATCTTTTGCATCAAGTGCAACTTTTATGCCTCTATACATGATTACAAAATACACTAGAATTATCGCAACTGAACCTAACATACCAAATTCTTCGCTTATAGCAGAAAAAATAAAGTCACTGGCCACAACAGGAATATATTCAGGATGCCCCATACCAAGGCCGGTACCGAAAAATCCACCCGCACCAATTGCAAAAAGCGATTGAGCTATCTGATACGTCTTTCCAGGAACATCCATCCATGGATTTAGCCATGCCTGAATCCTCACGCGAACATGGTTGAAAAGAAAATATGAAATTACTCCACCAAATCCAAGAAAAGCAACGCTTGCTGCAGTGTACAAAAGGCTTGACGTTGCAGCAAATATCATAAATGTAGTGGTCAAATAAAACAAAAGGGCAGTACCCAGATCTTTTTCAATGACTAAAATTCCAACAATAACGATTGTTATTGCACCAACTTTAATTATATCTTTTGCAGTTTTATTATCCTTTAGGTATCTTGCAAGAAAAATTATATATATTATCTTTACAATTTCCGACGGCTGCACTGAAATGGAGCCAAAAGTAAGCCAGTTTTTAGAACCTCCAATTTCTTTACCTAATACAAACGTAGAAAATAGCAATATAAATGATATTGCCAAGTACACATAATTTCCATATTTGAATTTATAAAAGAAGTCATAGTATTTGCAAGCGTAAGATGAAACAAAATACAGGATGAAACCAATAAAAATCCACGCAATCTGTTTTAAAATCAAATCCGGCGCTACTCTGTATATCATTATAAGGCCCATCTCTGCCAGAAAAGAGCTTAAAATTATAAGCTGAATTTCTCCCATTGGAAATAATCTGACATGTAGATAATATACGATATAAATAAGTGGCAAAAAGGCTATTGTAAGGTATATTGTATCAAAGCCTTTAGGCTTATGATATATGAAAAGCAGCATAAACGCTATTACGAATATCAAAAAGATATCTTTCATAGCCTTTGAGCCTGTCTTAACATATTCTTCCATTAAAATACCACCTTAAATCAAAAATCTGTACTCTTCATTGCCAAATTTTATTACATCATTGTTTTTAATCCTAGCTATATTTTTGACACGCTTTCCATTTACATATGTGCCATTGGTGCTATTCAAATCTTGTATGACGAATTTTTTACCTTTCTTCCTTATCATGGCATGTTTGCTGGAAACGTAAGGATTCTCCACGACTATATCACAGTCATCAGCTCTTCCTATCGTAGTCACCTCAAAAAGATTAAAGCTGCCCCTACCAGAAAGTGACACCAGTTTTGCCTTTGTCACTTCTCTCTCTTTTCTTACGCCTTTTATATCAAGATATATAATTTTAAAAACTCTGTACAAAAATAGATATATAAGCAGTAATAATACATATTTTAATATATTTGCTGCCAGTTGATACATAAAAACACCTCATTGTCTGGCAAGAATTTTTTTCAAAAACTGCCCAGTATATGAAAAGTTGTTTTCAGCCACTTCTTCCGGTGTACCGGTAGCCACAATCCTTCCTCCTCTGTCACCGCCTTCAGGTCCCATATCGATAATATAATCGGCTGATTTAATGACGTCAAGGTTGTGTTCTATCACTATGACCGTATTGCCTCCATCCACAAGCCTGTTTAAAACGTCTAGAAGCCTATCTACATCAGCAAAATGAAGACCTGTAGTCGGCTCGTCAAGTATATACACAGTCTTCCCTGTTGAACGACGAGACAATTCTGTTGCAAGCTTAACCCTTTGGGCTTCGCCGCCAGAAAGCTGTGTGGAAGGCTGCCCCAGCTTAATATACCCCAGTCCAACATCATTTAATGTCTCAAGTTTGCTTTTTATCCTTGGTATGTTTTTAAAAAACTCTAATGCCTCTTCCACCGTCATATTTAAAACATCAGAAATATTCTTGTCTTTGTATTTTATATCCAAAGTTTCCCTATTATACCTGTTGCCTTTGCAGACTTCACACGGTACATATACATCAGGAAGGAAATTCATCTCTATCTTTATTATACCATCTCCACTGCAAGCCTCACACCTTCCGCCTTTAACATTGAAGCTAAAGCGGCCAGGTTTATAACCTCTCATCTTGGCATCCGGCGTATTTGAAAACAATTCTCTTATTGGATCAAATACACCTGTATATGTGGCTGGATTTGACCTAGGAGTTCTGCCTATAGGTGACTGGTCGATGTTTATCACTTTATCGATAAATTCAATCCCTTCTATAGATGAGTATTTGCCAGGCAAGTCTTTTGCTTTGTACAATTTTTGTGCAAGCGCTTTATAAAGTATTTCATTTATGAGTGTACTTTTACCTGACCCGGACACACCTGTTATGCATATCAAAATCCCAAGAGGAAATGTCACATCGATGTTTTTTAAGTTATTTTCGCTAGCACCACGCACTGTCAAATAGTGACCATTAGGTTTTCTCCTCGTTTTAGGAACATCTATTTTTTTCTTTCCACTTAAATATTGACCAGTAAGAGATTCTTCACATGCCATGATATCTTCTACTGTTCCTGCTGCCACGATTTTACCACCGTGTTCTCCAGGCCCTGGACCTACATCAACAATGTAATCAGCCGCAAACATCGTATCCTCGTCATGTTCTACAACAATCAACGTATTTCCTTGATCTTTTAACTTTTTAAGGGAATTTAAAAGCCTTTCGTTGTCTCTTTGATGTAGCCCAATGCTAGGCTCATCAAGTATATAAGTGACCCCTACTAATCCTGAACCTATCTGGCTAGCAAGCCTTATCCTCTGAGACTCTCCACCTGACAAAGTGCCTGCATTTCTTGAAAGAGTAAGGTAATCAAGTCCTACGTCTTTTAAGAAATTAAGTCTCGCTTTAATCTCCTTTATTATCTGATGCGCTATAAACTCTTCTCTCTCTGTCAATTTAAGCTCATCCATAAATCTCAAAAGTTCTGTCACAGATAGATCGGTTATCTTATTTATTGGCATACCGCCTACTGTAACAGCCAGCACTTCAGGTTTTAGGCGAGCACCATGGCAATCAGGACAAACAATTGGTCTCATATACTTTTCGATTTCTTCCCTCATAAAGCTTGAATTTGTAGAATTATATCTTCTCTCAAGATTATTTACAATTCCTTCAAATCCATGCCTTTTACCGTTTTTATCTTTCCCGTACAACAATATATTTATTAAATCATCGCTGTACTCTTCTAATGGAGTATTCTCACTATATCCATAACTTTCTACTAGGCTTAAAATATTTTGATATGTGTAACTTTCCTGTGAAACGATAAATCCAGAAAACACTCCATCTTTCAACGACTTGCTTCTATCCCTTATAAGCAACTCTGGATCTATTCTCATAAATTCGCCAAGTCCTGCACAAGTTGGGCAAGCCCCGTATGGACTATTGAAAGAAAACATCCTTGGAGATAGTTCTTCTATACCTATATTGCAGTCAGGGCATGAATACTTTTCAGACATGGTAAACCCTTCTCCATCTATAACATCGATTGTAACAACGCCGTCGGATAATTTCAAAGCAGATTCAATTGAGTCTGTAAGTCTTGATTCGATATGTGGTTTTATAATGATTCTATCTATTACAACCTCAATTGTATGTTTCTTATTCTTTTCTAATTTTATTTCTTCGCTTAAATCGTACATTATTCCATCTATTCTCACTCTAACGTATCCGCTTTTCTTGATATCCTCTATAAGCTTCTGGTATTCGCCTTTCCGTCCTCTAACTATTGGAGAAAGTACTTGTATCCTTGTACCTTCACTTAATTTCATTATCCTGTCTACCATCTGGTCTACCGTCTGCATTGAAATCTCTTTACCGCACTTAGGACAATGCGGCACGCCTATCCTTGCGTACAATAACCTCAAATAATCGTATATTTCTGTAACTGTCCCAACCGTTGAGCGAGGATTTCGATTGGTAGTCTTCTGATCTATGGAAATCGCAGGCGATAAGCCTTCAATGTACTCCACATCAGGTTTATCCATCTGCCCTAAAAACTGCCTTGCATACGCAGAGAGAGATTCAACGTACCTTCTTTGACCCTCAGCGTAGATGGTGTCAAATGCCAGGGAAGATTTGCCAGAACCAGATAGACCAGTTATTACTACAAATTTATCCCGCGGTATCTCCACATCTATATTTTTTAAATTATGAACTTTTGCACCTTTGATGACGATTTTATCTATTGCCAATTTACTTTCTTCCTTTCAATTGAAACAAAGTGGTATAAATAATTTCTTAGATAATTATATAGCATTTTCAATCATCTTTTGAAGTTCAAATATTCTGTCCCTGAGTTTAGCAGCTTTTTCAAATTCCAGTTCCTTCGCAGCTTTTCTCATTTCTTTTTCAAGTTCACTTATCATTTTTTCAATAGATACCTTGTCTACTACTTCTGCCTCCTTTATACTATATGGAGCTTTATCCTCAGCTACCTTTGTTGCTTCTATTACATCTCTTATCCCTTTTACAATTGTCTTTGGGGTGATACCGTGCTTTTTATTGTAATCCATCTGTATGGCTCTTCTTCTATTGGTTTCGTTTATTGCGTTTTTCATAGATTCTGTCACTGTATCAGCGTACATGATAACTCTTCCTTCTGCGTTTCTAGCAGCTCGACCTATAGTTTGTATAAGCGAAGTTTCAGAACGCAAAAAGCCCTCTTTATCAGCATCAAGAATGGCAACCAATGCTACTTCTGGTATATCAAGACCTTCCCTCAGCAGATTTATTCCAATTAGGACATCAAATTTTCCTAGCCTCAAATCCCTTATTATCTCCATCCTCTCAATCGTCTCAATATCTGAATGGAGATACTTCACTTTCACACCCATGTCATTGAAATAGTCTGTCAAGTCTTCCGCCATTTTCTTGGTCAACGTCGTCACTAATACGCGGTAACCTTTTTCTACAGTCATTTTTATCTCGCTTAAAAGGTCATCTACCTGCCCCTTAACAGGCTTTACTTTAATTTCAGGATCTACTAATCCTGTAGGACGTATTATTTGCTCCACAACCCTTTCAGAATGCTCCAGCTCATAAGGCCCAGGTGTTGCGGATACACATATAAGCTGATTTATCCTATCTTCAAATTCTTCAAATTTTAACGGTCTATTATCAAATGCTGACGGCAACCTAAATCCAAAATCTACTAAAGATTCCTTTCTAGCCCTGTCTCCATTGTACATGCCTCTAATCTGAGGTATTGTGACGTGCGATTCATCAATAAACATCAAAAAATCATCAGGAAAATAATCTAGTAGCGTATATGGTGGGCTTCCGGCAGGCCTCCCTGATATGTGCCTTGAATAATTCTCTATTCCTGAGCAATAGCCTACTTCTTGGAGCATTTCTATGTCATAATTTGTTCTCTGTTTAAGTCTCTCTGCTTCCAAAATTTTACCCTGATCTTTAAGTTCTTTATACCTTTCTTCCAATTCCTTTTCAATGCTTTCTATTGCCCTTTTTAATTTTTCTTTTGACGTGGCGTAGTGGGAAGCCGGGAAAATAGCCACATGGTTCCTCTCTCCAACTATTTCTCCAGTCAGTACATCTATCTCGGTAATCCTGTCTATCTCATCTCCAAAAAGCTCTATCCTGATAGCTTTATCAGATGATGATGCAGGAAAAACTTCGATGACATCTCCTCTTACTCTAAACTTGCCTCTGACAAAATTTATGTCATTTCTCTCGTAATGTATATCAACCAATTTTTTTAAAATCTCGTCTCTGTCTTTTACCATGCCTGGTCTTAGGGAAAGCATCAAGTCTTCATAATCTTCTGGATCCCCCAGTCCATATATACATGAAACACTGGCAACAATTATAACATCCCTTCTCTCAAAAAGAGCCGCAGTAGCCGAATGGCGTAATTTATCAATCTCCTCGTTGATAGATGCATCCTTTTCTATATACGTATCAGTCTGTGGAACATATGCTTCAGGCTGGTAATAATCATAGTAACTTACAAAATATTCAACGGCATTTTCCGGAAAGAATTCTTTAAATTCTGAGCAAAGCTGAGCTGCTAAAGTCTTATTATGGGCTATAACAAGCGTAGGCTTATCAACATTTTTTATGATATTAGCCATCGTGTATGTTTTTCCAGAACCAGTAACACCAAGCAATGTCTGGCACTTAAGACCCATATTGACGCCTTCCGTCAATTTTTTTATCGCTTCTGGTTGATCACCTGTTGGCTTGTAGTCTGACACAAGTTTAAACTCACTCATGATTAACACCTTCTATAAATCCATTCCAAACATTTTATAATATTATACCATATATAAAAAATCAACACAAACATATGTTTTTAGCCGGCAAATGCCGGCTTTATATCAATCTTACTACACCATTTACGTATTTCGGAACTACTGAAAATTTATCTATAGTCGTACAGAACTCCACATCTTCATGAAAACCTAACTTTTCAATTCTGTTTAAATGATACCCATACTTCATTATGTTTAAAATATTGTCCTGAAATGATTTATATAAAAAATACGACGCTTTAGACAAATCATCACTTTCATACGGAGAAAGTTTCTCAAGCCTATCCAATATAGCACCGGCAGTAATGATATCATCGATAGAAAATTTCCCTTCTGTTCCGGCGCAAATAATTACTACATCCTTATTTTCTTTGTAAATGTAATCTGCTACAGACGTCACATTTAGAAGACACCCAACAACTACATCATCTGATGATGAGGCTTTCTTTAATGCCCTCGTACCATTTGTTGTAGTTATTATAATAGTTTTGCCTTTCACAACATCTTCTGAATACTCCAGAGGTGAATTTGATAGGTCAAATCCTTCAATCTTTACAGCATTTCTTTCACCACCTAGTAAAATCATGTCTCTTTCTAAATGGCCAGAAATATTTATAGCATCTTCAATATCTGCAACAGGAATTATCTCTTTTGCACCATTGACAAGAGCAGTAGTAATGACACTGGTGGCTCTCAATGTATCTATTACAACTACTACTTTACCTTTTAGAATTTTGTCGTAAACTGCATTATATGTCTCATAAGTTTCTACAAACACTTGCATGACCTCCTAGTTTTTCTTCCTGAATTTTCGGATTAGACTTTTTAACAAACCTCCATTTTCCATTTCATCTATACGATATATATTTTCCGGATAACGTGGTACTACTAAAACACCGAGCCAATTTACGCCTTTGCAATTTCTGTATTCATATTTCACATAATTGCCATCAGGTTCCTTTACAATGATAAACAATATTGTGGGATTATTGTAAAGCAGCCTTTTTATATCTTCCTCACTATCTATAGGAATGTCGTTTATTTTCAATATGATATCGCCGGGTTTTAAGCCAATATGCTCAGCAGGAGAATTTTTCATTACAGACAGAATCATCAATCCATTGTCCTGTGATTCGAACAACGGCTTTCTGTTCCTTTCTTCCTTTTGGCCAATAATTATAAGTACCTCATGTGCTAATGGCCCAAAAATTGCGGCAACCCACTTAAAAATATAAATTTTGCTGCCTAGCAAGGAAAATGTTATAAGAATTAAGCTAAACGCAAAAAGTCTCTTTGAAGATTTTTGGGCCCTTTTCTGTGGCATCTCCGTAAGTGCAATGTCTCCATAACCCAATGCTGCAATTACAGGCATCATAATAAAAACTATGTTTTTTAAATTTGATGAAGGACCTAAAAGAGGCCACCAATCAGGCATATTTACAGACGATGCTCCACCTAGTATGGCTGTGGTCGTGGATAATGCCACAAAGGGAATTGGCCAGAATTTTTGCATGGTATATCCACCAGCTACTTTACCATTTCTCAGTCTTACAAAAATCGGTATGCTGTTTACAGAGCCATCAATGTATATAAGTATACTTTCCATTAAGTGAAGTATTCCGACTATAGCCATAAGGCCAGATACATTAACATTAGGAAAGCCCGTTATTAAGCTTATGATTGATACAATGCCTCCTGCATAAGAGAAACATATATATCTAGGATTTATAATCATCAATAGTATTGCAAGAGGAAATACATACTCTATTCCTATATTGTCGATTGTTATACCCAGCAAAACTATGATGACACTGCCTAAAATTCCTGTCAAAAACCCGTATATGGTGGAATCCAAAACTTGATCTTTAAGAGAAGTCTGCTCTTTACCCACCATCTGTCTTTCAATTTCTATATTTTTTTTATACTGAAAAAATATAAATGCCACGACTACCCACATAAATGGGTTTAATATCATAAGAGCAATAGACTTTACTATCAGCCAGATTAACTTTAAATATACCATATAAACACCTTATTTGATTTCCGATTTTATTATGTCATATGCTTTTACAAGCTGTGTATCACCTTTTAAATCAGGTGTATCTGTCACAACGTAATTTTTAGGAAGCTCAACAACGTAATTTGGTTCAATGCCTTTCCCCTGAATATTTACTCCACTTGGAGTATAATACCTTGCAGAAGTATATTTAAGTGCTGTACCATCGCCAAAATCTATAACTGATTGCACTAGACCCTTTCCGAATGTCTTGGTTCCAACCAGCACTCCAACTTTTCTGTCTTTTATGGCACCAGCAAGGATTTCAGATGCACTGGCACTTCCTCCATTTACAAGTACGGCAATTGGCTTTTGTAATCCCGGGCCTTTTGCATATATAACCTGATTATCCTTCTTGTTTCTGCCTTTAGTCGATACAATAAGCCCTTTCGGCAAAAGCTCATTAGCCACATTGACACACTGCTCTAAAATCCCTCCAGGATTATCCCTCAAATCTATTATCAATCCATTCAAACCCTGAGTTTTTAGATTATTCAGTGCTTTAGTAAAATCAGCAGATGTATTTTCATCAAACATCGTCATTTTGATGTAGCCTATTTTGTTTGGCAGCATTGTGCTGCTTACTGTCTGCAATTTGATTATCTCTCTCGTCAATGTTTTATTTATAAGTTTGTTATCCCTCATTAACACAAGTGAAACCTTTGTGCCTTGAGGCCCCTTCATTAAAGATACCGCTTGATCAAGGTTATTTCCACTGACTTTTACATTGTTAACAGAAACTATTATATCACCCGATTTTATTCCAGCTTTCTCACCAGGTGTGCCTTTCATTGGAGATACAACAACTATGTGTCCATCATTATCAACTGAAACTACGATGCCGACACCTGCATAAGAACCTGTCGTCTGTGTCGTAAAATCTTGATAGTCTTTTTTATCCATGTAAACTGTATACGGATCTCCCAGAGAGCTAGCAAGACCTTTTATAGAACCATCAACAAGTTTTGATTGATCTATTTTATCGACATAATCATTTGTCAATATGTTCTTAACTTGAAAAAGCTTGCTGTACTGCTGCATTAGCTCATATTCTTCTCTTGGTATAATGACAGCTCCGCCATAAGCAAGCGGTATAAGCCTTGTTAGATAAAATGTCAACATGCTGCTAATAAACACCAATAAAACCGCACCAGCAATTATCTTTTTTCTTTTCATGTATTATTTTCATTCCTTTCTACTATGTTAAGTCAAATATTAAACTGTCAACTTAATAAAAACAGTTCTTTAAATTATATGATGTTACATCTTATTATACAATAATATACTGATAAAAAAAATAGACCGGTTATTTTAACCAGTCCATTGGATTAACAGGCACGCCATTTTTGCGCACTTCAAAATGACAGTGGGGACCTGTTGATAACCCTGTACTTCCGGCCTTTGCAATCTGCTGGCCTCTCTTTACTGTTTCGCCTACAGTTACCAGAAGTTGTGAATTGTGTCCATATAATGTAGTTATGCCACCGCCATGATCAATTATAACAGCATTTCCATATCCTCCGTAGTATCCAGCATATATAACTTTTCCGTCAGCAGCAGCTACAATAGCAGCGCCATACGATGCTGCTATATCAATGCCTGTGTGTGTTATGTATTCATGCAAAATAGGATGATATCTTGTCCCAAATGGCGATGTTATTGTTGAACTGCTTGGAACAGGCCAGCCCAATTTTCCTCCTGAATAAACCGTATTAGAAGACTGCAGTTTAGCTATGGTACTCTCAAGCTGCTTTGACTGCTCTAATAAAGCTTTTTCTTGTTCCTCGTAAAGTGCTTGCTGCCTCTCTAAGTCCCTCATAAAGCCCTCTCTTGAGGACAAAGCAACCTGTATATCTCTTTTTCTTGCTTCTACCTGATTTTTATAATTTTCTGCATCTTGCTTTGCTAAGGCCAACTGTTTCGTTTTATCCTCAACGATTTTTCTTTGCTCTTGATAAGAATTGAGAAGATTAACATCAAAGCCAACCAGTTTTTTTATCATATCAAGCCTCGTAACAAAATCTGCGAAACTTTTCGAGCTTAAAAGCACATCAAGATAGCCCGTCTCTCCTCCGCTTATGTACATGGCCCTAACTCTTTCCTTTAAGACGTCTTTTTGCTTAGCCTCTTCTTTTTTTGCCGCATCAAGTTCCTGCTGTGCCTTATTTAATTTTGCAATTGCATCATTTAATTTTGCCTGTGCGTCATTTAATTGCTTTGTAGTGTCATTCAATTTCATGTCTAAATCTTGAATTTCTTTTTGTATATCTTCTTTTTGATTTGCAATCTGATTTTGCTTATTCTTATTTTGACTTATGGCATTTTGAATATTATTAAGTTTGTTTTTTGCATCTTGCAGTTGATCTGCTTTAGGAAATGAAGTTGTCAAAAGCGATACTGATACCAAAAACACAAAAACTATCTTTTTACATCTTCCTTCCTTCAATAATATACCTCCTCAAACATTTAAAAATCTCTTTATTGATATTCCACTGCCAAGAGCACCTATTAAAGACCCTATGGCTAAAAAGTACATAAACGATTGCCTCAACACATTTCCTACAGGTAAAAGTGCAAAAATTACCAATTTGTTGTTTACTAAGTCTGCAGCATAGCCGTATATTAAACCTAAAATCACAATAGCCAATATTGATCCAACTAGCCCTAGTACAATTCCTTCTACGAGAAACGGCCATCTTATGAACCAATCTGTTGCGCCGATGTACTTCATGATGTTAATCTCTCTCCTCCTTGCAAAAACACCAAGCTTTATCGTGTTTGATATTATGACAACTGAAATTATAAAGAGAATAAGTATCACGCAAAGGCCAACTATCCTTATTATCTTTATAATTCCAAGCAGTTTATCTACAACGTCTTGACCATAGCTTACCTGTGTTACTCCATCAATCTTTTTTATCTCTTCTGCCACTTGCTTCATCATATTTGCATCAGTAACTTTTACAATAAACGATTGTGGCATTGGATTGTCATTTTCCAGTCCATTTACTAAATAGCTTTTGTCCCCTAACTGCTTTTTGAAATTATTTAATGCATCCTTTTTAGACTCAAAAGTTATGGATTTGACACCATCAATTGCCTTTATCTCATCACCAACCTTTGTTACTTTTGACATATCATAGCTATCATTTATAAATGCCTTAAGCTCCAATTGTGATTCAACTTGATTTGCCATTGAATCAACGTTAAGTATAATTATCAAAAACAGTCCAAGTATTAACAGTGCTGCTGTCACAGACGTAATAGATGCAACAGTCATAGCCCTGTTTCTTTTAACATTTGTAAAGCCTTCTCTTATATAGTAAAAAGCCGTATTAAGCTTCATATCCGTAAGCACCTCTCATCTCATCTCTTACAATATTTCCTCTTTCAAGAGCAATAACCCTTTTTTTCATTGAATCTACAATGTCCTTAGCATGTGTAGACATAATTACAGTAGTTCCTCTTTTGTTGATTTCAGATAATAGCTTTACTATCTCCCACGACGTATCAGGATCGAGGTTGCCTGTAGGTTCATCAGCTACAAGAATTGAAGGCTCATTTACAATAGCTCTTGCAATTGACACCCTTTGCTGTTCACCACCAGACAATTGCTGTGGGTATGAATTCGCTCTATCACTTAACCCAACAAGCGACAAAACCATTGGAACCCTTCTCCTTATATACTTTGGCTCAGCTTCCACTATCTGTAGTGCAAAAGCAATATTTTCATACACTGTTTTATTCGGCAAAAGTTTAAAATCTTGAAATACTACTCCTATATTTCTTCTTAAATAAGGCACGTCTCTTCTTTTTAATTTGGTTATATCTTTCTTGTCTACAAATATGCTTCCTGTCGTAGGAATTTCTTCTCTTAGCAATAGTTTCAATATCGTTGATTTGCCAGCACCGCTGGGTCCAACTAAAAAAACAAATTCACCATTGTCAATTGTAAAATTAATATTTGAAACGGCAATAATGTCATTTTTATACTTCTTTGAAACCCCAACAAATTTTATCATGCCCTTTTACATCCCTTTCAAAATTGTTCTTGCTACAACCTACGTCAATAGCTTCACAAATGTCATTATTACTTTCAACATCACTGCATCGTTAAACTGCTTTGGATCAAAGCCTGTCAGTTTATGTATTTTATCTAATCTATAAACAAGAGTATTTCTATGAATGTACAAATCTCTGGATGTCTCGCTTAGATTGAGGCTATTCCTAAAAAATGCGTTTAATGTAGAAACGAGCTCATCATCATTAAAATAATCTAATTCACCATTTGTCAAAGTTTCCAAAAATCTCTTTATCACGTCTTGTGGAATCTCTAAAAGCAATTCTTCTAATGCATAACTTCTGTAAAAATAGATACCTCTTTCATTGTTGTCAATCTTTTTACCAAATTTTAAAGCAATACTTGCTTCTCTATATCCCTTGCTGATATCTATAAAATTGTACGCTTTATTAGAAACACCAATGTTTATCTTTATATATACTTCGGATTCTATTGTATCTTTTAAAGTCCTTGTGGCTTTATCTATGTCAACAGACACAGACTCTAAAAGCAATACCGCAAACTTGTTGCTACTTAAAATTACCGTTTGATAACTATTCTTTTCAAATATATGGCCCACAACTTTAAAAGCATCGTCAATCGCATCGTAGGATTCTATTATAATAACCCTGTATAAATCTTTTTCTTCAAGTTTATACTTTTCTATGTAATACTCAATCTCATCTCTACCCAAATCACCAATAAGCAATTTTAGTAGGAAATCCTCTTTTGACACCTGATTTCTTAAATGTTCAAAGCTCGTTGACAAAAGCATAACCATGTTTTTTGCATTGTCGCCAGTACCTTTTATACCAACAGTCAAAAAACGCCACCCATTTACAAATATGTTGTTAAATGTCATACCTTGCCATTCGTATACATCTTTTCTCTCCATAAATTCTCTATTTACAGCAAAAATTCCTTCTTTTTTTGATAAACTTTCATCACCTGAATAAATTAATTTACCTTCTTTATCAATAAGAAAAATAGGTTCTGTCACATATTTCTGATAATCCTTAACAACTTTTCTTATATTATCGTAAATATTCATACAATACCACCTTAATATAAAGTATATTATAATTATACAATATTTTGTAGTAGAAAAAATAGGTATTGTAGAATTTATCATTATTTTGCTGTAAAATGTCAAATGCCTATTTTTACAAAAAACAATAAAAAAATATTATTACAATGAATTTCAATTTTTTTATATTGCAATTTTCAAAAAATGTAATATAATATTGATAACACTCTTAACTCGTTAAAAGGTTAGCTCCATACAGTTTGCTGTAAAATTTTATACAGTATGCATTTTTAAAAATTGCAGTTTGCAAAAAAAATCTTTCACATAAAATTTTTTAAGGGGGTTATAAAATGTTGAAAGAAGGAAATATCAGGATACCTTCTGGTTGCGCTATTAGCGGCATAATAGACAAATCGGGAGCAGTTTTTTCTGGTCAAATAATTGCTGATTCCATTGCAACGATGCATGATAGATCAAATGGTCTTGGTGGGGGCTTTGCTGCCTACGGCATTTATCCAGATTTTAAAGAACATTATGCGTTTCATATGTTCTATGACGACGCAAAAGCAAAGCAGGATACTGAAGACTTGCTAAAAGCAAATTTTGTTATTGCTTATGAAGAAAAAATACCAACACGAAAAACGCAAAGCATTAAAAATGCTCCTTTAATCTACAGATATTTTGTATTGCCAAAACTGGAAGTATTGAATGCCAGTGAAATGAATGACGAAGATTTTATAGTAAAATTTATCTTCAATGTAAATAAAAATATAGATGGCGCTTATATCTTCTCCAGCGGGAAAAATATGGGTGTTTTTAAAGCTGTCGGATATCCAGAAGATGTAGCCGAGTTTTATAAATTAGAGACGTACAATGGATACATGTGGACAGCACACGGTAGATTTCCTACAAATACTCCTGGCTGGTGGGGTGGTGCACACCCATTCAATCTTCTAGATATTTCAGTTGTACACAATGGAGAGCTTTCATCATATGATACAAACCGCAAATATTTAGAAGAGTTTGGATATTCATGTACACTTATGACCGATACAGAAGTAGCTGCATATATTTTTGATCTGCTTTTAAGAAAACATAAACTTCCAGTCACATTGGCTGCAAAAGTAATAGCATCTCCTCTTTGGAATCAAGTTGAGCGCTTATCTCCAAAGGAAAGAGAATTGTACTACAACCTTAAAATAATCTACAGCAAAGCTTTGTTAAACGGTCCATTTTCCATAATAGTAACTTACGATAATGGGTTTATTGCCATCAATGACAGAATAAAACTGAGACCCTTAACTGCTGCAAGTCAAGGGGACATGATATATGTTGCAAGTGAAGAATCCGCAATAAGAAGAGTTTGCAAAAATCCTGACAAGGTTTGGATACCTAAAGGTGGAGAACCTGTCATAGCCGAAATTGAGCAACAAAACATCTCAGAAATTTATGATAAAAAGGAGGTTACTGCATGAGCCTTAATTACCTCACTCCAGAATTCAAGGTATTAAGAGATTATGATAGATGTATAAATTGCAAAGTCTGTATGAGACAATGCGCCAATGAAGTCCACAGCTATGATGAAGATTTAGACAAAATGATAGCAGATGATTACAAATGTGTAAACTGTCAAAGATGCGTTGTAATGTGTCCCACACATGCTTTGACAATCATAAAACACCCTCAGGTGTTTCGCGAAAATGCAAACTGGACATACGACGCAATAAGAGATATATACAGGCAGGCAGAAACTGGAGGTGTACTTCTGTCTGCGATGGGAAATGACAGACCATATCCAATCTATTGGGATAAGATGGTAATCAACGCAAGCCAGGTTACAAATCCCTCAATTGACCCATTGAGAGAGCCAATGGAACTTAAAATATTTATAGGAAGAAAACCTGACAAGATAGAACTGGATGAAAATTTAAATGTAAAAACAAAGATGCCTCCACAACTTAAATTAAATTTTCCTATCATGTTTTCTGCTATGTCTTATGGTTCCATAAGTTACAATGCTCATGCTTCACTGGCAAGGGCAGCAAAAGAATTAGGAATATATTACAATACTGGTGAAGGTGGTCTTCACAAGGATTTTAGAAAATACGGCGAAAACACCATCGTTCAAGTTGCATCTGGCAGATTTGGAGTTGATAGAGAATATTTAAAAACGGCAGCAGCAGTAGAAATAAAGATAGGTCAAGGTGCAAAGCCAGGAATCGGCGGACATTTGCCTGGTGAAAAAGTCAGTGAAGACATATCTGAAACAAGAATGATACCTGTCGGTAGCGATGCTATCTCACCTGCACCCCATCACGACATATATTCTATCGAAGATTTGAGCCAATTGATTTACTCATTAAAAGAAGCCACAGACTATAAAAAACCTGTCGGTGTGAAGATAGCCGCTGTAAACAATGTTGCAGCAATAGCATCAGGCATTGCAAGGGCCGGTGCAGATTACATTGCTATAGATGGGTTTAGAGGCGGTACAGGTGCAGCTCCAAAGCGCATAAGAGATAACGTAGGCATTCCTATTGAATTTGCAATAGCATCTGTCGACTCAAGACTTCGCTCTGAAGGCATAAGGCACACCATTTCCCTCGTCGCTGCAGGAAGCATTAGAAACAGTGCAGACATAATAAAAGCAATTGCCCTTGGAGCCGATGCAGTGTATATAGGTTCTGCAGCTTTAATCGCCATTGGATGCCATATGTGTCAACAATGTAATACTGGAAAGTGCAACTGGGGCATCGCAACTCAAGATCCAAACTTAGTAAAAAGATTAAATCCTGAAATTGGATACAAGAGGCTTATAAACCTTATTACAGCATGGGGACATGAGATACAAGAAATGCTTGGCGGTATGGGAATAAATGATATTGAAAGCTTAAAAGGCAACAGGCTGATGCTGAGAGGAATAGGCATGACCCAGAAAGAGTTAGATATATTAGGCATACTAGCCGCCGGTGAATAAGCTTTAATAATTATTTTTTTATCTATCATTTAATCATATATATCCATATTATACTGAATGAAAGGATTGAAATATATATGAAGAAGGTATATGCAAAGGAAGAAGTTTGCGTCGGATGCAAACTTTGCGAAGTATACTGCATAACGTCTCATTCAAAATACAAAGATGTGCTAAAAGCGTACAAATTGGACAGCACACGTCCAGCACCAAGAATCATAATTGAAGAAGAACGTCCTATATCTTTTTCATTACAGTGCAGACACTGTGACGATGCTCCTTGTGTCAAAGCCTGCATAACAGGAGCTATGCAAAAAGATCCTGAAACAGGAGTTGTGACTTGCGATACAGATAAATGTGTGGGATGTTGGACATGCGTTCTTGTTTGCAGCTTTGGTGCAATAGTAAGGGATTTAAATAACAAAATTGCTTCAAAATGCGATCTTTGTGCGGAAACTGGCGAACCCGCCTGCGTAAAAAACTGTCCTAACGAAGCTCTTGTATTCACAGAAGGAGGTATTTAGATGGATATAGTAATAATCGGAAACTCCGCTGCAATGGTTGGGGCAGTGGAAGCAATTAGAAAGCACGACAAGACATCAAACATAACAGTTATTTCCGATGAAAAATATCATATTTATTCTAGACCGTTAATATCATACTACCTTGCAGATACTGTTACAGAAGAAAAAATGGCATATAGAAGTAAAGACTTTTATCAAAAAAATAATGTTAAAACGATACTTGGCACAAAAGCAGTATCTGTAGATGAGAACAAAAAGACAGTCATACTAGAAAATGGCGATTTAGTAAAATATGATAAATTATTAATAGCCACAGGCGGAAAGCCATTTATCCCACCTATTGACGGACTTGATAAGAAAAATATCCAGACCTTTATCAAACTTGATGAAGCAAAAAAATTAAAATCATCCATTAAACCTAATTCAAAAGCAGTAATAGTCGGAGGTGGATTGATAGGATTCAAAGCTGCAGAAGGACTTCATGCACTTGGTGCAGATGTGACAATAGTAGAACTGGCAGATAGAATATTAAGTACAATACTAGACAATGAATCCGCATCAATTGTTACAAAAAGATTACTAAAAGACGGCATCAAAATAAAAGTTGGCACTACAATTGATAAAATTGTCGGTGAAGATTATGTAAAAGAAGTGCATTTGAAAAATGGTGAAGTTTTGCCAACAGATATACTGATATTTGCCATAGGTGTAACTCCAAATACAGACGTTGTGAAGGGAACATCTATAAAAATCAATCGTGGCATATTGGTAGATAGAAATATGAAGACAAACGTTGACGATGTATACGCTGCAGGAGATGTTGCAGAAGGATTTGATATGCTTTTAAATTCAAATAGAGTTGTACCGATATGGCCTAATGCGTATATACAAGGAGAAACTGCTGGTTTAAATATGATCGGCATTGAAAATACAACAAACGGTATATTCCCCATGAATTCAATAGGATATAAGGATACTTACATCATAACAGCGGGAATTATAAATCCTCCTGATGAATCATATGATGTGATGGTAAAAGCAGATCTAGATAAAAATACTTACAAAAAGATCGTCCTTAAAGAAAATAACATCGTTGGATTCATATTGATAAATGATGTCGATAGAGCAGGAATATATACAGGCTTAATAAGAGAAAAAATTGACGTTACACCATTTAGAAATCATCTTTTAAAAGATGATTTTGGATACGTCAATTTCCCTAAGGACTTAAGAAAATCTAAAATGTTAGGCCAGGAGGTGCAATAAATGAAGACGATAGATGCGCAAGACATGCACTACAAAGATCTAAATGAAATCATCAAAGAATTAGTTAGAGCCGGCGAAGATGTAATCAATCTGAAAAACGTAAATGGTCAAAGATATATAGGAGATAATTTAAATGGCAAAACAAAAATCAACATTGAAGGAACTCCAGGCAATGACTTGGCAGCATTTATGGATGGCTTGACAATTGAAGTATATGGCAATGGTCAAGATGCTATTGGAAACACTATGAATGATGGTAGTATTATAATACATGGGCATGTTGGTGATGTAGTAGGATACGGCATGAGAGGCGGAACAATGTATATAGAAAATGATGCAGGTTACAGAGTGGGCATTCACATGAAACAATACAAAGATAAAATCCCTGCCATTATAATTGGAGGAACTCCTGGCGATTTCTTTGGCGAGTACATGGCAGGTGGATGCATGATAGTATTGAATCTTAAAAACAAAAAAGATATAGTTGGCGAATATTGTGGAACAGGGATGCACGGAGGTGTAATATATCTAAGAGGAGATGTGGAAGACTACAAACTCGGAAAGGAAGTCATAAAAGAAGATGCAACAGATGATGACTTGAAAGTAATAAGCAAATATGTCAAAAACTTCTCATCCTACTTTGACTATGACTTTGATAAGATTATGAACCATAAATTTATCAAGCTGCACCCCGCTGGAAGCAGACCATATGAAAAATTATATGCATAAAATAAATATCCCCATAGGAAAATTTTATTTATCCTATGGGGTTTGTTTTTTATCTGTTTAATATTGTAACTTCAGTTTGCTTATCAAATAAGTGGAGTTTATTTGTATCTATGCCTATCTTAATAACATCGCCTGCTTTTGCTGTTGACCTTGGATCAACTCTTGCTGTTAACGGTTGTCCCTGCAGATCGAGATAAAGGTAAGTTTCTGAACCCATCAGCTCTGTAACATCAACTTTTGTCTCTATTACACTTTCTGGATATGCTTCAAGGAATACTTCCTCATCATGGAGGTCTTCAGGTCTTATGCCTAATACAACTTCTTTACCTATATAGCTTTCATCTTTTAATCTTTTCACAATTCCATCAGGAACTACAATTTTAAAACCTTTGAATGATGCATATACTTTTCCGTCTGAACTTTCAAGTCTTGCATCAATGAAGTTCATCTGTGGACTTCCAATAAAACCTGCAACAAACAAATTGTCTGGATGTTCGTATATAACCTGTGGCTTGTCAACTTGCTGTATGACACCATCCTTCATAACAACTATCCTTGAACCCATCGTCATAGCTTCTGTCTGGTCGTGTGTTACATATATAAATGTAGTCTGAAGTCTATCGTGGAGCTTAGCAATTTCTGTCCTCATTTGTACTCTTAATTTAGCATCAAGGTTTGAAAGAGGTTCATCCATAAGGAATACCTTCGGATTACGTACAATAGCACGACCCAATGCAACCCTCTGCCTCTGTCCACCTGACAGCGCTTTTGGTTTTCTCTTTAAATACTCTTCTATTCCGAGTATTCTAGCTGCTTCTTTTACTTTTTGGTCTATCTCCGCTCTCGGTACTTTTCTCAGCTTCAAGCCGAAAGCCATGTTGTCATAAACTGTCATGTGTGGATACAATGCATAATTCTGGAACACCATAGCTATATCTCTGTCCTTTGGTGGTACATCATTTACTAGCTTTCCATCGATATATAATTCTCCTTGACTTATCTCCTCAAGACCTGCAACCATCCTCAATGTCGTAGATTTTCCACATCCAGATGGGCCTACTAAAACTATAAATTCTTTGTCCTTTATTTCTAAGTTAAAATCTTTAACAGCCGTTACTCCACCTTGATATGTTTTGTATACATGTTTAAGAACAACATCAGCCATCTTTAGATATCCCCCTTAATATTGGTAAACGTTTGATACTTATATTATAATATTATTTTCAAACATTTCAAATATACAATACTTATGATATTTACACTCATTTTTTGTATATTATTCATTATCCTTGGTCTTTTTTCCTAATATTGTCCAAATATCTAAACCACAAATATACAAGTATTGAATCTATGGCAACAATTATAATGAACTGAATCATAATTCACCTTCCTTATCTTCTTATTTACTTCTCATCCACGGTGCTAACTTGAATATCGTAATGAAATTTCCTAATGACATTAAAGCTAAAATATCTATCACTATACTGTAAAAATAATGCCAGTGTATGTAATAAAGAACGCCTGAAAGCTTTAATGCATATTCAATCCCAAAAAACAGTGCCGTTGAAACAAAAATATTGATAAATCTAAGCATTCTATTCTTAGGATAAGTTTGAGCAAATATAGTTCCTATTGTAAATGGCGCTCCAAAAGTAAAGAAAAGTGAAGAATTAAAAATCTCTATAATATCGTTTTTAAAGTCATATAGTTTCAAGTGAAATGCCATGTTGTCAATTATTAACTGGCATATGACAGCTAGAATTCCTGCCCATATTGTATACTTTATCTGCTTTAAGTCTATAAGCAATATAAAAATTAACCATGAAACTATTGAAACTATCAGCCATTGCATAATATCACTCCCTTTGAAAGTGCTATTATTAATTATTCCCCCAACATTTTATTAATATGTTGACACAGGAAGTTTTTAATGGTATCATAGTAAAAAATAAATACGTACCTCATCTTCCTTGAAGGTGAGGTAGAGGAGCGGAGAATCAAGAGTAGTATACATTAGGTTTTAAGGAACCGATGATTGTATGCGAAAGGGATAAATCCGCCGAAGCGTGTAGATACCTTAATATCTGCACAGCTGGGCCTATACATAATATGTATAGGACTGTCACAGATAGCTTTACCCAGGCTATTTGTGATGAGCTATCTCGCTTGGGGAAAGGAGGTATTTTTATGTATATTAAAGCGCAGCTAAAGAAAATACCTTAGCTGTTTTTATTTATATGGTGGTTTTTATAATTTAAATTATTAAAGCAATGGAGATGATTTTGTGTTCCAAGGAAACATGCGCATAAATTCAAAAGGACATTTAGAAATAGCTGGGTGCGATACAGTTAAAATAGCAAAACAATACGGAACTCCGTTATATGTTATAGATGAAGAACAGCTTAGAGAAAATTGTCGTTCATTTTACAATGGATTTAAAAAGAACTACCCCGGAAATGAAGTGATTTATGCCAGTAAGGCGTTTATGACTACTGCTATTTGTAAAATCATTGAAGAAGAAAATTTAGGCCTTGATGTAGTTTCAGGTGGTGAACTATACACAGCTTTAAAAGCTGATTTCCCTGTCAAAAATATTTATTTCCATGGTAACAATAAATCAGCAGATGAGCTTACTATGGCATTGGAATACAACATTGGCTGCATTATAGTCGATAACTGGTTTGAATTAAATATGTTAAATGAGTTAGCATTTAAAATGGGTAAAAAGCCTAATATCTACTTAAGGGTATCTCCAGGTGTTGAAGCACATACACATGAATACATCAAAACTGGTCAAATTGATTCAAAGTTTGGATTTCCGCTTTTTAATGGAGATGCGCTTGATGCTATAAAGTATGCACTAACATTGGATAATGTCAATTTAACTGGTCTTCATTGCCACATTGGTTCGCAAATATTTAGCTACGATTCATATAAGGCAGAAATTGACATTATGATGAATTTCCTAAAAAAAGTTAAAGATCACACTGGTTGGGAAGTTGGTGAACTTGATTTAGGAGGTGGATTCGGCATTGCATATGTGGAGGAAGATGATCCACAACCAATAGAATTAATAGCAAGCGAAATAATGAAATCTGTTGAAGAATATTCAAAAAACTTAAATATAAAAATGCCCCATATCATCGTAGAACCCGGCCGTTCAATAATAGGAAATGCTGGTACTACATTGTATACAGTTGGCGCAATCAAAAATATACCGGGTGTAAGAAAATACGTTTCAGTTGATGGCGGAATGGCAGATAATATACGCACAGCACTATACGGTGCAAAATACAATGCAATTGTTGCAAACAAAGCTAGAAAAATCAACCTTGAAAAGGTATCTATTGCTGGTAAGTGCTGTGAATCTGGTGATATGCTAATATGGGATATAGAACTTCCACAACTTGAAAGTGGAGATATTATAGCTGTCACTTGCACAGGTGCCTACAATTACTCGATGGCAAGCAATTACAACCGTCTTCCCCGTCCTGCTGCAGTACTTGTAAACAATGGTGAAGCAGATTTGATAGTAGCAAGGGAAACTTACGAAGACTTGATAAGAAATGACGTGATACCACAAAGATTATTAAATGAAAATAAAAAGATTATAAATTATTAAAAGGAGCAGATATTGCTCCTTTTGTCTGTTTTTAAATACTAAACTTATCTTATTTTCAAACCTTAGCCATTTTCTGATGAAGTTTCAGCACCCTCATCTGTTTCAGGCACGTCCGCATTCTTCGGAGCAACTATTGTCAAAATAACCTCATCAGGATCGTCTACCTTTTCAACTCCTTCAGGAACATTTACATCTTTTACAAACAATGTATCGCCAATTTTCAGATTCGATACATCTACCACAATTTCATCTGGAAGAGATGTAGGTAGTGACTCTACATTGAGCTCCCATTTTTGGTGCTGAACAAGTAGGCCTTTGCTCTCAATGATACCAATACCTTCTATTTTTAATGGTACTGCTGCCTCAATTTTCTCATTCATAGAAACACGCTGAAAGTCAATATGTATCAGCTTTCCTGTCAACTCATCTCTCTGTTCATCTTTTAATATTGCTTGATGTGTAGCACCATTTACTACTAAATTGAGGAGGACATTCCTGCCGTGTTTTTGTACTATTGTGCGAAGCTTACCGGTCTCAACAGCCAGTGGAATGCTCTCCATGCCTTTTCCGTATAATATGGCGGGAATGTAGCCTTTTTCCTTTAATTTGCGGGCCGCATTCTTACCCGGTACTCTCAATACTGCTTCAAGTTCGACATTTTGCATTGTCTCTCCTCCTTCATGCTTATTATTATTTGATTTTTTCTTAATTATAACACTACAGCATGGAAATATCAAACTAATGCATCTAAATAAAATTTACAGTTGACTTATATCTTCTAATGTGGATATAATGTATTATGAAGCTTTATGCGCCTGTAGCTCAGTGGATAGAGCGTTCGGCTCCGAACCGGGAGGTCGCAGGTTCGATTCCTGTCAGGCGCACTAGAATGCTTGAAAATACTGAGTTTTAAGCAATATATGATTTTCATTTTTCTTTTATTCCCACATTTTTCCCACACTAAAAATAAAAATTTTGAAAGGCTTTATAGCCTATTTAAATTTTTATTTTTTAAATATGTGCCAACAGTCTCAAAAAGCTATCAACAAATTCAGAAACGGTTTTAATTTTGCACATAGAAAAATAAAAAATCTATTAAACTTTTGAAAGTAATTTTTACCATAAATAATATTTATTTCTTGAAGGATTTTTAAAATTTTTATCGAAATATATTAATGAATAATGGATTAATGTATCAGAAATAATTTTAAGGCATATAATAATATTACCTAGGTAAAATTATTCTTGACTTATTAAGTTATTTAAGTTATACTTGAGTCAAGAGTTAAATATAACGCTCATCTACCAATAGGTAGAAAGAGACTGCCGGATTTCGCATTGCGATAACCGGCCTTTTAATTCTTCTATGTTTTTTTATATTTCATGTATGCTTTTGCATACTGAGTTTTATGCCTTTTTAGAAATATGGGGAAAGCTGTAATAAATCTATAAATACCTTTTTTCTTATCATCTTCCAATATAATAATATAATCATCGATGCCGCATTCATATCTTATAAATTGTTTATATATAATATTTCCTTTTTCATTTCTTGTTGATTGTAACCATTGCATAATATTAGCATCATTATCATTGGCTAACATAATTATCTCAGGAATCCAATGTATTCTTGATAGCCTATAAATACATTCAACTCTATTTATTATTTTAAACTCCAGTAAAGCTTTATTAATACTACATTTGCTTGGACACATTGCATAAGACATATCATTATTACAAGGATATATTTTATATTCATTTCTATTTTCAATTGATATAATGTGCAAAAATCTTTCTGGTTTACTAAGCGTAAAATTTTTAAACTTACAATTAACATCAAAAAAAATAAATCTTCCTTTATATAATGGTCTATTCTTTTTATTAATAAAGATATCATTAAAGTTTATAAAGCTATAATCAATCATATCTTCTAAGTCCAAATCTTTAAAATTAACTGGCTGTGAAAGTTTACTCATCTCCAATTTGTTATCCCCCTTGGTTCCCAAATGAAGATATTAAATTTTTTTTCACTCCTGCTAGTAGTTTGAGACATATTAATATTATAAGTTATTATCCTTTCAATAACTGACTTCTTACCCTTATTTTTACTTGTTTCGTATAAATTTCTTTGATAATAAGAAAGAGCACCTATTAATATATCTGCAAGTTGCAAAATTTCCGACTCTTTAGAACTAATTTGTTTGATATCTTTTATAACATCTTGATTAAAATCATATATATTATTACATAATACTTCATGTAACTTTTTTATTCTTGGTCCACCTTTAGTATCTTTAATATCAATAAATATTCTATACTTATTAGATGGATCAATTAAAGGATCTAGCAAGTAAAAGTACATTTTATAATACCATAAATCATAACTACCCTTATTATATCGTATATGGTCCAATTTTGATTTATTAGTAGCAATAATACTTCTAAACGACAAATTAGGGTTATTAAAGAAATAATCTATTAATTCTATATAAAGATCTACTTTGCTATCTGATATTTTTGTCCATTTTACTTCAATCCATGAATTTAAACCATGTTTCATTTTAATTTCGCGTATAATTTTAAAGATATTTTCTTTCTCACATTCAGGAGATGTTATAGCTCCTAATACCATTATATCGTTACCATCATGTTCTAAATGACAACTTTCATCACAATATATATTAATTGTTTGTTCATCCATATATTCTCACTTCCTTTCATTATTTATTATATACTCTATATTTGTAAATTTAAAGTTCTTAATTGCATATATTGTAATTCATAATTTAAAACTTGCGTTAACATTATTAACGTGGATTGAAGCTCTTTTTTACCTTATAATTTCTTATAAAAAATATAAAAATTTACTGTTATAGAATTTATATTATGAATCAGATAACCTTAAAAACATAAAAAAACAGGCCCCGAAGGGCCTTGAATTATTGCTGGGTAGTTGTTTGTGTGTCTGCCTTAACTATCTTTTCATTTTTCAATACCGTATTTATCTCAAATACAGCCGATTCTATTAATTTATCTATCTCATCAGACGTCAATTTGTTGCCTATAACTTTTTGTACCATGGCAACGACCGCTGCTTTCTTTTGCGGACCTGTTCCAGCGCCTAATTGTTGTTCTGCTGCTTGTACAAAAGTTTTTATAAGATTGTAGTATTTCTGTAAATTTTCTGTAGATGTTTTTGTTTTTAGGAAATCAATAGCATAACCTAAACCTACTAAAATTACAAGCTGTACTCCTGCTGTTAAAATTGTCATTATTAAATCTTTCATCATATCAATCTCCTTTCGATTATTTACCTAAATATTTTAATACCCTATCAATGAGAGCTACTGCTTCTGCTCGTGTAATAGGCTGGTCTGGTCTAAATGCTGTGCTTTTAGATAAAAGACCTCTATTATACATATCTAGTATTACTTGAGCTGCCCAGTGATTTTCTGGGACGTCCTGAAACGGTCCTACCACAGGTATCACCTCCTCCTGCATATTAGGAAATATAAATATAGGTGTATTACCTAGATTGTCCCCATATACCACATCTTCATCTATAAGTACTCCTAATTGGTTAATTTGTCTTAACTGCACCATTTCATAGCCACGCACTACGACATTAGGTACAATAGATAAAGATTTCCAATAATGTTGGAATTTTAGAGAATTATACAATTGGCTACCAGTCAGATAAGAATTTGCACCAACGTAAATTCCAGGAATATATCCCGCTTGTTCTATTACATCATGCCAAGTATTCGCATACGCAATAATATCAGATGCTGATGTGCCACTTGCTACTCCCTCTAAATCAACATAAACAGTAATACCTTTTGGTATACCTACTTGTGCTAAATGGTTTAAAGCCATCTGTGCGTCGCTTTGTCCCAAACTAGCTGAAGGCTTCCAACCGGGATATCTAACATGCTGCACTATTCCCAAAGCAAGCCCAGCATTTATGATATTATTAGCTTCTTTGGTAGTTATATCTCCTGTCCTGTTATTGCTAAGAGAGACATATCTTATACAAAAATCATATCCTGCATTTTTAAATTCTTTCGCTTTTTCTAATGAAAGTGGAGTACAAGTATCAAAGCCTTTCATATTCTTTGATGCTTTTTTAATCATGTTTTTTCACCTCCTCTCAAATTGATGGTGTGTTAGTAGAATTTTGCTGTGTAGTTTCTTCCTGTGTTGTTTGTGTATAAGTTGGTTGTGTATAGTTTGTATATCCTGTGTAATATCCGTTGTACGTATTTGGATACTTGGATTGAAAATATGCTGTGGCAACTTCCTGTCCAAAATATCCGCCAAGCACTGTCATTATTGGTGCTATAAGTGTTTTCATTACTTCAAGTGCATCCTTAGAAGTCAAAGCCTTATAGGTAACAAACAAAAAAGTGGCGGTGAATACTATTGCAATCACATCTTTAAAGCTAAACTCCCACGGATTGTTAAAGAATTTTTTCACACATTATCACCTTCTCGCCCTCTCAAGTAACTCGTCGATTTTAGCTTCCTGCCTTACAAGTGACATTTGAAGTGATTGCATCACATTTGATAGATTGTCAATTGCTTTTGTATTGTTTTCTATTACTGCCATAAGCTCATCATTGTCTTTTTTCTTTGTCAAAAAAAGATTAACGATATACAAAAGCCCTGCAACTGCAAATGTTGCAAGGCCGTATTGTGCCAGTTCTGCTCCCGGCATTGTATCCTCTCCTTTCAAAAAGCATAAAAATAACAGCTTTAGAAAATTTGCACATCTGGTACATCTGAAGGAGTTGCATCTGCATAGCATATTGAAATGCTCGTAATAGTTACAGTGGCACCTGCGTTATGTAAGTAAATAATACCACTCGCAGGACACGGAACAGTCATATCTAATGTAAAATTTGTTGGTGTGGTGGTAGTAACTTGTACCGATGACGACATTGTGTGCCCTTCATTACTCATAGTGTTATCGCTCTGAAGATACAATATTCCTGAATCACCCGACATAAATAATTTAGCGGTAAATTTTATCCTATATTTCCCTGGACGTTTTAGATATATTGCCAAGTTTAAATTGGACCCAATGTTACGTGTCGTTGTATCGCTATACAGCACTGTATCGCCTGGCTTTACCCATCCTAAGCCTGCTCCTAATTGATTCGCATGATACCCATCGACCATATCGACATTTAAGTTAGGAACTAATGTTGTAGAAGATACTTGTAGTGGTGCTGTACCAGTCGCAACCGTTGAAATAAATTGGTTTGTCGTTTTAATATTACCAGCTACAGTTAATGGTTGGTCTGGCGAGTTAGTCTGTATACCTACTCTTTTATTAGTGGTATCGACATCTAATACAATACTTCCATCTGATTTTTGTACTTGAAATGCTGTGGTAGAATCCGTGCTTGGCTTAATTGTATCCCCTGCTTTACTAACTGCCCCAATATCCGCAGGAGTAAGTGCATCAGCACCGCCAGTTGCATGAGTGGATTTATGCGCTGAAGGCGTGAAGTTGGAAGGTTTTCCGTCTATATCTCCCCATTTTACAGCGCCCACTTTCTGCCATGCTGTGCCGGTATCCCTATATATTAGCTGCGTATCTGTTGCAATATATATTTGTCCTGTGGCTCCTGCTGTCGGCTTTTCGGCATCTAAGCCAGATTGAATGGAAGGAACATTACCGTTATTTTTTACTGCTCCAATCTGCTCAGGCGTAACTGCCCCAACAATATCCCAATCTGTTCCATTATATTTTTTTAGGCTGTTAGGTGTCGTGCTGGTATCAATCCACAAATCACCTAAAACCGGGGATGCGGGAGCTGTATTGCTTTGGATTATATTCTTTTGTGCATTTGCATCTATAATATCCCAATTCTCATTGAAAGCTGCTCTTGATACTGTTTCATTTCCAAGCGGTTTTTTTATTCCAAGTTTTGTGGTCAATTCAGGCATTATTTATACACCTCCAATTTATCAAAAGTCAAATTCAGTGCATCAAGCTGATCCCAAGTCCATTGTTTTTTATCTAATTCGTCCCAAACAAAGTAATTGAACTTATATTGAATATCAAGATGAGCAGGAAGAATTTCTCTTATGGCGTTTTGAATATCGTTCAATACAGGAGGAATACCTGTTGCATCAACAAAGCTTATTATTACTGTATAGTTCGGAATATCCTCTATAACGTTAACTTTGCCGTAGTCATAACTTTCAGCAACATTTTTAACAAGTCCTATTGTACATATTCCAGATCCCCTTATTTTTGATATTATCTTAGCTCTCCTATCGTTATATGATTGGTCAGGTTGAGTTTTTATTCCAAGCTCATCTTCCCACTTTTCAAGTCCCCACGTGGCCGTATCCACAAAAAACTGATTTAAAATATCGTCAAGTGCTGCTTTGAGTTTATCAAATTCAGCACCCTCAGCCTCTATAATAGAGTTTATAACCTTTGAAGTTAGGTAATATCTCGGCAGATAATTCATCATTCTCTGGCTTATCACAAGAAGTTCACCTCACCTAAAATTGCAACCTCTTGCTCATCTATTACAATATTTATATTGCCACCATTAACTGTGAGATTCTGATAATCCTCTATACCTGTTGTGTCGAGAATTGCCTGACCAATTCTAACATAACGCACATCATTGTCACTTGTAAAAGCTAAATTTTTTATATATGTTTTTATATTATCAATAACCGCAGATTTAACGCTGTCAGGGTTATATCCTTCTGCTATTACCAATTTTACACTTATGTTTATTAGAACTACTATTGCCGATTGCACTGTTACCCTTGCTCCTACCGGGGCCTTTCCTTCTCCAGTATCTTTAGAGAATGTGCTTCTATATGTCGCCTTATCTATCCATACAGACGTTGCATTATCGCTTGTAAGTCTCGTTACTCTCAATTCAAGATTATCAAATCCGTCCCAATAAAACTCAATGATTTTTTCGCTAAATTCGCTTGTTAAATCTGATGCTTTAAATGTTGCTACTGCATCTTCTCCATTTGTTACTTTGTCCTTAGCCCATGAATCAGCCGACAAATCATATATCCCTACTTGCAATAAATCGTTTGTCCTTGTTATGTCATCTACTTTGATATTCAGCCTTAATTGCCATATCCCCGGTTGTTGTAAGATCTCATGTAAATTTTCATGTCTTAATAATCCCTCTGATGTACCGTATGACATTTTTATGCTGTTTCCGTCAATACTTACACCATCACCTTCAAAAGTCATATTTTCAGCTTCAACCGTATTGATCCATGGAGGAGCAATATAATCTTGTACCGCATCTACAAGGCTTTGTGAAGCTGGCACTTTGTTTGTATCAATTATCGCAATAGCCACTGTTCCTGGACCATCTTTACATGGTACAACAGATACACCACCTACACCTGGGACTTCCATGGTCCAATTGACATAATCAGCTTTATTCCCGCTTGATGCTGGATTTCTAACCTTTTGTAAATATCTTGCCAAGAATGATGCATCATCTTCAATATCATATCCTCCACTTGTTGGAGATTCATTAGTGACCGAATATACGCCTTGAATATTGCTTGATATAATGTTTATAGTGTTGGCCATAACATTACCATTTGAGCCTGCTTCAACTGCAATAATATCTGCTGTCGCAGTTTGAGTATCATCAATTACCACATCATTAACCGTTTCGAAAAACACTGAATTAACATTTTCGGTTGCCGCAGTTGTAACGATTGTTCCCTCCGGTATTATGGTTCCTTTTGCTCCTGTGAATTTCACTTTGCCCGTTGCCCGTGTTGCTTCTCGTCTGAATATTCCATGTTCATTGCCACGCATGTCTAAATATTCTCCAAATGTCGTTTCTGCAAAACCTCGTCTTAATACTTCTTGCGCCCATATTGCAGCTTTTGCTAATTCTATCGCTGCCGGTTCTATTGCGTCCCAAATATAACTGCCTTCTGACTTATCCATATTATCTGGGATAGAATTTAACATTCTCTGCCTTATTTCTTCTTCCGTCTGATCGTTCAAATACTCTGGCATATCAGCCATTTCTTATCACCACGCTTCCTCTTAAAGTAACCGTTTCATCAGTGGAATTTGTTATTTCACATGTAAAATAACAGGTATCATTTTCCCATGTAAAAGTAAAATTATCTACCGACTTCGTAAAAGGATTGGCCATAAGACATTCTGTCGCCATTCGCCTTATCTCGCTTTCATTAGCTTGTTTGTTTAAATGTTGCTCTATTAATGTATCAAATTCCTCTCCAAAGTTGTGACTGTATATAACATATCTATATCTCTCTGTATTCAAGGCTTTTTTACACCATTCAAGCCAAGCCTCAGCACCTTCTACCTCGCTTAAACGACCAGTCGGATCAATTATAAATTCGCCTTTCTCGAAATCAAATTTGACCGATTTACCGTACTTTGTTATTTGCTCTGTTTGCTCTATATTCTCATTTGTATCATTATCATCTAATGGAAATAAATTAGGCATATTACCATCCTCCCACTAGTGTATCTGAAGCTGTTACTGTGGAAGCATCAGCATTTGCAGGTTGAGACACATCGTTAGACATTACTTGCTGAGCCGGTGCAATATCTCCCGTTTCGTTTGGGTGCAATTCTTTAACCTTATTTATCAATATAACCGCATCATTGTATTTTTGTTTGATTTCATTTGTTAATTGCGCAAGTTCTTTTACTTTAGATTTCAATTCATTTATAAGTAACACAGCTGCATTATACTTGCTTTTGTTTTCACTACTTAACGTTGCCACTCCGTCTATTCTTTTTTGTTCTTCTTCATGCCACATCTGAGAAAGAACACATATAAGTCCTGAATCTGTAGATACCCTTTGCCCAGAAATTTTTGCAATCACCACATAATCTTGACCGCTATTCACAGGTACAACTAATACCCTTTCGCCTGGTTTCAAAGCCAGTTTCTCGTACCAGAAAGACACCAAATAATCAGATATTTCAAATTTGAAATTATCCAATTTTAAATTTCCATTTTCAGTTATTGTACCCAGTTCACACGGGATACCACTTATTTTTTTATCAATATTTTTTGTTATTTGATTTTTAAACATCGAAGCTATTTCTTTATACGGATTCGGCATAATAATTCCTCCTCACGTAATCCATAGATGCAAGATCTAAATTCATATGACCGGGATTACCTAATTCATGTTGGACCGATACAACAATCAATTCCATATCATTCAAAATCACTTTATCACCTGCTCTTATTGTGTTTACATCTGGCCCTGTTACGGAAAACTTTTCTTGTACGCCTGAAAGTAATTTTTGTCCTGCTGTGTTCGCCTGCGAAGCATTCGTTATTTTTTCGTCTTGCAAGACTTTTTGCAATGTACCATATTTGTCTGTTTCACCTTTTACGACTGCTAAAACTGGACTTCTTTGATCTTCTTCTGCATTTCCAAGCACTTTGACCCGTGTTATTACACCTTCAAGCGTCCTGTTTTGTTCGATATTCTCAGCTAATTCCAAAGTATATGGGTTTGCATTGCTACCTATCTCATACAGCTCAAAGCCATTCGGCGTCATTCTTGGCTTATAGAGCTTTCCACCTTTTTGAGCTGTCTCTTTTGTATCGGATTGAATCATGCTGTATATTGATTGCGATCTATACACAGCCTTAGCCAACTGTATACCTGTATCTGGAATATTCGATATTGTTATTCCCCAATCGTTACAGTATTGCTTTATCCTCTGCGACGCTGTTGTACCCGATGCAAACAAATACTCATCCTCGCTCTTATCAAGATATATTGTTTTGTCGTAAATAGTCACTTCAATATGCTTTGTTCCGCTGCTTGCTTTACTGTCGCACTCCCATACAACGCCTGGATGTAGAAGATATACCATACTATTACCGCCATATGGGATACCTGATACTCTGATTGCATCTCCCGGAGCAATTCCTACTTGTGCAAGTTCATCTGTGACTTTTAGCTGCACTGTTGCTCTATATGCTATTTCATCAATAGAATCTTCAAGCGTAATACTTTCAATTAATTCCCTTAAATAATACTTGTTTTTCAGTACCACTTCATAGCTGTTCATGATGGCATCACCAATCTTTGCCCTGGTTTAATAAGATTCGGATCTGGTCCTATTATAGACTTATTTAAGTTATATATATTTTTCCACTTTGAACCATCACCAAGCAATAGCTTTGCTATATCCCAAAGATTATCGCCTGATTTAACCATATATGTTTTAGGTACAGGCTTTGTGTCTGGCCTGTTTATTGTCTGACTGCTTGAAGCAGTATTAGATGATGTCCTGACCTTAGTTTCCGTATATGTCCTACATGTCAAGTCAAAATATATATCTCCCGGCTCACCACCCTTATAAGTCGTATCATGTGCCGCTATCCACACTAAAATATTGTGTATGGTTTCGGTTATAATCAATCGTATAGGTGTTTTACTATCGGTCCAAGCTGTTAATTGATTCATGGCTTCCTGAGGGTCTGGTATATCTGGATATTTGCAATATGCAGGGTCATATTGTTTCGGAAAAAAAGAAGAGAAGGTAATCTCTTTTACCCTCTCTCCTTGTGGAAAATCAACCTCTCCAATATTCATTATTTCAACTGTTTCATATTGCTTTTCACGCTTAATTTGTATTTCTTCCGGCAATACTGGAAGCCTTAACGTTGGTCCATTAGGATCTATTAAATATATGTCCATGGTTTATCACCTGCTATTGTTAATTGTAAACTACATTAATCACTACCCAAAAAATTTTTAAGTGCTGTTAAATTACTTTTTGCA
The DNA here is from genome assembly GCF_030534315.2 of Thermoanaerobacterium sp. CMT5567-10. Lineage (NCBI taxonomy): Bacteria > Bacillati > Bacillota > Clostridia > Thermoanaerobacterales > Thermoanaerobacteraceae > Thermoanaerobacterium > Thermoanaerobacterium sp. CMT5567-10. The sequence goes on from NZ_CP130558.2 coordinate 1,009,753, forward strand.
TATTCATTTTCAGAATTTGATTCAATAGCTTTATTAAAGGCATCTAAAGCATCTGAATATTTTTCTATACCTTCATAAGATAGCCCTAGAACATTATATATATCAGATCTAGACTTTTTATCATTTATTTTACTTAGAGCTAAATTTAATTGTTCTATTGCCTCATTATACCTTTCTAAATAATAGTATGATAATCCCATACCGTAATAAACATCTGTATTATTTTTATCATATTTTAATGCATTCTTAAAATCAATTAATGCTTGGTTAAAATCTCTGTCCTCTCCTTTTCCATCTACATACATCGAACCAATTCGTACATAATCTGAAGCTATTGCTTTTTTAATATCTATATCTTTATATATTTTCCATGTACCATTATCATCTACTATATATTCTCTATAATTGTTCGTTTCATCTTTATTATCGTAATAAAGTGTATCTATTTCAGTTACATTAAATTCTATAACATATTTATATTGCAAATCCCCCATTTTTTTATTTTTAAAATCTGCAACTTTTTCTATCTTAAAACTCTTTAATTTCATAATCTCGTTGTTTAATTGCTGAAACAACTTAAAATCTTCTTTATTTATGTTCTTTTTGTTTTGTTCGGTCAACAGGTGATATGCATCTTCAATATTATTATTTTGTATATCTTCATAATATTGGCTTAGCACTTCTTTTGGATCTCCTGATGGAGCTCCACATCCTGCAATTAGTAAAAAAACCAGAATCAAAGTACACCAAAGTAAAAATAAACTAATTGTTTTTTTCATTATAAAACCTCCCATAAAATAATCTATATTTATTATAAAATATTATAAAACTTATGGAAGGTTTTGCAAAATATTTTTAATTTTAGATGCGATAACTTGTGCTACATCATCTATTGATGAATTTATTTCATTTTTATTATTCATTACAATTTGCCCTATCAAACCATTCATATCAAAATTTAGATTTATTGTTGCGCTTCCTGTATTCACGGCTGGCATCAGTCCAAGTCGTTTTCCTGTTTCTTGCCATAAACGGACAGAGTTACTATCCCGTTTATGTGGTATTATGGATTCTGGTCCTGCTTCGGCTATCATTGCTATATGTGGTTTTGTGAATATCCCGCCTGTTGCGTGCCCTAAAAGGCTTCCGAAAGGTTTCGCAGTTGATGGCCTTGAAATTGAAGTGCCAATTGGGCCATTCTTTTCAACATATTTTTTTGCATTTTGTATTGCACTTTGCTGCTTCTTTGCTTGATATGCAGGTGCTGTGCTAGTTCCAGATATATGCACACTTATTTTATTGCCCATCTTGTATAACCAATTTAAAATAGGAGGAACCGCTGCTAAAGATATACCAACTACCAGCCCAATGTAAGGGTTACCTGTTTTAAGCCCGATATAAGTTCCAAGCAAAAGTGCTAATAATTTACTGTTCATTATCGTATCTATTGCACTTTTAGCCATAGTCTGCACCATGGCTGAACCTATTTTAGCGCCATATTGAGCTATCAAAGGTACACCTTTGTTATCAAACCATCTACCAAGCTTTGCACTTAAATCTCCTATCACAAAATTTATTTTACCTTGAAAATTTAATTTTTGAAATTCTGGATTATTGATATATTTCCCTTCGATATATCGCATAGCGCCTTCCATTTTCTTCATCATCCAATCGGCTGCTTGGCTTGAAATCTCTTCTAATCTGTCTCCCCATTTATTGATGGTAGATTGATTTTTATTAAACCAATCAGTCAATTTAGATAATCTCGGTTCAATACCTTTTGCTATGCCTTGGCCCCATCTCATCAAAATATTTGTATCGAATGTATCCTTTATAGTTGACCATAATCCCTCTAATGTCTTTGATTGATTTTCAAGACCTTTATAAAATTTACCTCCTTGGCTTGTCGCCATCTTAAAAGCTTCAGTGACCATTTGTGCCGAGATTTGTCCCTTTCCCATTTCGTCTCTAAGTTGGGCCATAGACTTACCCGTTTTTTGAGCCATAACTTGTAATGGATTGAATCCAGCATTAACTAGTTGCAATAAATCCTGTCCCATTAATTTTCCGTTTGCTTGAATTTGTGCATATGCCAATGTCAAGGCATCGAATTTTTCCTTATTTCCTTGTGATACATCACCTAACATTCTTAGAGTTGGCATTATTGATTTTGCATCAATGCCAAATGCTAATAGCTCTTGAGCTGCCTTAGTTAAATCAGATGTCTCGAATGGTGTAACATTGGCAAATCGCTGTATATCAGTTATAAAACTCTTTGCTTTTTGAGCAGATCCTAACATTGTCTGAAACGATATTTGCATTTGTTCCATTTGACTTGCTAATTCGAGAGGTTTCATAACAGCGCCATGAAATATTGTGGCAGCACTTACACCAACACCAAGGAGGCCAAGTGGCGAGACAAGAGCTCTCCCTATGGATTTTATTTTACTGTTTATACTGCTTAATACACTTGTAGCTTTATCTTTTATAGCTATTATCGGTGTTGCTTTTATATTTTCTAATTTTTTAATGGCTGCTGAAATTTTATTTATCCTATTCGTTGCATTGTCATTTATGCCAATTTTGGGTTTTGTATTACCGGCCATTATTTTGACCTTATCCATAGATGATTGGAATTTCTTCTCAAATGAGCTTACCTTCGCAATTGCATCATTATCAACTACTTCGATGACTATTTGCTTATGATATAATTCATCATCTGCCATTCTGTGCCTCCTTCCTTAGTTTGTCCTCCACTTCAAGCTCTAATAGCATACTTGCAAGCATAAATTTTTGAACGCCCTCAGGCTTTGCATAAAATTCATCTGGTGTTTTTCCTGTACGCTGAAATATTTGATGAATTAATGCGAGCTTAGGGCGTTCTTTTATTAGTTTTTTAGCTCTTCAATTTCCTCCAGTTCATTTGCGTAGCCATTTAATTCGTAAATAATTGTCACTAATTGTTCAATCTCACCTGCCAAAAATTTCCTTGCTACAAATTCTTCAGGTGTACTAACCTTATATTTGTTCAATAGTTTTTGAGATGTAAGATCCGGCTTTACTGTGCACGCTACAATTAATGATAATTTAAAGCCTTCATCATCAAATTTCTGCATCTCTATACCGTTATTTTTAACTGGATAGGTATTTTTCTCCCTTATTCTTGCAATCTGTTTTTCTGTCAAAGCTTTCAATGTAATTGGAATACCTAATCTTTTTATAAATACCGTTTTTTGTGGTATTTCCTCTGTATCACTCAATAACCTTTCAAGTATTTGGTCATCTGTCATATTCTCATACATAATCTATTCCCTCCTATACTTCTATTGAATCAATAAACTCTGGGTCTCCGTCAAAAACAAAATCCCACTGTTCCTCAACAATCTCGCCTGTTGTATAATCGACAAGTGGATTCGATGTAAACTTTACCTGTGGTATTCTTATTCTTTCTTTTCCGTATGCTTCAGGGTCCTCCAATTTTGAAATTATCTCAAACGTCCTCGTAGGATTTTCAGCTACTGCTTTCTGTAATTCGCTTGTGACTTTATATCCTTGTATCGTGCCGCTTCCCGATACACCTAACAATTTGTGTTTAGTTCTTCTGTCATCTGGGAGCTTGACTTCTCCCCAATTGTATTCGTCTTTTATCTGACAGTGAGTAAAATTAGATAACCATTTGCCATCTAAATAAATTGAGCCAAATGTACCATTTATTATTCTTTTTGCGTCTGTACCTGCCATTTTCAATCACCTCGATTATTTTACAATAAATGTTCCAAATATTTTTTCCATCACGTCTGTGATATAGGCTTCCCATTTTATAAAAACTTGGTCCGCCTCTGGTGTAAGAGTAGCATTTTGACCATAATAGTCTGGGTCGAGATAAACGTCCCAGCCTGTTGCTTCTATAACCCCGCCTTGTGCCAATGTCCTCATATATTCCTTTGCTGCACCTATTAACGCTAATCTGCCTTCTTCTGTATTGTTTATCTTCCCTATATAGTTATCTTCCGCTGTCTGCAATAAATCATCATTTATTGCGTCCATAGTCCTTATAGCTCTTATCTTCTTCCAAGCGTCACTCTGACCTTGCCTTAATGTGATTAGGCTATTGATACCTTCTAATACTTTTACCTGTCTGCCGTCATTGATTAACAGAAATATACCGTTTTGTATAGCTTCTTTTTGTTCCTCAATAGTCCATCTTCTCGTCACGTCATCAAATGGCGTTTTTGCGTATGTTGTCGATTCCGTCATTTTTTGTCCGCCTATTAAACCTGCAACATATGCTGCTACCTGTGCGGAACTATATTTGACGTCGTCTAAAATAGCACCTGTTCCTACTGAAATAATGCCTTCATGGTTAAATCCCCAAGCTCTCTCTTTCGCCTTTTCAAATGCGTCTGCGCCTGTATCATCTGATAAGGATCCACCCATTACTGCCATAACACCTTTGCCCTCTGACCTTACTCTCTCAATCCAGCTTGCAACGCTTGTTTGAATAGCTGAATCGCTAATTCCATCTAATGTTAGTATGTTGAATTGCTGTGTTTCGGCATCATTGAGGAAATTAATATAGTCCTGAGCTGTTATATTGGCTAATCCTTCATTACCCCCCTCGAAGGTCTGAGATGAAATCGCAGCTAATGTTCCGTCTCCATCTGCAATTTTTGTTGCCGTTATCCACAGATTGTTACTATCATTGTTTATAGCGTTTACTGCATTATTTACCGCACCGTCTTTATTGAATGAGAATGTATATAAAAGTGTCGTATCATCATATAAAATTAAATCGTATTTTGAGCTGTCTATAAGATTATCTCTCACTGTAACCTTAAATGGCCTTACAGTTTCATATTTTGTAGTAAGTTGTAAAACTTGTGTATTGGATGTATCTAAAAGCTTGATTGTTTCTTTCGCTGCTGCTGTATCTGCTAACCGATATGCTAATATTTTTTGAGCACCGCCTAATAATGCCAATCTCAGACATGTATAAGCTGTCTCTCCGTGTGACTCGTCATTTGTATAAGTATCATAGATATCCTTCTCACTTGCTATTGTCACAAACTTCCTTACAGGGCCCCAATTAGCTTTTACCGGCATAATTATCGTTCCTCTATCGCCTGCTTGTATTGTTGCCAAGCCTGCAGCCTGAAAATTAAGATAAAGGCCCGGTAAAACTTTTTTCTCTAATGGATCCCATGTGCCTCCAGCCATTACTTAACACCTCTTTTCAAAAATTTTTGTATCAAGTCTTGAACTTCTTTTACTGTAAACTCCTTTTTGTCTATGCCATATATTGCTCCCTTCACAACTTCCCTATTGCACTTAAAAAGAGCCTTTGAATTCTCTAAAATGTCTTGAATATTATATACTGGCTCGGTATATTTCTCCTGTGCCATTATTGCTTCACCTCTTGATTAATTAATACTTCTCCAATTTTTATAGCTTCCTCTGTTAGAACATCTGTGTATCTGCTTAATGTTAATGTTATTTGTCCTGCTGTGATTGCATTTGCTCGATAATCTACTGATGCCTGGTTTACTGTCATATATTTTCTTGTGTTTACATCAAGCGGTATCTTAATCGCATTACTAAGCTCCTGAATTATAGTTTGCACGCTTAAAATCTCTTCGTTAGCTGTTCTTCCTAAAACATGTCCTATAATTCTTTTCCTAATCTCATACAGCCCTTGCCCTATTATATTTGTTTCAATCCCCGCAATTCTCCACATTGTAGCAGGCCTTTCATATCCTAATGGCCAAACATTTTTATATACTGTCCAATCCTGACATAATATATTAGACGTCCACGTCGCCAAAGCTTCAATCCAAGAATCGTCTGCTACCGTTTCCTCCGTGCTCACTGGCTGCAATGCTAACACTGCAAACCGCAATCCTCTCGTGATGGCATCCCAATCCTCATCTACGTAATCCTGTCCTACTGTCCCTAAATATTGGCATGAAAAGACCTCGCCTGTAACTGTATCGGTTATAAGTTGTTTATCTAAGGAAGCTATAACCTTATTGGCAAGATCATCTACCTTCTGGAACGTTGTTCTGGCAACATATGGCCATACCTCAATTATGCGCCTAAATCCAGTCCATAAGCTATCCTCTGCATCTACACCTTGTAATAATACTAAATATGGTTTTTGTGTATCTTTTGATGCTGCTTGTGGCTCGTAGCACCTGCCTTGAATATCCGGTATATCGTTTATAAGCTTTTGCCTTATAGCTGCTCTCATCATTTATCACTCCAAAGTTCATCCAATGAATCTCCTATGCGCTTTATATTCGCATCAAAAGTCGGTCCTATAATTGCTCTTGCCTTCATACCAGGATTATGGACAATTTTAACAGGATGCGGAGCTCCTTCCCAATATAGCGCCTTTTTGTTAATAGGCTTAATTACAATAGGTTCTCCTTTAGGGCCATATTCCCCTGTTCCTTCTTCCAGATATTGGCCATACTTAACACTGTGTGACAAGTACAATATAAATCTATTGCCGTCTACATCAACGCCACCATTCAATCCTTGTCTTGCATGCCCTGTTCTATCCGTCCACGATGCGTTTTCCTTTGCGTATCCTTCAAGCGTGCCTGCCCAATTTTCTAGTAATGCGTATGTTGCAGCCTTTTTTCTTTCCAGCAAATCTCTTATATCATCTGCCATACTCATTTATGACACCTTCTCAAGATCTGCTTGATATCCTATCAATTGATCTTTTATCATTATTGGGTATACTGCTGTAATCATAAAGTGCCCAAAATCGACATCAAATTCATCTTTTACATTCGGGCCCGATCGAATATCTGTGTATTTATCTGCAATCAAAATAAATGTTTTATCAACCTGCTTTGTGCCTGCTAAAGTTGCCACGTCTTTCGAAATTCTTGTTGACTGCTGATATATGCATGCCACATATGGTCCATGTTGGCTCTTAATTTCATCAAAATAGCCGCCCATATCTTTTTTTTCTGTTCTATTAATAACTATCATTATTGGATTTTGTTCTATCGCTTTTTTAATCCTCAACTCATAATTCGTCATACTTCATCAGCTCTTTTCAAATTGCCTGTCAAATTATTTCTAAATAATTTAGCACGTTTCAGCCAAAAGCTACTATTTGATGATGTTTTTAATCCACCAAGCGAAATGCTATCATCTTGTGACTTAATTAAACACCCTTGATAGCTTGCTTCCTGCACAGTTGTATATTGTGTTAAAAGGTTTTGAAGATCTTCATCTGAAAAATACGGAAATTTATCTTCAAGAAGATTATTTTTTAAGCTTTCGAGGTCTGTCATTTTTAACCACCTCTACCTCATACCCTTGTTCTTTAAACCATTGTATTAGCCACTTATTATCTGTGTATCCAATACCATTTATAAAGAATACACCAGCTGAATAGCCAGTGTATTCTTTATTAGGTGCATATATCTTAGGCATTTATATCACCTTATTTTACTTTTATATTTCTTAATACTCCCGCTGCGCGTGTCGACTTTAGCACTACTGCGGCTATCATTTCAACCTCGCCTTTTTTAACTGCGCCAGGTTGTGTAAAATCAGGTAAGTAAGTTCTAATAACTCTATTACCAGTTACTGTAGCTGCATGAAAGCCATCAAGGCCTAACCTAACAGCATATAAATCAGTCAATCCAGTAATAACATTTGTTCCGTCAGGTTTACGTGTATCCACGATAGGTACCGTTGGTACCGCTTGGCCAGCATCATTAACATAATAGCCAAGATCCAACAATGGAATTCCATCGTAAGTGTCAACTTTTCTGCCGAATGCATCTTCTGTTGGAGTAAGATAACCTGCTCTTCTTGCTACTGCTTTAATTTTAGTCATAAGCTTTGAATTGCCCGCTAAAAATGAAGGCCTACCATCAAGTTCTGAGAGGAAGTCATCAAGCACGTCTAAAAAGATTTTATAATTCGTATCAAGCTGTGCTGATGTACTTAAATCTATATAAGTGTCAGTTCCTATTTCTGTAGAATTTCCTGTTAATGCTTTATTTAAACCATCAAAGGCTTTAGAATCAACTGCGCTATCTCCATTAATTACTGTGTAATGAAATAAGTTTGACGCGGCTTTTATTTTCTCCTGAAGCTGGAAATTGACCTCATCAATTGCACCTGATGTCTCGGCTATAACTCTATCAATCTCAAAAGATCCGCCAAAGATCTTTAGGGTTGCAATATGTGGTTCTCTATCTGCTATCTGTGCAGTATATTCAGTATTAATATCCCTGAATCCTGCTCTTGCCGGTGTCTTTAATCTTATATAACCATATGTCAGTGTTGAACCGCCAGTACCTGGTGATACTGCATCATCAAATGTCAAGCGATCTAACAATATTGAGTTTCTTCTAAACTCATCGATAACCTGTTGGTCTACTTTGTTGGCCATTCCTACTTTGGCCTGCTCAAGTGTTATAGGCATTATACATCAACCTCCTAAATTATTTTTGATAATATTGCTTTAAAGCATCTGCCAAATTATTAACTGCTGGCGGTGTTTTATCTTTTGGTCCATTACCTACACTGCCGCCTGTGCCATTAAGGTCAACTTCTTTAAATAGATATGGTTTGCTCTCTTTAAGAGCCTTTATTTGTTCTTCAAGTCCCAAAACTGTACCGTCATCTGCTATATTGATAGCATCTTGTTTTAAATGTGGAATTATGTCATTCACATCATTAGGATTAGCCTTTAAAACCTCCAATTTGATAGCGTTCATTTTTCTTGTGTTGTTGAGTTCATCTTCTTTTTCTGCTATTTGTTTTTTGAGTGTATCAATAGTTTTAGCCGCTTCCTCATTGTCCTTTATGACGTTTTGAAGCTCTCCTAATTTCTTATTTAAGTCTTCAACCTGCTGTTTGTATTGTTTCCTCTCATTATTTGCCTCATCAAATTTCTCCTTTGGTATCCAATTGCCGTCACTCACTATGGCAATTTTTGCTTTATCGCCTAATTTCTGCATTAATTGATTGTATAAATCTTCTCCGAGTAATTCTTTAAGATCCATCTTAATATCTCCTTTCCTACTAACCTTTTTAAACTGGTCGGCTCCAGCCTGCGGTCTTGTTATTTATGCTCTGCAATACTAAAAAGAGCAAAATAAAAAGCCTTATTTCTAAGACTTAATTTACAGGTTCATATGTTTTCTGAAAGATGTCCAGCTTACATGGATAGAATTCTCCATTTACGCCTTTTATAATCCAATCGCCTACCCTCGCTATATGTTCTCCTTCTAATGTCGGTATCTTCAATATCGGATTTTTTTGGTCTTTATAATCAACCTTTATTGTGTATCCTATGAAGTCAGATAATTTAGTTAAAGTTTCAGCGTTATCAAAAAATTGCATAGCTTCAACAATAACTGGCTTTTTTCGATATTTCCCCATGATTTCACCTCCTTGCTATTTCTTTTTTATATACATTCTCATACCAATCATTAAGCTTTTTGTTCCCTTCTGGATTTCTTACCCATTCTTTTAGCTCCGCTACTATATCGTCAATGGATTTTACTATAACTGGCCATGTTGGACATAAACATCCCGGATGACCAATAGGTACTTCATCAATTTTAAAATTGCCTTTTCCTAATCCTTCATCATGTCTGGCATATTCGTCGCATATATCTTCGCCCCATTTTTTGACTTGTCTCTCGTAATGTTGCGGTGATAATTCCCAATGAATCGCCTTTACAAATGGATTTTTTTTAGCTGCTTGATATTGCGCTTCTCTAAATCCATGTGTTATAGCTGTCCGTGCTAACCTTTGAGCGTTATAATCTATTTGAACATTTCTCATATTGGGATATACCTTACCCCAATTCCATGACCGCCTTGATTCGGGCTTTACGAATTCTTCAAGGTCTTTTGCCAATTCATAGGCCGTTTTCTTTTCTGCCATAGCTCGCTTAATAACATAATCAATGTTTTGGCCAAACTCATTAGTGAGTTTCCATATTCGCTTACTAAGGCTTTTATGGTCCTTATATAATCTACCTTTTATCATCACCGACAAAACATCTTCAGGAACCCTTGAAAACATCTCCGTAAAATGAGGACCTAAGTCAACAAATTTTGAAATATCTTTAAATAACTCTGTATCTGGAACTATTGCCTCTTCTGCGGCTTTTCCGATATACTCATTTATATTGCTGCTTAACTCTTTTTGCATATTATCTCTTGCTTTTTTAAGAGCCTTTGTATAATCTATAAGCCATCTTTGTGTTAGCGTACCATCCTTGGACTTTTTGGCTTCTGAACTTAATTCATCTATTGCCGCTGTATATATATGAAAAATTTCTTGCTTTTGATCTATTGTCAGCTTTAAAAAATTTTTTCTGGCCTTCTTGATTAACTCTTCATATTTACTCATTGAATACCGTCACCACTAGTCACCACTATTTAATTCGTTACTGGCTGCTTGAATAAATTCATCTTTTAACATTTGCTGTTCTGTTGCTATTTGTTCCATCTCAGCATCAACATCCTCAACATCCTGCCATTTCTTTATGAATGCTTTCCTACTCATAACCTGCGCAGTCACTTTTTCAAGATCCAGTCTCTGCTGGTCTGCTTCATCTTCTGGTATTGGATATGTATGCTCTATCGTCATAGTAGTATCAAATCTAACGATATCTCTTGCATTATAGAGATTATATACATCTACCATTTTAAAGATATAATCAACCATCTGTTCAAGTGCCGGACCCCATTCTGTCCAATCTTCCTCACATGCAGATATGAGATCCCAATACAATGCTTTCATACTTTTACCAGACTGCATTAAACCTTTAAGTTGCTCAAGTCCAATATTAGGCACACTTAAAGCATCATACATATCATTCTTTATTCTATTGACTGTGTCTTGAAATTTATCGTTATATGAAAAATTACTTTCTAATCTATTTGCCTGTGCTTGCTTACCTTCTGTTGATATATCTGATTGCAAGTCTATCATTGCACCAGGTGCGATCTTTATATTTTTCAGTGAGTCTTCTGACGCGTCTACGAACACATTTTGGCCAAACATCTGAAACTTAAGTGCATCTATATCATCACTTGTAAGTCTATTATAAATATCTTGATTACTCCATAATAACTCAACATCACTTCTGCCTTCTGTCTCTCCAGTTAAACCACCATTTTGAATTATAATTGCTGGGATAAAATCCAATCCTGTATTATAATTCTGGAATGGTGCTTCTAATAATGCACCTGTCCCATTATAAGTACCTTCATTCAAGATGCATTTGCCGTTAATCATCTCCCAAGTTTGTTTTTTAATAATTTGCTCTGCTGGCTCTAATGCATCCTGGACCATATATACAAATATAATCTTGTACAAATTGTCCACATCATCAACATCGTAAAATGGTATAAACTCTTGTGCTGGCGAGAAAACAATTTTGAGGCCTATATCTCTTTGTGCCCACAACTTAATTGCTATTTTACCTCCTATGCTGCAATCTTTACGAGCCTTCAATAGTTTGCTGTGAAATTTGTTAGAGTCTAATATTTTATATAATAGATCTTCTTTTGCCTGAGCTTTATCAGCATTTATAGTGCTTCCTCTTTCATCTGCAATAATCGGCTTCAAATTGAAGTACGGCTCTTTCCCAAACATAAACCGGGCTTTTTTGTCGATTAGTTCCTTTATTTTGTTCGATATCTTCTTTGTTGGCTTATAATCAAGTTCTTCATTTGTAGACCACTCTTGTTTTCCATCATAGATCTCATACCATCTGATGATTTTGTTAATTCTTTCAAGCTGGTCTGTATACAAACCTTGTAAATCTACTTTTAATAATTGCATATAATCTATCATTGTCTTGCCCCCTTTCCTGAATAGTTCTTTCTGTCGAACACTTCTGTAACATCTGAATATGCATATCTTAATGCATCCATAAGATGATTAAATTCATCTATAGGTTCATTGATAAATTCATTTGTGTTTTTATCTTTCTTCCAAGTATAATTTTCAAATTCTAGGATATGTTTTTTGCAATTGGGATGTACAATAATTTTAAACTGTTGTAATTTCTGAATACCATTTAGTATACTATCAGGCCCCTTTTTAGCGCTTAAAATCCTTGGTATTCCATAACTTCTTATTTCAGCTATAGATTTTGGTTCAGCGCTGTCAGCTCTAATGATCTCATTTTGAAATCCCTTAGCTTTTATCATATTTGCTATATGATTATTGAGCATTCCTGTCTGGTAATGTTCATCAAAAATATATATCAATCTTTCTGGTAAATTCATAAGGCTACAGCTAAAAGCTGTTGGATCATTTGTGTATCCAAAGTCAAGCCCGAATTTCTTTATGTATTTTAATTTGGTCCAATCAAAATCTTTGATCTCTATATTTGTGTATATAAGTTTATCCAGAGTCGCAAATAACCCTAGCGCATATATCTTATAATAAGTTGGATTTATTTCTTTCATTTTGAGCAATTCTTTGATATATTCATCAGGCAAAAATCTATTATCTTTCCACGTGGTATGGACTATCAAAGTATCATCTGGCAATCCATTTTCAAAAAATCTATGGTATGTCCAATTACCTTTTGAAATTGGATTAAACATCAAATGTATTTGTTGATTAGGCGCTTTACTTCTTAATCTCAAATTCAGCTGTGAAAAATCATCAAGTGTCAATTCTGATGCCTCTTCAATTATTATGTCATCAACGCCTTGTATTGATTTTATTTTTTCAGGATTATCAAGCCCTTTAAACAAAAACAAACTACCATTTGGCAGTTTTATTGCTAATCGTGATTCAGTCACAGTACAATATTCAAGTATTTTATATGTGTTTTCGAGCTGATTTATAAATTCTGCAAATATTGAATCTCTTAATGTCGCTGCGACTTTTCTAATGACAAGGCACTTTCTTTTAGGCATCTTTAAATATTTTAATATCATTTTTTGAACCACAAATACAGATTTGCCAGATCCAGCACCACCATAAAATATATTAAATCGCTGTTCTGTTTCGAGATATGGTAAATATGCTTCATTAAAAATATTTTTGTTAACTGTCAGGTTTATTTTCATCATTATCACCTGCCAGTTTAACATTTATATTAACTATCTTATTAGGATCATCCTCTTTTAATCTTTCAATATCAACTTTTATTTTTTGTATTCGTAATTTCTGTTCTTCTGTGGCTAAGTCAGTATTTAATAATTCACTATATTTTGATATTAAATTTCTCAATTCAGCCATGGCTCGCGATTGCGCTTGTAAAAAGTTAGCCTGTTTATCCCACGCAAATTGGAGCTCATATTCTTTTTCAGATATATTTTCAGATTCTATGGTCCGCTTCAAAACCTTTGACAAATCATTCTGATCTTTAACATACATAATCTTTTGTGCTCTGATAATGGCTGAATATTGAATAACTATTTGGTCCCATAGTAAATCTAATGGATCTTTCTTTTGTATTTCATCTATAATATCTAAAGTATCCTGAGGTAAATATTTAGAAAACAGGCCATGTTTTTCGGCGTTCTTATTACCAAATGGTGCTCCACCATCATTACCTAATGCATTTTTATTGCCTTTGGGTGCACCCCGTTTTTTCTCCTTGTGTGCACCTTCTTTTTTCTCTTTGGACCAATTATATCGCTTAACCCATGATTTCAGCGTATTTATGCTAAGATTGTATTTTTCACATATTTTATTATATTTCATTCCCAATAGATAATCTTTTTTTACTTGATCTTTTATTTCATCCATTATCACCTCACCGCCAATATTGAGTTGTTTTGTATATCGCATGAAAAAAGAGCCCATTAGAGCTCTTTAAATTACTTAATATCAATTTAATTCAGTTAATATTATGCTATTTCCACATTCTTCACAAGTAAATTCGATGCCTTCTATTGTATGATATACATCAATATCACTTACATCGCGCATATTTTTTATTTCTTCCATTTCATTTTCGATTTCTATTTGTACATCCGGTTCGCAATGTATTTTTGCTTTCTCTAATTTTTCACTTACATAGCTGTAATTTTCCTCATTCGGTAGCAATTCCACGATCTTTCCACAATGTTCACAGATAATCTGTATCTTCATTTATAAATTCCCCTTTCTTTATTTTTACCATAATATTCTACATATTTTTCTAAAATCCTTCTTTTTCTGCAAAAATTTAAGCTCAGGAAGGGGACGCCTGAGCTTTGTCTTTTGTTTATCAAATATTTATCTATTGTTCTATTATGTATTATAGCATAGATTTTTTTATAAAGTACGCAAAAAATGCGACAAAAATGCGACAATTTCTTCAATCTCGTTAGAATATTCATTTGCAATTTTCTCTATTGCATAAGATGCGATTCTTTGGCAATTTCTAATGCTATAGTTGTTCTTTTTGCTTATATATCGCCATTTATGTTTTTCAATATATCTCATAGTTAAAATATTTTTCTCTATATTAGATAACGATGACAATATACTATCAATGGTAAGAATGATAAAGACTAGTATAAGCGATTTATCTTTCATTTCTATATCTTCAAGTGCTATATTTTCTGTAATACTGTTAAATTTATATGTTTTTCCAGATTTTATACCTGCATTAATAGCAGGTAGCTCAGATATTTCATTGTATTTCATGTTATAATATTCCAATTTTGTTTTAATGACATTGTATTTTTTTAAGACATTTTCAACATCTTTTTGAATTTCTCTAGGTGTTTTCAAAATCATCATCCCACCCATCAAATTTTAACCCCTTTATTGTTCTCCATCAGCCACTTATAAAACTCATATCCCTTTGGGTATTTCTGATCCCAAAGTTTTTTTGTTATATCTTTGTATTTTTTCTTCTTCTTTTTCTTCTTCGTCAACTTTTCCCCTCCTAAATGCGTATAGGGATAGCTTTAGCTACCCCTCTTTAATCTCCACTGTAATCTTTAAAACTTTATTTTTACATGTTACAAGTTTTATTGCTTCTGATAAATATGTTTCAGGAATATCAAACTGTACCCTTGCACCGTCACCACCAAATTTAAGGCCTGATTGAATTGGTGGTATTGATGCTAAAAATTCAATTTTACCCATCATGATACCTCCTCTATCTCAATTTCTACTTTTTCTTCATTACCTTTTAATCGTTGTATTGTCAAATATGATACTTGTTTGTCATCTTTGTATGCTACGCCATTCATTCCATCCATACATGACTTTGCAATATTGTCTATATCTGGATATACATTCCTTTTAACATATACTCTGATATACAACGCTATATTGCCCTCAAGTGGCTGTTTAACGGCCTCTCTTGCCTTCCACCCGACTAATTCTTCATACTGTCGTGTCCGTTCTGGTGTATAAGCATGTCCGGTTTTTGAAAATCTTGGTCTGCCTTTCGGTACTGGTCGGCCGGGAATTACTATTTTGTACATATCAGTTTCCTCCCTCATTAAGCTCTCTAAAAGTCAATTCCTGCCATTCTTCAAAGCTTATATCCCCTTCTGACCATTCACCTTTTGCCATTTGGCCGCGCTTTAATATCTCGAAAATCTCTGCTGCATAAGGCTCATCTATGTTGATGATGAAGTATTTGCGTCCCGGTTTCATTTCTTTAAGCATGTCTTATTCCTCCTAACTAATATATTTCTCGCATATCTCAATTGCTTTTTTGATGTATATCTGAGCGTGCTTAGTGTTATTATCAGTAATCAATGAATCTTTTGCTTTATCTAGTAGATTAACAACATCGGCTAAATCTTCTTTCATCTTTCTTGATATCTTATATCCGCCCCACATTTTTATATCCCTTCCTCATTGGCAATTTATATATCAATACTCGGAATCTCATTCCATGTTTTACCATCCAAGACACGTCCAGCAGTCTTTTTACCAACTTTAACAAAATCATATTTACACTCAGGATATTCTTGTAATGTATGAAGTCCATCCCCAGTAGAGCGGAAAGGCAAAGGTTTGTATTCGCCCCACGATTTAAAGAAAAACGGTATTCTCGCCTTCTGGCATTGATCTCTTAAGTCTCGCGCCCAATCCGGGTGCATTGGCCGCGCTCCCAGACCGCTTTCTCCGCCGCATATTACCCAATCAATACCGGGGCAAACCAAGATTGGCTTATTACCCTGCTCAGGAAAAGCAGCTTGCCAATATTTATATGTAGGTCGGTAGTCATATTCGGGAAAGTAATGATCAATCTTAACTGGCCCTAGCATCGGCTCTACACTTACAAAGTGTACTGCTGCCGGTATTTGTAATAAAATTGGTATACGTTCATCTGCTCTTTGCTGGTTTTCGGCAGTAACCCCGAGCCATATGTTGTCCGGTAAAGTCGGCGGATAACCTGCCCACCCTTCCCCTTTTCCTGTAATTGAAAAGTATGGGCCAGGAATGGTATTCCCCGGACGCAACCGCTTATAAACTTCAAGCATTCGTTCTGGCCTTTTAGTAAGCACCAAAAAGGTGTGATGTTTAGCCTTTGCCATCACATTAAATATTCGCATGATGTCATATGGGTGGACATCCTCATGGAATAAATCCCCCATACTGCACACAAATATTCGCTGAGGTTTCCTCCATTGTAAAGGTTCATTCAGTCGCTCTGGATGCAACGTTACCTTGAACGGTTCATCTGCCGGATATCCACATCTACCTTTAAGTCTATTTGCTATGCGGTTTGCATAACAGTTTTGGCATCCTTCGCTGATAGGTGTGCAGCCGGTAACCGGATTCCATACAGTATCCGTCCACTCTATTTTTGTTTTATTCATCCCTCACGCCTCCTTTAAAAACCTTAATTTAGCATTTCCGCACGCAATATCCGCTTTATTTATGCATGTCCTATATCCCTTTTTCTGCACTAAGTAAAAATGTTCGTATTCTTTTATAAGTTCACCCTTACCTCGAATTATCTCTCTTTTTCTTTTCTTGTCTTTACCATCCCCATTTTTCAAATTCATCTCAAATTCAACCTTCATAATTTATCTCTTCCTCCCCATATTGCTTTAATGTAATCTACTATGTCTCTAACAGTCTTGCACTTGAGAGCATCTTCATCGGATATTGATATAATAAACGTATCTTCAATATCGCATATTATCTCAATAAGTGTTAATGAATTTATATTAAGGTCATCAATTAAGTTCGAATCTATTTTTATTTCTCTCTTCGGGATCCCTGTCTGCTCGGATATTATGCTTTTAACTTTGCTCAATATTGTCATCATTTCTTGCCTCCCTCTATAAGCTTAAAATCATGCTTATTTGCAAGCATTGCTATATCGTTTTTAAGCTTCTCTGGTAACAATGCTTCTTTCTTCTCCCGTTCCTGGACCTGACTAAACATCTTGAGAAATTGCCCTCTCACAACTCCCGGCTCTTCACTAAGGCATATCTCACGCCACCCCATATATTTTGCAACCTTTGCTACAGCCGGGCTCATGCTTGCTAATGCCTCTTCTTCCCTGTATGAACCATAGTGGCGTATTGCTTTTTCAACTTCTCCCCATGCTTCGGCAGGATCCAGCTGTTCTCCTTTGGGTGTAGTTATCTCCGCTACCTGTTTGCGAATATCTGCTATGGCTGGAGGATATGGACTCTCAAGTATTAATTTTTTTACTGCAACTTGAGCTATTTGGTACGGTATGTCTTGTAGCATTTCATACCACACTTGCTGTTTTATTTCGTCAACTTCAAACTTTGGATATGACGCCGCTAATACTGCAAGCAGTTTTGCAATTTCCGACTTTACCATATTGAAACATCCTTTCCTGTTTTCTCTTCTTCCTCGGCTTTTCTTACAAGTTCTAACGCTTTAGCCACATTTTTAGGCATTTCGCCTGGATCTGCTCGTCCCTTGCTTTGCATGTTCCGCATTTTATGTGCTGTTAGCGTATCCCACTTTTCACGTAATTTACCCGGACTTAGTATATTAGCTCTCCAAAAATTGTCTCTATGAGACCAGTCAATCAAACTACGTATTTCTTCTGGATCTCTTTTATCAATGCGAATCATAAGGTCGATATCATAGGCCCATCGTTTCAATCCTGCTATTGTTGGCTCAGGTACTCTGGCTTTTGGTAAGTTTTCTAAAATGCATTGTCTCATAAACATGGCAAGTTGAAATTGAATTGTATCCTCGCTAAAGACTGGAATAATATGCTTTCCACTTTTTTTGTCCTCATTTTGAGGTTTCTGCTGCATGTCCGGGCTTCGCTCGGACGTAGATATATTCTCCGAAGGAGAAGGTGAAGGAGAAGGAGAAGGTGAAGGAGAAGGAGAAGGTGAAGGAGAAGGAGAAGGTGAAGGAGAAGGGTGTTTTTTGTCGTTATCTACGCTAACTTGCGCGCAATTGCGCGACATATTATCTTCTTGCGCGTACTTGTTTTTATCTGCACTATTTTGACTATTCCATGGTGCATTTTCAGGCGCTGGACAATTAGATTTATCTGATTCGCGCTTATTATCTCTAATGTAAGTTTGATATTTATAATACTTTTCTGGTTCTATTGCTATATATGTATGTCCTTCTGTTACATATTTAAAAACGAGTCCTACTTCGGCATACTTGTCTATCGCCCTTTCAATATCTTTCACCGTAAATGGGAATGCAGGGAAAATACTTAATTTAATTTTTAAAGGTGCCGCCTCCATTCTTCCCCAATCATCAAATCCTGTAATAAACCATGGCCACATTAAGGCTATTGTAGGATCTTCTGCGGCTATTTGTGCTATTTTTTCGTCAATGCTCATATCACTTGTTATAAATCTCTTTCTCCCCATTTCAATCCCTCACCTTAAATTAATAACTTTGGCTAAAAACTACAGAAAGGACTTCTCTTGCACATTCATCAGGATCCGCCCAAATTTCACTTCCAGTAAATCTAATTACTTTATAACCTGCTCTTGCTAGATATCTATCTTTTTGCTTGTCTCTCGCCGCCTGCTCCTTTGTTTTTTCATGGAAATCATGCCCATCACATTCAATAACTATATTTCTTTCTTGACCTTCATAAGTTACATTAATATAAAAATCTACTCTGTATTTTTTACCAAAACAATCTATCTCATATTGAGGATATATAGTATAAACGCCATAATCTGATTTGACTTCAAATATGATAAGTTTGTGTTGTAGGGCTAGACCTAAGAGCTGTTCGATTGGTGATTCACATTCAGAAATTTCAATTAGATAATTTGAAGCAGTACTTTCCATTATTTTGTCAAAATATTGTTTTACTCTAGGTTCTAACTTTTTAGCCACTTCAAAAGCTGAAATATTCCAGTCATTGCTACCATCTTGATATATCTTTTTCATCTTCCTTCACCCTCCAATTTGGTACTTAATGAATATTTTTCCGCTCAAAATGTTTTTTAGAGAGGCGGTTTATTCCGCCTCATCTATTGTTTCATTTTCTGCTTGCTTATTGTTTTCAATTATTTTTCCGAAGAAGTCTCTCTGCTTATGCTTATACTCTGATTCTCTACATTCAATTTCATCCATCTTTTCGATAACAAAATCTATATCATAAGATCCTTTAAACCTATCTATTAAAAGTTCTCTTTTAAGGTCATACCACATTTTTTCATATCTCATTTTTGATCCTCCTCAACATTTTGTAAAAATTCTGGTAAATCTTCTTCATCTATTTCCATCTGTTGGTTTTCACCTTCTTCTATTGCATAATCATTGTCACTTTTATCATCTTCAATAATTTCTCCAGTATCTACATCAATTACATTATTATTTCCTTCAGTATCCGGTTCTGGGTTATCAACATATTCATAATCAACGCCACGTTTACCTTCGTGTATTATGGCTTGGTCGGATTTTAGAGCTGTTTGCATATCTACCGAGAGTATTCCCCATTTACTAAGTGTGTTCTTCATGACAGTTTTCTTTGCCATTTCATCAAAATCCGTACGCCATGGACCGTTATTGAAAGTTTTGCTAAATCTTTGTGCATGCGCTCTTACTTTCTCTATAGGCCAATATACGGTCTTTTCAAACCCATTAATCAGCCTGAAGTATGCCGCATAACCTATTACTTTGTTGGAAATCTTGTTATCAAAATTTAACTCAATCTCTTCCGTAAGAGGATTAAATCCTTTTAATTGTCCTTCATATATTGCAATTACATTTATGTTCTTATATTGCCCTGTTCTAAGTGCTAACTGTATAATTCCTTTGTATCCTACTTGAAATTGAGCTTTCCAACCCTCTTTCGTGTGATAAGGGATTATATAAGAGAAGCCTAGATTTGGATCCACAGGAAGATCCAAAGTGGCCGCTACCATTGCGGCAGATAGTATAGAGTTTGCATCACAGTTGCGAAGCATAGGGTTACCATTTACTACGTTTGATACAGATGTTATAAATTGTGCTGCTCTATGTCCAAGAACTTCCTCAAATCTTTTCTTTACATTTACATTGCTAAGCAAAAATTTTATCCTTTGATAATTATCTATTGCCTTGCTATTGCTCATTGTTTCTCCCCTCCATATTCTTCTTGCAATTTTTTATTAACCTCACGTATCTTAGATAAAACTGCTTCTATATCCTCGCCTGCATAGCTTATTTCCCAATTGTATCCTTTTGTATTCTTTTCAAGCTTTATTGAAATGTCCTTTGGCTGTTTATCGTAGAGATGTATTATCTTCATTTCATTATCCATTACATACTCCACTCCTTAAATTTTCTATATCAAGCTCTATAATCTTTATAAGTACTTTATCATCTGTTTTATTTTTTAAATCTTCAAGCATTTTAATTTTGTCATCTGTTTTAAGTATGCGTGAATTAGTGATATTCCAAATTTTGTTCATCATAGCCATGTTTCCCATCTTTTTATCCCCTTTCATTTTTTATCTTGAGAGTATACCTGAAATGTGGTATACTCTCCTTAGAAGAATTTTTATGTGCCTTTTTTAAGGCCTTTTTTTATTTCCAAAATTCTATTCCGTGTCTGACTTGTCCGTTTTCTAACGTTGAGGTTATACCAAATAATTTATATAAAAGTATTGCAAGTCTTACTGACATCTTTAAATCCCCCTTTCATCTTGCGAAAATAACCGCAAGTGCTGCGCCTGCCATTTCTCTTATTTCCTTTGTAACACGCTGCCATCTATCTTTTTCTGTTTCATCTACTACGCCATCAGCAGCTATCTTAATCATGTCTTTTTTAACAATTTCCAGGTCATCTGTTTCACTCTGCAGAGTTAATACTGATTCAGGTAAAATCGTTAGATTTAAGTCTGGAAGATATTTTTGTCCAACTTTTGTATTCTGTTTTAGATGCTGGTATCCCAACCAAGGAGCCATGTATATATTAACCATGTCACATACAATATCATCTTTGGGTATTGTCGTACCAGCTTCATAATCAGCTAAAGACCTCACACTTATATGTAACATCTCTGCTGCCTCTTCTCTCGATAAACCTGCTGATTTTCTGGCAATCTTGTATATGTTTTTGCATTCATTCCTCATTGCCATCACCCCTTTCTAATGCGATAATAATTTCAGAAACACTTCTTATGACATTTTCGAGATCTCACATCTGACTGTAGTAAAGTCTTAATTTCTCATGATATTCCTCATCAAGCTCTGCAATTTCTTCTCTGAATTTCTCAATTAATGCATCTGCCTTTGCTGCTTGTCTTTTTAGTTCCTGCAATTCTCTTATTCTTCGCAATCTGAACTCTTTTTGCATTTCAAGTGTCGTTAGTTCTCTATCAAGTTCATCAATATCAACGTTAACGACACTTTTTGTTAAAGCTTGTGCCATTATTTCTCCTCCATTTCTATCCGTGTTAATCCTTTTTCAATTGCTTTTAAATAAAATTCTTTGAAGTTCCAATCAACTTGAATGTATTCTTCTAAGTTTTTTAAAATTATTTCAGCCTTCTCTCTTTTTGTTAGCTTTTTTGCTTCATGTCCCCAGCTCATATTCATTCTTTCACCTCCTCTTTCTATAGCACTCTTCTTTCCTCCGAAACCTTTCTAAGCCATTCTTTTAGCATTTCACGATTAATCAAAAATTTTGATCCAACTTTAAAAAATGGAAAATCAGAATTTGGGTTGTGAACTAGTTCCAACAATTTATCTCTTCCTATGCCAGAACATTTTGCTGCTTCTTCTATAGTCAATGTAAGTTTTTGATTTACATTCACATTTTTTACTGCTTCTTTTATGAAATTTTGAAATTGTTCAATTTCTTGTATAGCTTTTGAAGTCATATCAAATCCTCCTCATTGAACATTTTCTTTGTTGATTTCTTGCATACTTTTAAATTTATTAATGAAGTATATCTGTCCTTTGCCAGTTACCTTAGCAGTTTTTGAGATTGTCACATGACCGTCGCTGTGAGTTATTGAAGTTTCTTTGATTCTAAAAAGCCCTAACTCCATTGATTTTTGTGTCGGCATATTGTAATCTGTGCCCTTCCTGCTGATTAAGTAACCATTGCTGCGCATCCATTCAAACAATCTTTTCTCACCAATATCAATTCCATTTTGTTTAAGCAGTTTTGCTAATTCGCCAATGAGGATTGCTGTATCTGATATAGCAACACTATCAGCAAATAATACTTTTGGTTTATCCTGTTTGATTTTTTCTTCAAGTTTAAGTTTTTCTTCTCGCTCTTGTTTGAGCTGCGTTGCAAGCTGAATTATCGTATCAGGATTAAGCAATACTTCTTCAATTTTTTCTGGTGTAAGATAAGCTCCATGTTTGCGAATACTTGGTATAACTTCTGAAGTGATCCATTTCTTGAATCTCTTTGCTGTAGGTAATTTTGAACTCAAAACTAAACTATAGAGACCAGACTCATTTATGATTGTCATATTTCTATTTTGGCTACCGTCGTAAATTGCGACGTCAGATTTATCATCTTCATCAATATGTTTTGCAAGTGCATCTCTTGTATTTGAATATCCTAAAACTTCTGCTACATCTTTTCCAACAAACCAGGGTTCATTGTCTTTAATAATTACTCTTACTTGCCCAAATTCTTTATTGCTGAAGATTTGTAAATCATTCATGCTCTTTCCTCCTTTTGTTTCTCCTCTCTCCAAAATGGTAAAATATTCTTGAGAGGAGGTGAGATTATGAAAGACTTCAATGAATTTAAAACTTTGTTTGCTGAACAGTACTCAGAAGAACTCGCTCAAATTGCTTACAACACTGCTAAAGCTGAACTTGATAACACTGCTGAAAATAATTTATCAGTAGCATTGGCTGGAGTCTTAAGTAAAATACAGGTTGTCACATTGTTTAAGGTTCTTGAAGCTTATCATGAATGGGTATCTTCACAATAAGCTTCTTCCACTCCTTTTTTTATGGCTGCTGCAACTATTTTGGCAATCATCTCACCGTCAATTTTTAGCTCAATTTCCTTTGGCTGTTCTGGAATTCGCCCTTCCAGGGCAGTTACTCTCTTTTCTAATTCATTTATCCTCTGCTTTAAAACTTCCTCCATCCTTCTCACCTCCTCCTATGCGGTTTGTTCATTTCTATTACCATCTGGCAATGATTTATTTAAAAAAATTTTCTCAAAATCTATATCTAATCCGCTTTTTATCAAACCAGCAATAAACTTAGCTCCAGGATTTCTATCTCCCTTAAAAACTCTGTATACTGTTGTATAGTCTACGCCAATTAATTCTGCTAATTTAACTTCAGATATTTTCTTTTTCTCCATATATTTTTTTAAGTAATCAAGGTTAATTATATTGTCTGCCACTTTTAGCACCTCCTTTACCAGTTGGCAATATTGCCTTCTGGTAATAATATATCATATGCTGTTGCCATTTGTCAATACTTTTTATAAAAAATTTTTGCTTTATATTGCCTTTGGGCAATATATTATATAAAATAAACTTAGGTGGTGAAATCCTTTGAGTATCGGGGAATATATTAAGAAAATTCGTGAAGATAGAAAACTTTCCATAAATCAACTCGCTCTATATTCAAACGTAAGTGCTGCACATATATCTCGTATAGAACGAGGTTTGCGTGAACCTTCGCCAGAAATTCTGAAAAAAATTTCTGAAGTATTAGATGTACCATATGAAGAGTTGATGAAAATTGCTGGATATTTAAATGATAATATTAATATTCCAGAAGACTACGTAAAAAAATATAAAGTCACCAAACGGGACCTCATGCAGTATGAAGACTTTATTCAACATGCAGGTGCTTTCTTTATGAATGATGAGGTGGCAGAAGAAGACAAAGAAAAGCTTTTTCGTGATATCTCAGAGCTTTTCTGGGAAGCTAAAGAAATGAATAAAAAGAAATATGGTAAGAAAAAGAAAAAAGAAGAAAATTAGCAGGGTGAAGAAATATGCTGAACTGCATGGAAACATGCAGAAGTATGGGATAAAAAGCCCATGCGGTAACAGTTTTGAGTTTAGCAATCCAAATGGATAAATTAACTAATCCAAGTCATTTCAGTAAATTTAGTGGAGTGTTAAAGCCAATGCCAGCAATTGAAAGAATTGAAAAATTCGCCCAAATGCAAAATAGCTGCAAAGGAGTTGATTCCATCGTAAAACAATTCAATACTATGGGTAATGTAATTGCCCCACTTCAGAGTAATCTGCTGATGTAAATCGGGTTAATTCATAGAAAACCCTGACATAAAGTCGAGGGCAACTATGAGCCAAGCCGTGAGAATTCGCCTAGGCGTATCCCGGAAGGTGCAACGCATAGATGGTGAGGAGCGATGCCAATAAACCATCCACGAAAGCCCGACACCCTGCTAATTTCAATTATATTATAACATAAGACTATAAAGTATATAGGTGAGTTTTATGGTAAATATTCATGCCCGTGTCAAGCATTTAATATATAAATATGGCACAAGAAATCCTGAAAAAATTGCTAGAAATTTAAAGATGCATATAAGATATAAGGAGTATAATGATTTCACTAAGGGATATTATATAAATTTGATACGAAATAAATTCATTATTGTTAATTCTCTTTTAGATTTAAATAGTAGACGTATTGTTTTAGCTCATGAACTGGGACATGCTTTATTGCACTTCAACCAAGATATTTATTTCATACGTGAATATACCCTTTTTCCAATAGGCCGTTTTGAAATTGAAGCCAATAAATTTGCTGCTGAATTGCTTATAGATGACGATGAAATCCGGAATGATTGGAGCATTCCAGAGATGAGCTGCTGGCTTGGAGTACCTGAGGAATTAGTAAAATATAAGTTAGGTATATATTAATTATGGTTTAATGTCTGCAAGTTTTCAGCTTACCTGTCAGGGATTGAAATAACAAGCTTCTAAATGAAGACTCTTTTAAACCAAGAAGTTTTTAGCCTACCTATAAGGGATTGAAAAAAGCATTACAAAAAGGGGAGGTCATTTTATGGAATTAAAAAATATTTTAAAATTTATTCCAGGATTTAGAAGCAGCATAAGATGGCACATGATTATAGCAGGTATATACTATTTGCTGTCTTTAATTATGTTTGCTTCAGGAATTGGTGTTGGCTTATTTTCTCTTGCACTTCCATTTACGATGTTTTACTTCGCGGATCTTCTTTCTTATAAAAAGAAAAATACACCTATAAAAAATGTTCTAATTCCTTTTATTATTTCTTTTGCAATTATGGTAACAGGCATTGCTGCAACCCCACCAGCCGAACAAAGTAATATTCCAACAACGCAAGAAAGTAAAACTATAGTTAAAAATAATGATGAATCTGTCACTAAAGATAATGAAGTTAAACCTACAAATACCAGCAATCTAGCTGCTACATCAACGCCACAAGATGATAAACACGCTACAACTACATCATCAGGAATATTAAAAGTCCATTATATTGATGTTGGGCAAGCTGATAGCATTTTAATTCAAACACCTGGCAGTAAATGCATGCTGATAGATGCCGGAAATAATGCTGATGGGCCTTCAGTTGTTTCATACATAAGGAACCAAGGAATAAATAAAATAGATGTTCTTGTCGGTACACACCCGCATGAAGATCATATCGGTGGAATGGACAATGTTATTTATTCTTTTGATATAGGCAAAATCTACATGCCTAAAGTATCAAACAATACAAAAACATTTGAAGATGTATTGACAGCAATTAAATCAAAGGGTCTAAAAGTAAATACTGCAACTGCAGGCGTAACTATCGACTTGGATCCTTCGTTAAAAATCGTTATGTATGCGCCAAACAACACATACTATGAAGACCTGAATAATTATAGTGCTGTTATAAAACTAACATATAAGAATACATCTTTTTTGTTTGATGGAGATGCCGAAGACATTTCAGAGAATGAAATGTTGGCACAGGGTTACGACTTAAAAGCTGATGTTCTTAAAGTAGGACATCATGGCAGCAGTTCATCTACAACGCCAGCTTTCCTTAAAGCTGTTTCTCCTAAATATGCAGTTATATCTGTTGGTGCTGGAAATAGTTATGGGCATCCTGCACAACAAACACTTGATAGACTTGCTGCAACAAACGTTCAAATATTTAGGACTGATGAAGCTGGTACTATCATAGCAACAAGCGATGGTAACACAATAACTTTTGATAAGAAAGCATCATCTGTAAAGCCACATGCTCCACCAACAAATACAGTAAATTCTAATACAACTAACACTGTCAAATCATCCAATAACAATTCAGGTACAGCATCAACTGTAATTATACCAGCGACAAAACCATCAACATCTACATTAGTCATCCAAAATCCTAGCGGAAGCATAGGCAATGATAATGTAACTGTTTATATAACAGCAACAGGTAAAAAGTATCATCGTGATGGGTGCAGATATTTATCAAAAAGTAAAATCCCCATAAGTTTATCACAGGCTAAAGCGGAAGGCTATACACCATGTAGTGTATGTGATCCACCACAATAAAATAAAAGAGGTGATAAAATGAAAGTTATTATTGACAGATTTGAAGGTGATTTTGCGGTTGTTGAAATGCCTAACCGTAAAATGGTGAACTTGCCAAAAGTATTAGTACCCGATGCACATGAAGGTGATGTAATAGATATAAGTATAGATAAAAAAGAAACTAAAAATAGGTCAGATAAAATAAGTAGAATGATGGAAGATTTATGGGAAGATTAATGCCATGCTGAATGGCATTTATTTCTAAATCTATTTCGAACATAAGTTTTTTAAGGAGTATGATACTATGGCTCAAAAAACAAATTACACAAAAAACGGCAATGAATATTATAGAGTAACAGCTACTATCGGCAGAGATTCGGAAGGAAAGCTAATTCGAAAAGAATTCTATGGCAAAGGCAAAAAAGAAGCCGAAGCTAAAAGAGATGAATATTTGAATGGCATAAAAAATGGCCTCAATATCGATTTTAAAGATGTAATTTTAGGTGAACTTATGCGCACATGGCTATTTGAGGTTGTAAAAGTATCAAGAAAGCCTTCTACTTTTGCAAGATATGAAGGACTTTATAGAAACTATATAAAAGATAGTGAACTATATGGATTAAAAATTAGTCTCATAAAATCAATACAGATACAACGATATTATAACAAACTCTATCAGGAAGGCAAAAGCAGCAAGACAATAAAAACTTTAAACAAATTTTTAAAGACCTTCTTCAACTATGCAGTCGATTAAGGGTATCTAGTTCGCAATCCTTGTATAGGCAAAAAATTAGTTATTCCGGGAACTGCACAGGAAAAAAGCGAAACAAAGATTGAAACCTTCACTGATGAGGAAATAAAAAGATTCACTGAAGCGTTAGAAGGGCATCGCTTAAAAGCATTATTTTTATTGGATTTTGGAACAGGTTTAAGACAGGGAGAATTACTCGGCTTAAAATGGCCCGATATTGATTTTGAGAAAAAAGAATTAAGGGTCCAGAGGACGATTAAACAGGTAACTCTCATAGATGCACATGGCAACAGGGAATATAAAACTATTGAGCAAATACCTAAAACTAAAAACAGCATCAGAACTGTCCCCATTCCTTCATCGCTTATACCAGTATTAAAGGAACACAGAAACAGACAAAAAGAAGAAAAATTAAAAGCAGGGCCAGCTTACCTCAACGATATTGAAACCGGCTATGTATTTACAACAGAATTAGGTAATACTATAGATGCTCGAAACTTAACTCGAATTTATAAAAAGCTTTTATACAAAGCAGGCATAAAGTATAAAAAATTTCATGCCATTAGACATACTTTTGCAACAAAACTATTTGAAAGAGGGATCCCACTTAAAACAGTATCATTATTGTTAGGACACAGTAATATTTCTATAACAGCAGACACGTATACGCATGTAATACCCAAAGTAAAAACTAATGCAGTAGAGACATTGAATGACCTGTTTATCTAGAATAGTAGGCATTTTGAGGATTTATTTTTTCCCACACTTTTCCCACAAAAGTTTTAGATAAAGGTAGTTTTTTATAGAACATTAAAGTTAAAAAATCCAGTATTTAAGCCAATTTAGGGCATTGTAGGAAAGTGTAGAATGTATAAAATCGAACCGAGAGGTCGCAGGTTCGATTCCTGTCAGGCGCATTAAAATATAATACTATTCGCTAACATATTATGTCATTTATTTTTTAATTTACCTTTAAAAAGCATCAGAAAAAGTTTGCTTATATTTATAACAGCGTAATTTTTTCCATGTATATATGTTTAAATTGCGCCCAAAATATATTTGGGTGATTTTATGAAATTAAATGCATATTTTTACAACTTAGAAAGCGCCAACAAAGCTGCTAATTATTTAAAAAGCATGGGCTTCAGGGCATATGTGGATATTATCGATAAATATGCGGATACTTACAACGATAAGCAAAACATAGCTGGAACCGATACAGGACCAACTTTAGCATCACTAGTTTTAAAGTCAGGCTATCCTTTTGACATAAGAAAAAGCCTTTTGCTTATGTCAGATCCAATGATAAGCGGAATGGGTTATTATGACGAAACTGCCGATGCAAATATCCAATTAAATGTGGAAGTCACTGATGACAAAACAAACAATGTAGTAAAAGTTATCAAATCTTTTGGCGGCTTAACATAGAGCTTTTAAAGCTCTATGTTTTTTATTTTTAAAATTCTCTTCACATTTTGTTAACAATTTATTAATAAAACTTGATTATAATTAAGTAGTATATACGAAAAGGAGGTTTGGCCGCGTATGATGATTGAAGTAAACAATGTGACTAAAGTTTACGGAAAACGCAAAGCTGTAGACAATATAAGCTTTTCTGTAGACAGTGGAGAAATAGTAGGATTCTTAGGTCCTAATGGTGCTGGAAAAAGTTCAACCATGAAAATGATAACTGGTTTTATGCCACCAACATCAGGCACAATAAAAATTGCCGGGTACGATATAATAGAAGATTCATTAAAGGCGAAGAAGCATATTGGTTATCTTCCAGAAGTCCCACCACTGTATTTGGATATGACTGTTGAAGCTTATTTAGCATTTGTATGTGAATTAAAAGAAGTCCCAAAAGACAAAAGAAAATCAACAGTTGACAAAGTCATAAGTGAAGTAGGATTGTCTGACGTAAGAAAAAGAATTATTAAAAACTTATCAAAAGGTTACAAACAAAGAGTTGGACTGGCTCAAGCAATCATCGGAGATCCTGATGTGCTGGTTCTTGATGAACCGACAGTTGGATTAGATCCCAAACAAATCAAAGAAATAAGGGACATTATAAAAGAACTAGGAAAAAAGCATACCATCATACTGAGTACACACATTTTACCTGAAGTAAGCATGATATGCGACAGAGTTATAATCATAAACAAAGGCAAAATTGTCGCAATGGACTCAACTGAAAACTTAACTGATACTATAGGAAGATCGAAAAGATATTTCCTTAAAGTCTTAGGTTCAACTGAAAAAATATCAACCACATTAAAAGGAATAAATGGAATAAAAGATTTTAAATCGAAATCAAACACAAAAGAAAATTGTATCGACATCGATGTTGAAACAGACGTAAACAACGACTTGAGAAAAGAGATTTTCTTTTCTTTTGCAAAACAAAATATGCCTATTATAGAATTTAGGCCTGTAAACTACAGCCTAGAGGAAGTCTTCCTGCAGCTTACAACAGATGAGGAGGTAAATAGTGATGAAAATTCTGACAATATACAAAAGGGAGCTTAAGTCATACTTTCTATCGCCTCTTGCATATGTGCTGGTAGGTTTTTTGCTGCTTATATCAGGATATTTCTTTGCAACATTTGTCCTCTCAACACAATATGCACTTATGTCTCCCGTTTTTAGCAACATGGTTTTTGTCTTCATGTTTATAAGCCCAATTTTGACGATGAGATTGATATCAGAAGAAATGAAAAATGGAACTGATCAGCTTCTCATGACAGCGCCGCTGAAAATAACAGACATGGTTTTGGGTAAATACTTTGCATCACTGACTGTCTATGCTCTATCATTGGTGATTTCCCTGATATATCCTTTATATCTTAAAATATACAGCACACCAGACTTTGGACCTATTCTTACAGGTTATATAGGATCTTTCTTAATGGGAGCAGCATTCATAGCAATAGGTATTTTTGCATCATCCTTAACAGAAAATCAGCTTATTGCCGGTGTCATAGGTTTTTCGATTCTTTTATTATTTTGGATTATTAGCTGGCTAGGTGATGTATTCCAGGGAACAGCTAAAACTATTGTGGAAAACATTTCGCTGCTACAAAGATTCAATAACTTTCAAAACGGTGTATTAAGCTTAAATGACATTGTATTTTACTTGAGCGTAATAATCTTCTTCATTTTTGTAACTATCATGGTTGTTGATAAAAGACGCTGGAGTTAGGAGGTAATTCTATTGAATAAAATCAGGTTAAAATACGGAAGCAATACGATTTTAGCAATCGTCATTTTATTGGGCATATTAATTTTCGGCAACTTAATATTAGCCCAAAAGCCTATAAAATGGGATCTTACCAAATCAAAGCAGTACACTCTCTCCGATAAAACAAAGCAAGTTTTGAAAAATCTAAAAACTGATGTGACAGTCTATGCGTTTTTCCAGAATGATAGTGCAAAGACACAAGTACAGAATATTTTAAATGAATACACCGGATTATCAAAAAAGATAAAAGTTCAATTTATAGATCCTGATAAGAATCCTTCATTAGTACAAAAATATGGAATAACTGCTTATGACACTACACTGTTTCTAAACAGCAAAGATGACAGTAAAAGACAAATAGTTAATTCATATGATATATTTACCCAATCACAAGAAACAGGTCAGACGATTTTTAACGGTGAACAGCAATTTACCCAAGCGATAATTAATGTTACAGAAGTCAACAAGACAAACGCTTATATCATTCAAGGCCACAATGAAGTAAACAGTACAAACTCTCTAACAACATTTAAAACAGCGCTGCAAGGTGAAGGCTACAACGTAAATGATCTAAACATTGGCCAATCCGGCGGTATACCAAAAGATACAGGCCTTATAATAATAGCCAATCCACAAATGGATTACAACGACCAAGAAATAAATGCAATCATGGATTACCTGAAAAAAGGCGGAAAAGCATTCATTATGATGGGAGCTGAAAATGGTCCTCTTACTGAAAAATCAATTAACAATATTCTAGCAAACTGGAATGTAAAAATCGATAACGACATAGTTGTTGATCCTTCAAGGAACTATTTCATGGATGCTTTATCACCTGTTCCAGAGTACGGATACCATGACATAACCGATAAACTAGAATCTGCTAATTTAGCGTCAGTTGCACCAAGTTCCAGAAGCATAACTTACAAAGAATCAAATAGCAGCAATATATCGATTCAATCATTTTTGACAACTAGTGATAAAGCGTGGGGGGAAACAAATTTCAACAGCAAACAAGCATCATTTGACGACAATGACATAAAAGGTCCTCTAACACTTGGTGTTACTATTTCTGACAGTAAGACAGGTATGAAAGTTGTCGTACTTGGCAATGACCTTATGGCAACTGATAAAGTTATTGGTTTGGAAGGCAACAGAGACCTTCTTATGAACAGTGCCAATTGGCTTACAAACAAGACAACACAGATATCTATAAGTCCAAAACCTCTTGACTATGCTACTGTATTCATGACTGGAAAACAAGCTAATGCAATGTTTATTGTAACTGTAATTGTAATTCCATTAGTCATCTGGATAATAGGTGGGTTTGTCTTCTTCAGGAGGAGAGCTTTATGAAGACTTTTAGAAACACTATAATAATGTTTGTAATACTTGGCATATTTGTGGGATATTACTACTACAGCAAAGCTACAAAGAAGCCTGCACCATCGACAAACATCATAAGCATAAGCAAAAATAAATTGTCTTCTATAGATATAAAAGATTCTAATAATGAAATGGCTATTGTAAAAAATGGCAGCACCTATAAAATTATCAAACCGATAAGTTATGCTGCAGATAGCACATATGCCAGCGATTTATTCAATTCACTTACACAATTAAAATACAATAGAAAATTTACCGACACAGATTTAAAGAAATATGGATTGGACAAATCAAATTTTATTATTACTGCGTCATCCAGCAATGGCAATACAGAAGAATTGATTGTTGGAAATAAATCACCAGTTGGCAATTCGTACTATGCCAAATTGTCAAATTCGCAGTATATATACGTTGTAGACGCAAGCTCGATAGAGAATTTTCAACTTACAAGTAGTGATACACTATTCAATTATTTAAATAAAGATATATACACGATATCTAAAGACAAAATATCAAAAGTAACTTATACAGACTCTTCCGGAACCCGTTATATGGAAAAAAATAAAAGCGGAAAGTGGGCTTACAATGGTAAAGAAATAAGCAGTGACAAATCAGAAAGCCTTCTCAATGATATAGTCTTACTGAGTCCGACAGGAATAGATCCAAATAAAAAAATCAGCGGAAATAGTTCTAGCTTCACACTTACCATATCAGATGGCAGTAAAAATGAGGAAGTCAAATTTCTGACAAATGACAATAATAATTACTACATCCAGAAGAACAACAATCAAATTGGCCTATATATAACAAAGGACCAATTAAGCAGCTTAATGAACGATATAAAAAGCATAATGAAATAAGGAGTCATTTACTCCTTATTTTTTTTGCCATCTTGATTATCTCATCATTGATCATGTCTTTAAACTCATCGGGACTTATAACTTCTGCTTCACATCCAAAGCCTAAAACCCATCTTTTAATCTCATCTAGCTGCGAAACTACCTTGACAAATAAAATTGAACCATCGTCATTTTCTACAATTTCATCTGCCTTATATCCTTCATACTCTTTGACAAGCCTGGCTGCATTCCCTGTAAATCTTATTTTCACCCTGTATTTTGTGTTTCCTTTTAAAATATTCCACGTGTATTTGTAATACTTGCTCTTATCAAAATCAGGGGATATTTCAAAGCTTTTACCAAGTAATTTTATCTCTTTCATTCTGGATATTCTAAAATCCCTTATTTCATTATGTAATTTGCAAAATCCCGTCAGATAATAATGACCATCTTTTTCGTAAATCAAATACGGATCTACTTCCCTTTCAGTCTCTGTATCAGATGTAAAAGAATAATACCTCATTTTGATAGATTTTTTATATATTATTGCATCGTTGATAGTCTCTAACATGTCTAACGTTACATTTTTATCAGAATCTATATCCTTTTGTATCAAAAAAGTCCTATACAGCCTATCAATGTAGTCATCGTATATAGAAGGTATGTACGATATTATTCTCTCTATGAAATTAAGAGCCATTTTACCTATTTCAGATGTATCATATTTTCTAATTATTTCTCTAGTGAAAAATAATGCAAAAAGTTCTTGTACAGTAAATATAAAATCATGTATCTTATACTTTTCTAAAGTATAAGTCGTTCCCCTGCCTTCCCCTTCTTCGTAAATTGGAAATACCATAGTTAAATCATCTAAATCTCTTTTTATCGTCTTTGTAGATACCTCTTCTCCAAAATTTTTAGCCAATCTCTGATATATCTGGTTTATTGTCATTCCATTGTTTTCCCATGATAAAATTGATAATATCTTCCACTGCCTTTCTAATTGAGTAGAATCACCATTTTTAATCATTTTAACACCCCACAAAAATTACTTTTAAGACAAATCAAAAAATTGTATAATATAAAAGTAATCTTAATTGAATTATACAACTTTCTAAAATTTATTAAAATATATTTTTTGTTTTACGATATATTTTTCGGGGGAATTTTGATGAACGATAACTTGATTTTTTCACTTGACATTGGAACAAGAGTTGTTGTAGGCATTGTAGGTGTGGCAGAAAATGACAAATTAAAAATACTTGCAGTCGAGCAAATGGAGCATAGCGACAGAGTAATGTTTGACGGTCAAATTCACGACATAGAAAAAGTATCGTCTGTTGCGTGTAAAATAAAAGAAAAGCTTGAAAAAAAGCTAGGAGTAAGCCTTAAAAATGTTAGTCTGGCTGCTGCCGGAAGGTCTTTAAAAACCAAAATTGTTAGAGTCGAAAAAAGCATAGATGAAAATTACATAATAAAAGACAGTGACATAGATAATCTAGTTTTGTCTGCACTAAACACTGCAAAAGAAGAGATATCGCATGAAGGCTATACGGTAAAATATCACATGGTAGGATACTCTATAACTAGCTTCTATTTAGATGGCCTCCCTATAACTAACCTAAAAGACCATACAGGCAGAGAAATCTCAGTAGAGATAATTGCCACATTTTTGCCATATGATGTAGTAGAAAGTTTATACTCTGTTGCAAAGAAAGCAGATTTAAATGTTACATACCTTACATTAGAGCCGATAGCAGCAATCGGAGTCGCAATAATGCCTCAAATCAGGATGCTAAATATAGCGCTTATAGATATTGGCGCAGGCACTTCTGATATAGCTATTTCAAAAGAAGGAAATATAATAGCATATTCAATGGTCCCATTTGCCGGTGATGAAGTGACTGAAACGATACAACAGCATTTCCTTACTGATTTTAACACTGCCGAAAAAATAAAAACGACCTCAAAAAAAGAAGTAAAATTTAAAGACGTAATAGGAATTGAACATAAAGTATCAAGAACTGACGTGCTTAAGATAATAGAACCTGTAGTTAAAAATCTTTCAAAAAAAATCTGCGATGAAATTCTAAAATACAATGGAAAAAGTCCATCTGCTGTATTCTTAGTAGGCGGCAGCAGCAATCTTCCCAATATTGCAGAAGAAATTGCTAAAAATCTATCTATACCGTTAGAAAGAGTATCTGTAAGAGATGCAAGCTCCATCAACGTCGTAGAATACAAAAGCAAAAAATTAAAAGGCCCGGAATACATCACACCTATTGGTATCGCTTATTCATCAATGATTGACAGAAAAAAAGATTTTATAACCATCTATTTTAATGATGAAAAATTAGAACTATTAAATGTGAAGGAAATGACCATAATGGATGTGCTTCTAAAAACCAATTTTGACTCTAAAAAGTTAATTGCACGACCAGGAAAAAATCTGTCATTTACACTTAACGGAAAAAATATCGTTATAGATGGTGAAGTAGGAACACCTGCCAAGATTTTAAAAAATGGAATCGCATCAAATCTCAAATCAAAAGTGGAAAACGGCGATAAAATAGTCGTTGTAAGTGGCATAAATGGCAAAGACGCTTCTATTACAGTAAAAGAGCTTAAAGATAAATACGGCGCATCAAAAATCACAGTCAACGGATCTATCGTAGATGATGACTACATTGTGAAAAATGGTGATGACGTAAAAATAATTGTAGAAAATCAAGAAGAATTTTTTGTTTACATAAATGGAGATAAAACAATCCTTACTGGAAAGGAACAATATATATTCATTGATATATTTAATTTTATCGATTTCCAGATGCCCAAAAATAAAATTCCTGAGATGATTTTAAACGGAAGAAAGGCTTCATACACAGACATTCTCAAAAAGGGCGATAAAATAGAGATAATAGTCTGATTATAAGGATCAAAGACGATCCTTATAATCTTTTATAGTTAAGATACACTTTTTGAAAAAATATTCTTGCTTGTAGAGTTTGACCACTTGCCGCATTTATCACCCCAGCGGGATATAACTTCATCATCTTTAATAAACTCCACAACCTCACATCCGTTTGAGCAGCCGGTACATTCAAACCCCTGTGCTTTATAATCAAGATCAGCAATTTCAAAACCTTTAAACTGGCTAAAGCCTTTTTTCTTTACAGCCTCTTTGGCAAGAATAGCTGCACCTATCGCTCCCATTACACCATAATATTTAGGAACATATACTTTCATGCCCAAAGCTTTTTCAAATGCCGCTTTTATGCCTTTATTTGCAGCAACACCTCCTTGGAACACTATCGGTTCTTTTATGTCCTTACCTTTTCCAACATTGTTTAAATAGTTTCTCACCAAAGCTTCACATAAACCGCTTATTATGTCTGGCAGCGCGTATCCCATCTGCTGCTTATGTATCATATCAGACTCAGCAAATACGCCACATCTGCCAGCAATTCTAACAGGACTAACTGATTTTAGTGCAAGATCGCCAAATTCTTCTATTGGTATATTGAGCCTGTACGCCTGCTGGTCAAGAAATGAACCTGTACCTGCCGCACAAACCGTATTCATTGCAAAATCTACTACAATTCCATCCCTCAATATTATTATCTTTGAATCTTGACCACCTATTTCAAAAACAGTGTGTACATCTTTAATTAAATTTGATGATGCAATGGCATGTGCAGTTATTTCATTTTTTACAATGTCAGCGCCAACCATGAGCCCTGTTAACTGCCTTGCACTGCCTGTTGTACCAACTCCTTTTACAGATATATCTGTGTGAGTCCTATCTCTCAACATAACCATAGCTTTCTGTACTGCCTTTATAGGCTGCCCTTGAGTCCTAATATAAACAGAATCTATCACCTCGTTGTTTGAATCAATCAAAGCCACATCTGTACTCACAGATCCAACATCAATTCCCATGTACACATCCATCTAGATAACCTCCTTTGAAAATTTTTACTTCTTTTCCATATAAACCTTAATTCATCATCGTTTCTTTCTACGTATAATTTGCGATTGTACGTAAAAACTATTTTTAGTAAATCACTGGGGGCGATGGCAATGAAAAAAAACTTATATATAATATTATTAACTTTATCACTGGTAATAAACATTATTTTGTCAATATCCTATACCTCAAAAGCGAATCCGGTGCTTATCATAATTTCAATGCTATCTCTTTTTCTGATAGGGTATATACTATACAAAAATAACGTATCTGAGATGCTGCCTGTAAACTTAAAAAACGAACTTCCACCTAAAGAAAAAGAGTCCAACAAAAAAGTCAACATTACTTTTAGAGATGTAGCAGGACTTGACGAGGTTATAGACGAGCTTAAAATTATCATCGATTTTATAAACAACACTGAAAAATACGATAGAATGGGTGCTAAAATCCCAAAGGGAATACTTTTCTATGGTCCTCCAGGTACTGGCAAGACATTGCTTGCTACAGCTTTGGCTGGAGAAACAAATTCTACATTTATATCGGCATCAGGTTCAGAATTTGTTGAAAAATATGTAGGTGTTGGAGCCAGCCGCATAAGAGCATTATTCGCAAGGGCTAAAAAGTCTACTCCCAGCATCATCTTCATAGATGAAATAGATGCGGTTGGTAGCAAGCGAAACAACGACAATAATTCTGAAAAAGATCAGACATTAAATCAGCTATTAGTTGAAATGGATGGCTTCAACAGCAACGACGGCATTATCGTAATAGGTGCGACAAATAGGCTGGATATGCTGGATGAAGCGCTTCTACGCCCTGGAAGATTTGACAGAACGATTCATATAGGAAATCCAAACGTAAAAGCCCGACTAGAAATTTTAAAAGTACATACGAGAAACAAGCCTTTAGATAACGACATATCACTGGAGGACTTGGCTAAAAAGACCCACGGCATGACAGGTGCCCATTTATCATCGATTTGCAATGAAGCAGCGATTTTAGCAGTAATAAGGCATAAGCAAAGAATAGGAAGAGAAGAATTTGATGAAGCTATAGAAAGAGTTGTTGCAGGTTTGCAAAAGAAAAATCAAGAAATCTTAGAAAAAGAGCGCAAAATTGCAGCACATCATGAAGCCGGTCATGCTATAATCGGCAAGATATTAAACGCCAGCACAGTCGAAAAGATTTCAATAGTACCTCGTGGAGAAGCATTAGGATATGTCCTCAATTTTCCAAAAGATGACGCTTTTTTAATGACAAAAACAGATTTAAAAAACAAGATAACAATGCTTTTAGGCGGTCGTGCTGCAGAGGAGATAATGTTTAATGAAGTATCTACAGGTGCAGAAAATGATTTAAAGGAAGCCACAAATATCTCATATCAGATGGTATGCAATTACGGCATGAGTGAATTGGGAAATAGGATATACGACATTAGAATGGTAAAATCAACTGACAAAATAGACGCAGAAGTCAATAAAATCATCAACTATTGCTATACAAATGCAAAAAAGATCCTTATAGAGAAAAAGGATAAAATAATTCTTATTGCAGAAAGACTTTTGTCAAATGAAATTATAACAAAAGAAGAAATTGATGAATTAATGAATGACGAAAAGCAAATGTGTGTATGAAAAATAGGCCTTTAGTTTAGGCCTATTTTATCATGATCTTTCCCTTTTACTAAATACGACACAAATCCTATGATTATATATACGATAACTGAATTTCGAATTGTAAGGTATGAAATATCACTAAAAAAGCCTTCCGGCAGCATCTGTATAAGTCTGTCGCGAGTCACATCCAACTGCCATAAATTGTTGTTAAAAAAAAGAAGATGAAAATATATAAACCACCTATTAAAATCCAGTGAAACGACAGCCACTGCTGCAATTAAAAATAAAATCACAAATACCATACCACGGTATGTATAGTTAAATATGTCTTCTTTTTTAATGTACAAATACAAAGCAGTCAAGATGTACAAAAATATCATTACATTTTTTATTAAAAAACCATTCTTAAAAAGTTCTCTGACATCTCTCATGTGGTCTAATTCTTTTTCGTTAAATACCTTTTGATTCTGACCATCTATTACAGCATTTAATTGAAGACTGTCTACTTTTCCAAAAAGATAATCTTGAATTCTGGCTGCTACTTTGTTTAACTGTGAACTATCCATTCCTGTTACATCTTCTATGCCGTATTTATTGAATTCGTGAATATAAAAATTTTTATCAAACGCCAAGTATTGTAAATTCGATAGTAAAACAATCAAAAATAAAAATATAACCATCAAAACAGATATAATTTTATTTATAATCTTCATTTATTACAATCCTTCCTTGACGTTTTTTAAAAGTGCTTCATAAAGATGTTTGCTGTTTTTCATATCCTTGTATAATTTGATTCTTTTGTCAACACTTTCCATTATAGCAGCCTTAACATTTGATGTTGTATCAAACTCCAATGAGCTCTTCAAATAGTTAAAAAACTCATTTTCAAAATTACCTGGAACCGGAATGATTCCCAAAAGCCTCCTCATGCGAATCTTCCGATAATCTGGATTCATGTTCCTGCTAATATCATCTATCATAGAAATAAGATTATTAATTTCTTCTTCAACAATACTGCCTTCTATTGCTTCCCCTTGCATATCATCGAAATCATCACCATCATCATTCATTAGGTTTTCGTACTCAGCTAGAATCTCTATATCATTTAAAATATCTTCATCTATGAAGTTTTCTATATCATTTTCAAAATAATTCATGTCATTCAACAATCTATTGTAATTGTACAACTCAAAATACCAATTAGATATACACTCATTTAATGTTCTTAAAAAATCTTTTACTTTTTTCTTTGTATATTTCTCTGAATATATACTACCATATACATCTAAAAAAATTTTTATTTTAGGCTCTTCCTGCAGCGTATCTTCTATCTTTCTATCTGACTTATAAAATATCAAAAGCCTATTTACGATCCTTATTAGAGAATAAACCATTTCCCTTATATCCTGTATCTTGCCTAAAAGGACAATTGTTTCCTTTAAATACAGCTCTAAATCGTCTTTTTTAGCATTTTTCAAGTCTATTGTCTGAAGCTCTTCTATTTTATTGGCAATTTCAGCAAATTTTTCGCCATAACCTTCTACCAATTTCCCGTAAAAATTTTCCTCAATCTCAAAAATATTTTGTATAAGCTTGTCATAACCATTGTATTCATGAATCAAACCACTTTTCATATAATCAAAAAATCTCTTTTTAGACAGTGCAAAAGGAATTGAAGATATTACTTCCTGAATCCTTTCGAATTTTTCTTCTTCATTTTCAAATACAAACTCTTTGATATTATTGTAGAATTCCTCAATGCTAACATCAAAATCGTTCTGGTTAAAAGTCTTAAGCTTATCATTAAATACATCACTGCAATATCTAGCTTCTACAAAATACCCATACAAAACTTCTAAATCTGATTCCAAATTTTCCTTTTTATCTTCAAGCGTTTTTATAATATTTTCTCTTATTTTTAAATCCATTTGTTTATAATATCTAATCCTATCAACTACATCTCTGAAACTTTCAATAGTATCATATAAGTCATCATTTAAAGACTTCATAAACTTTAAAACACCATTTCGTTTCAAAATAATATCATAAAGATAAACTGATTCGTAAATAAGTTCTAAAACACAAATAGTAATAATAATGTTTTTTTGTTTCTTAAATATTTCTTTAAGAGCATTAGAAATATTTAAATCGTCATTGCTATCTTCAGCTAAAATTTTTTTAATTTTTCGGATTTCATCATGATGCATTGTTACACCTCGCAATTATGAATTTTTTAACATCTTAGACAAATCATCTAACAGTGAATAATCATTATCTTCTAAACTTACTGCTGATTGTTCTTCAAGCACGCCAACATCAGCAATCCCAATTTTCTTTTCTAACTGGCTTAAAATTTCCTTCACTTCCAAAAAACACTTCTTAATCTCCTGGTTATCTTGATGCAAATCCATTAATGTCTTATTCAAAGATACCTTTAAATTTTCATTTTTCTTGTCTTTTGACACATTTTCGTTAATAAGCTTTATAATATGCTTATCAAATTCCAGGCCAATGTGTTCTAAAATCAACTCTAAGCGCTTTTTTTCCTGCTTTAAATCTTCTAATTTTTTGTTTAAAGAGACTATTTCCTTTTCCTTATTTTCCAATGCTTTTTTTAAATTGTCCACCTCAATTATATTCTTTTTTTCTTCTTTTATCAATTTATCATACAATTTTTCTACTTCTTTTTCAAGTTTTTTAAGCTTTTTACAAATATCACCATTTTCTTTTTGAGGACTTCGTTTGATGCTATCTTGTTTTTGTACAGCTTCTGGCTTTATGGCTTTATTTATTATATCACCTAGATCCTCCCTGTTGTCAATAAGAAGAGCTGAAACAACATTATCATTTCCATACACATCACAAAGTTCATCAATTTGCTTGTCTATTTCATTTGATTCCATGCTGCATATCTTTTCATACAGGTCCCCATGTAACATCTTCCATTCTTTTACAAAATCCTCATAGTTAAAATTTCCTTTTAATATTTCCTGCCTCAATATAGGCACAATTTTCGTAGGTGGACTTGATTTTTCATTCAATCTAAAACCAGCAAGTTTTTTTTGAAGGTTTTTATCTGTCTTAAAAGGTTTAATCAATACGTTATACGGCAATGTGTATAAAAATATATCTAAACATTTTGTAATATCTACACCTTTTTTGTTCATCAAAATACATCTTCCCTTCATGCCTTTATAAGTTTATCTCTACCTTTATAATTTTTCTCAATAATCTTCTGCGCCAAATACCTAATTCTTGTGCTTTCATTTAAAGATGCATCAATAAAAATCCTTTCATTTATGACATTGCTAAGAATACCTGTATTTTTACCTAATATCTTATAAATAGTGTATTGTATTTCTTCTTTCTTTGTCGTCTTTAATTTCAAAATCAATTCTTCAGCCATTCCATCATCAATATTTGCATCTAAAATCCTTAATGCATTTAAGCATGCATAACCATCATCATTTCTAATTAAGTATTTTATCCCATTTGTTATCTCTTTGCTTATCCTGCTGTCTTTAAACCCTTTAAGCCTTTTTAGCTCTTTTATAGCACACAAAGTGTCACTGTGAGATTTATTAGAAGATATCAAGTATTCAAATAATCCTCCTAAGTACCTCATTTCACCAAGTTGTACCAAAGCAGACATAGTATTTATTCTTAATTCCTTATCATCTATATACTTTTTTATTATATCCTTTGCCTCAAAAGCTTCCAAATTTGCAAGTGAAGTAATTATACATGCTTTAATTTCACTGTTTAAATTTTCATCATTCAGCATATTTACTAAATACTTTATCGACTTTTTGTCTTTTGTATATCCTAATCCTATTATAATATTCATCTTATTTTCTATTAATGGGGAATTTAATGCCTCAATAAGGCAATCTGTAGCACTGCCAATTCTCATTTTTCCCAATGTTATAGCTGCTTTTTGATTGTAGTCTTCATTGTATAGCATCTTTGATAAACTTTCAATTGCCATATCCTTTGAGCGAGATATTACATTAGAATACACTGTATTAAGGCTTTTATTCTCATTGTTCATATAGCATTTTATTATTTCTGACAAGGCTTCCTCACCAAAGTGAGAAAGTTTATCTATCAATCTAAATGCTACATTTCTTTCATTTACGCTAAACCCATTAAATGTATTTACCATGTTTAAAACAGGTCTTATGCATCTTTCATCTCCAATATCTATTAAACAATCCGCTGCTAAAACTTTAAGGCTTTCATCGTTGAGAAGCATTAAAAGTACATCAAAAGCAGATTTCTCCTTGATTGTCCTTATTGCTTCTATCGCAATCTTCATCTGCAAATCCCATGTCCAATTTTTCAGCACACTAATAAGCGCATCTCTCCCAGCTTTGCTTAGATTACACACAGAAACCAAAATTCTTAAAATCGATTGATACACATTTTTATCACTCAAATTAAGCGCTTTTGTGCAGTACAAAAACATCTCAATGGGATTTTGACCATCCTCTAGTATGCTTTTTAATAGGTCTATTATTTCTACTTCCATCAAATTAAGATC
Source organism: Thermoanaerobacterium sp. CMT5567-10 (assembly GCF_030534315.2). Classification (NCBI taxonomy): domain Bacteria; kingdom Bacillati; phylum Bacillota; class Clostridia; order Thermoanaerobacterales; family Thermoanaerobacteraceae; genus Thermoanaerobacterium; species Thermoanaerobacterium sp. CMT5567-10. Next base: position 1,053,001 of record NZ_CP130558.2, read on the forward strand.
TTTCTCATTTACCATTCTCAATTTAATAGTTTTTTCATAAACTAGTTGCGCATTTATATCGGATATATAATATTCAAAAACATGCTCTTTTACCATTTCCGTTTTTTCTGTATTAGCAGCAGCACCCAAAAAACTTTTTCCTTCCTTAATATCGTCATTGTGTATATTAAAAAACAAATCTCTGTTTTCTTGAAGCAAATTTCTCCAATTAACAGCCATCATATAACACCTCTTTATCGAATGTGACATCTATTCTTTGTTTGTCATTGCCAGTTACCCATGCTTCTAAATGCAAAATCCTATTCTTATCAAAAGTCACTTTTATAGATATAGGTGTACCAGGCTTTATAATATCAGTAAATGTCAATTGCATAGATTTAAGCCTTTTCATCTTCGGATCATAAATACTTTTCCCAGATAAAATATCCAGTTTTATTCCTGTTGCATTATCTACTTTAACAATATTATCATAGACTCTTTCGTAAGGCGCTTTTGTTCCCTGACTTACCAGCAAAACAGGTAAATCATTTTTTACATCCAAGTAAATATTCTCAGCCACTACTGGATATATTATGATTTTACCTTTTTCACTTCTCTTTCTATTTTCACTATAATAATTGTATAAAGCCGCACCTTTTGCCACTGAATACATAGGGTCAAGGTAATTAATGGACTTCTTTCCAAAAAAGCTTTCAACTGCTCTTCTTACAGAACTATATGCAGTCATTCCTCCAACTAAAAACACCTCATCAATGTCTTCCTTGTTTAAATTCGCTTTATTAAGAGTATCAATTATCGGATCTATAATATTAAAGCCTAAATTTCCACCTTTTGTCAACAGTGGTTTTATACATTCATCATATTCCTTTTTGCTTATTTCAAAATCAAATGTTTTGCCATTATAAAAATTTTCAATGGAATTTTTATACACTATATCCTCATTATCTTTGTCAATTAAACTACTTGTTTCAGATGAAAACACCATCTTTGCTTTTTCAATTTCCAGTGATAATATACTAAATATATATCTTTTGGCATCTACATCTGATGAAATCGAATTATAATCAATATTGTTTAAAATCGAATATTTGTGCAATAAATATAAAACACCACATATATCGAAATCGACACCGCCAAGCTGTATATGAGGCGAAATAGCCAGCTCTTCTACTTTATAATCATCATCTAAAATTTCTACATTCATGATTGAAACATCACAAGTCCCACCACCAAGGTCAAATACAAGCACTTTTTTTGGCGTTGAAAAATCGTATTTTTTTTGACTTCGATCATTTAATTTTTCCTCGTATATAAGCTCCAACAAAGCCGCCGTCGGCTCTGATATAAAGATAAGCTTATCTTCTATAAATCCAGCTAATTTGGCAGCATTTTTTGTTGATTTAATTTGATCATGGTTAAAAGAAGCTGGAACAGTTATGACTGCTCCATCTATCGCCGTATTATAAATCCTTTCAATGTTCTTTTTTACAACAGTTAAAATCTTGCCTGCAACATCTTCTGGAGTATATTTGTTACTACCTATCTGCCATACATGATTTCGATTACCAATATAATTTTTGCTGTTGTATATTACGCGATCATATTCTAAATTTTTCATCTTCCTGGCAAACTCGCCAATGTATTCTTTCCCAAATTCATCTACATATAAACAGGATGGCAACGTTTTTTTTAATATTAAACATCCAGTATCATCACAGATTTGCTCCATGTCTAAAATATTTATCTCAAAATTGCCATCCTCTGTCAAATTACCGCCTGCTGCCACCGTGTTAGTAGTTCCAAGATCAATGCCAATGTATGGTTTCATTTTTCCTCCTTAACTCCCTGAGTACAAAATCAAATTTCTAAGCATTACATACAAACAAATAATTAACATAAAAAATAATATTTAAGGTGCCATAACATCTACATCTTTAAACCAACTTAATACCTTTTCTATGTTAAATGATTTATTAGATTTAGCACCTCTGTGAACGATGTAAACTTTTTTTGGTGCAAGTTTCAAAAACACTTCAATAATGTCTTGTATTATCCCATGATTAATAATTGGGATATTTTCCTGCATCATAGATATGGGTTTTTTTATATTGCTGCTTATATTTAATAATATCGCATTGTCTAAAGACATCAATTCTCTACCGTAGATAAAGGAAGTACTACCTTCTGTAAGATTATCCGAACTAGTCATTACCAAACAATTTCCCAGCCCTATCTCTTTTTTTATAAATTCCCTTTTGCTGTCATACAATTTTATGTCATTTGCATTTAAGATACCATTGCCATAAATAGCTCCTTTCACTTTTTCATACATCATCGTTATATATGACAGTGCTCCGTCAACATAGACATTATATGGCGTATAATTAAAAGTCTTTCTTAAAAGCAACAGTAAATCTTGAGCTTTTCCTACAGCAAACGCAGGTACAAATGCCACACCGTGATCAGTCAATTCCGACAACATTTCTAAAATCAACCGATCTTGGATTTTTTTATCGTATACACTAAAACTAGATGTATATCCAAAAGTGGCTTCTGTTATTAATACATCTGCATTCATGCCATCAGGTATAGAAAGCCCCACATTTGTCTCCACATCCTTCACTGTAAAATCGCCTGTATAGAATACAGAAAATCCATCTATGTCTATATACACTCCACAAGCTCCCAAAATATGACCAGATGGAATAAGTTTCAAAGAAACTTTTTTATCTTTTATTACAGCATCGTAGTAATAATCAGTTAAAATCTTATCATTGATTATATCTAATAACTTATAATCATCAACATTTATATTTAAGTCCTGCATATTGCTGCTTTTTGTGAAAAAGCCATTTAATATATACTTCGTCTCATACGACATGATTATAGGGCAATTCAAACCATTTTTTATAAGGTTTACAATACTCCCACAGTGATCTAAATGGCAATGAGTAACAACCAGCATGTCAATATCTTTGATATCCAAATCAAGCTTTTTAAATTCATCGTAATATACTTTACCATCTTTAAGATTGATACCGCAATCTAATAATATGTTAATTCCATTGTACGTTATTAAGTAACTACTGCCACCTGTGCTTCCTCCTTCCAATAAATTAAATTTAAACAAATTAAAATCATTATTGGGCTGGATTTTATTCTTATATATTTCATAATACTTATTTAAAATATCCTTATCATCTGGATAGAATCTGTAGTACTTGCCCTTTTTTAAATCATCATCATTTTTAATACCCCATTGTATTTCCAACCTAATCATTCTTAAATTGCGATGATTCAATTCTTTAGCTTTTTTTAATTCAACTTTCCATATTTCATTCCCTTCATCTTTGTATATCTCAGCCAATATGGTATGTATCAATGACAGAAAATATCTATCAGTATTTTTTTCTATCATATATAGTAGTTCGTCCTTAATTGAATAATTCCTTCTTTTATTTTTCAAGCTTAACATAAAAATATATAAATTTATCCAAGAATTTTCACCATCGTAATTCATCAATTGGTTGTAAATGCCATCTTTTTTTAACGACATTTCAAACTCATCCAGTAAGAGCACACATTCAATAAATAAAATTATGTTGCTTTGAGATAAAGCTATGCTATCATATATATTTAAAAAATGCTCCTTTGCGTCGTCAATAATATCAAGATAAACTTCTACTTTTATCTGCCATAATATAAGATATGAATAAATATTTCTATCGAGGTCACTTACAAGATTTTTTTGTTTAAAAATATATTTATACGCATCCATATACCTCCCATCTTCAAAATACTTTTTTAATTTGTTATCGTATTCAAAAATTATATCATCATGAATTTGTCACACCCCCTCTATATATATTATATTTTAATATCTTTTTATAAAAATTTCTACACAAAAAATAAGCCTGGTTTTTGTCCAGGCCATTAAATCTTTACAAGGTTTTTAGCTGCTTCTGCTACTGCTTTAACCTTTAATATATCACTGCCTATTGAAGCTTCTACACTTGCAGCAATAGTTCCTTCAACGAGAGGCGCATCTGCTATCTCAACTTTTCCCGCGTATTCTTCGTCAAGAAATTCTAACGCCATTTGAGCACTCATGACAGAGCTTCCTAAATCAACTAAGATTAAAACGCCGTCACCGCTTTCGCACTTTTTTATTTCTTCTACGATTTCGTCTACATTTGTGCCTAATCGCCCATCTTTTGTCCCGCCTGACTTGCCTATTTTGATTTTTCCCCCAGTCATTTGGTCTGCTAATTCATACAAACCGTCTGCTACCTTCTTTGAATGGGATACAATAACTATTCCTACCATTAGTGATCAAATCCTTTCTTTATTATTGCAACTTATCCATATACTCAGCCGCAGTTTTTATCATCAAATACGCTGATGTGGCACCTGGATCCTGATGTCCTATACTTCTATCACCAAGGTAGCTAGCTCTTCCTCTACGGGCTGCAATCTTTTTAGTCATCTCAACGCCATTGTATGACGCATTTACAGCTATATTTAACGCTTCATTAAATTTAAGTCCATCTTCCAGAGACTTTTTTAATTCATTTAATGCAGGCTCAATTGCATCTATCATCGTTTTGTCCCCAGCTTGCGCCTTCCCTCTTTCTTTTATTCCAGAAAGACCTGCCTCAAACATCGCGACAATTTCATTATCATCTATTGTGCTTTTGCCTGACACTGCATTACCCATTCTCATAAAAAATGTACCATAGAGTGGTCCAGAAGCTCCACCGACAGTAGAAACTAAGACCATTCCAACGTTTTTAAGTATTGTACCTATATCTTTATCTGAAAATTGCGGCATCTTTTCTTTAACAGCTTTAAATCCTCTGTCAAGATTGATTCCATGATCAGCATCACCAATGGCAGCATCTAAATCTGTAAGATACTGCTTATTCGCTTCAATGACTTCTGATATATTGCTTATAATATTTAAAACATCGTTTGTTGTAAGTATCAATTTTATCATCCCTTCCAACTAATTTTCTATTTAAATTGCTTAAATGCAGGTGTATCTGCTGACGCATCTAAAAGTGATTTAAGCTCATCATCAAGTTTTAAAAGCGATATTGAGAATCCGCTCATCTCAAGGGACGTCATGTATTCGCCGACAAAAGTTTTATAGACATTGATATTTTTTCCCAAAAGGTATTCATTTACTTCCTTGTTTGCTATAAAAAGCTCTGAAAGAGGCGTTGCTCCAAGTCCATTTACCATCAAAGCAACTTCGTCACCATCGTTAAACGGCAAATCAGCAACAATTTTATCCATAAGTTCTGCAACTATCTCTTTTGCTCCTTTTATTTTTTCCCTATGTGTTCCAGGTTCGCCGTGTATACCAATCCCTATCTCTATTTCATCTTCATCAAGCGTGAAACTAGGTTTTCCTGCTGCAGGTACAGTACATGGTGTAAATGCCATGCCCATAGAACGTAAATTTTTTATCACCTTTTCTGCAACTTCTTTGACTTCTTTAAGCTCTGCTCCTTCTTCAGCTTTCGCTCCAGCTATCTTGTGGACGAAAACAGTGCCTGCAATACCTCTTCTACCTTGTGTATATGTGCTGTTTTCAACAGCCACATCATCATCCACAATCACTTCTGAAACCTTTATTCCATCCATTTCAGCCATCTCTTTAGCCATCTCAAAATTCATTACATCACCTGTGTAGTTTTTGATTATAAGCAAAACACCTTTGCCACCGTCTACAGCCTTTATAGCTTCATAAACTTGATCTGGCGTTGGAGACGTAAAAACAGCGCCTAAGCACGCTGCATCCAACATGCCTTTGCCTACATATCCCGCATGTGCAGGTTCATGACCGCTGCCTCCTCCGCTTACTAGTCCAACTTTCCCCTCAACAGGAGATGCTTTTCTTACCACAACATCCACATTATCAAGCTTTCTCAAATAAGATGGAAATGCGTAAAGAAGACCAGATATCATTTCCTTTACTACTTCGTCAGGATTATTGATAAGTTTTTTCATAATATTAACCCCCATATTTTAAATTTTCACAATTATTTAATGCAAATCATGTGCCAATAAAAAAATAAGGTATGCTGAAATGAATATTCGCATACCGCCATTTATACCATATTTATGATAAATAAATCATTTTAAGCTTGGTAATAAGTATCAAGCTATGGTATAATTTGATATTAATTTTCAACAAGGTGAAATTTCCTTGCTTTTGCTGCAACGGTTTTATGCGTCAACCCCAGAGCTTTTCCAGCTTTATTAAAGCTTTTGTATCTGGACAATGCCGCTTTAATTATCTTATACTCATAATTTTCCATCTTTTCAATATCATAATTATCTCCCAAATATATAACTTCATCATCTTTGCTATCTTTAACATTCTTAATATATGACGGCAAATCGTCAAAATCAATATACTCTTTATCGCTTAATGTGATGCATCTCTCAATCAAATTTTCAAGTTCCCTTATATTTCCCGGCCAATCATATTTTATCAAGGCTTTTATCGCTTTATTAGTAACAAACTGGACATTTTTCCCAAGTTTCTTGTTCAACTTCTTAATAAAATGCTCCACCAAAACTGGAATATCCTCTTTTCTATCCCTTAGTGATGGCAAAAATATAGGAATTACATTTAACCTGTAATAAAGATCTTCTCTAAAAGTTCCATTTTTCATGGCCTCTTCCAAATTCTTATTAGTTGCCGCTATTATTCTGACATCTACTTTTATAGTCCTAATTCCTCCAACTCTTTCAAACTCCTTATCCTGCAAAACCCTTAAAAGCTTAACCTGAATTTCGATTGGAATATCTCCTATTTCATCTAAAAAGATACTTCCTCCATCAGCCAACTCAAACTTGCCTATTTTTTGCGTTATGGCACCTGTAAATGCTCCTTTTTCATGTCCAAACAATTCACTTTCCAGCAATGCGCTTGGAATAGCGGCACAATTTACTCTTATGAAAGGTTTGTCACGCCTTTTGCTTGAATAATGTATCGCATTTGCAACTAATTCCTTACCTGTACCGCTTTCCCCTCTTATTATGACAGTTGAATCTGTCTCAGCAGCTTTTGATGCAATCGTCAATGCGTCTTTTAATTTGCCGCTGTTGCCAACAATAATATCAAACGCCTTATCAAGCTTTCTGCTTCTTTTAAGTTCCCCTTCAAGGTACTCAATCTGAGGAAAATCCTGAAAGACGACTAAAGATCCGGTTATCTTGCCACCAGCATAGATTGGAGTAATATTGACAAATAGAGTTTTTTCGCCTATAACGTATTTTTTATTTAAAAATTCACTACCATTATTTAAAACTTGGTTAACATCTACATCTGGTATAACTTCATTGATATTCTTCCCAATTGCTTTGTCTAAACTGAAGCCCGTTATTTTCTCAGAAGCTTTATTAAATATAGTGATAATTCCGTTTTCATCTGTTGCAATAATCCCAACTGCGATAGAATTAAATATTTCTTCGTATGCAATAGATGTATTTTTTAAAAGCTCATACGTGCCGCTTTCGTCATTTATCTGCTTTAAATCCTCTAAAAATATTTTTTTAATCTTTTTCACCGAAGAAATGCAATTATCGCCTTCAACAATTATCTCAATATCATCGCCTTCTGATGCAAAAAATGTTATCATTGAAAGCATACTGTTTGCAGGTACAAGCCTTGCACTTCCAGACTTTCTAAACATCACTTTTACATTGTTTTTTTTACATACATCATTTACTTTTCTAACTATCATTGCAGATATTTGCGAATGTATATTAATCGGAGACTTTATTTTCTCACAAATTTTCTCCATACTTTGCATTCCTTCCTTTTAACAATTAATAGACAAATAAAATGTACACTCTCTGACTCTTTTATTTTATACTGATGAACCTTAAAATATCACTTATTATTTCTATTCGGCATACAAAGCTCTTGTAGCAATTACATCAACACCGGTATTTAAGATATTTTTCACTATCACATCTCCTACTTTGATGGGAGGTTTAACTGTAATCATTGACAATTCCAAAACAGCCTTATTTAAAAGTTCTTTCGGAATCGGCTCTTTTGTTCTTACAGATACCAAAGGCAGATGTCCACCTTCAGCTTTTACCGTGGTGGTTAAAGTCCTTTTAGGCGCTAATATTTCATCTTCTGCATATTTTAATCCTCTTTTACATTCATATCCTGTTATGCTGACGATTTCTTTTCCTTCCACCTCTACAACCAATTGACATCCGTTTGGACAGACAATACATGTTAATTCCCGCTTTTCCATCTTAAACCACCTCTACTTCAAATGTTATATCGTCTACAGGATGTAGGTCATTGTCTAAAAATTTATCCTTCTTAATCTCTATTAAAATCATCTCTCCTGGTGTCATCCTCTGCATTTTCCTTCTCATTATCTCTCTGCCACCTGATTTTACACTTATATAAGCATTTTTGAATACATCTATTGGTCTCATGTGAAACTTAACTTTATCATCTATATTATCATAATTTACTATTTGTGGCACCACATATCTAATACCTGAACCTGCTTTTGCATTTATAAATTTACCTTCTTGTTTTAACAATCCTTTAATATATTTTACTGCTGAATCTGCAGCAATTCTGGACTCCTTTGTTACATTGTCTACAAGATCGTGAACTTGTAATACGTTGCCACAAGCAAATATGCCTTCAATGTTAGTCTCCATGCTTTCATTTACAATTGGTCCTCCAGTAACAGGATCCAGCAATACACCAGCGCTTTTTGACAGTTCATTCTCAGGAATTAAACCTACTGATAATATCAAAGTATCGCAGCTTATATATTTAGCAGTCCTTAAAATAGGCTTCCTGTTCGCATCCACCTGGGCTATTGTTACACCTTTCACACGGTCTTTTCCGTGTATCTCTATTACAGTGTGACTTAAAAGAAGTGGTATGCCAAAGTCATCTAAACACTGAACAATGTTTCTAGTAAGTCCGCTGGAATAAGGCATAAGTTCAACAACTGCTTTAACTATAGCACCTTCTAATGTAAATCTTCTGGCCATTATAAGGCCAATATCACCAGAACCTAAAATTACGATTTCTTTTCCAGGCATATATCCTTCCATGTTTACATATCTTTGAGCTGTTCCAGCCGTAAATATTCCTGCAGGCCTTGTGCCAGGTATGCTGATTGCCCCTCTAGGTCTTTCTCTACAGCCCATTGCAAGTATTATCGCTTTCGCTTTAATCTCCATAACGCCCTTTTCCTGGTTGACTGCTTTAACTATTTTTTCGCTCGATATATTTAATACCATTGTATTAAGCATAATCTTTATTCCATATTCATTTACTTTTTCTATAAATCTTTCTGCATATTCCGGTCCCGTCAATTCTTCTTTGAATTCAATAAGTCCGAATCCATTGTGTATGCATTGCTGCAGTATGCCACCTGGATAACTATCTCTTTCTATTATCAAAATATCTTTTACACCTTTCTCATACGCTTCAACCGCTGCTCCAAGTCCTGCAGGACCTGCACCAATTATTACTATGTCGTATTCCATCATCATCTACACCCCTCTTTTTAATATTTCCTTGCAAGCGTTAATAACATATTCTTTTGATTTTGCCGTTAAAATATTAGACTTTCCTCCAAATTTCGTAACATCAAGAGGGTCTATATTAAGCTCTCTTGAAAGTATTTCAAGCACTCTTGGGCTGCAAAATCCTCCTTGACATCTGCCCATACCAGCTCTGACGCGCCTTTTTACACCGTCAATGCTTTTTGCGCCAACAGGTCTTCTTATTGCATCAATTATTTCACCTTCAGTTACTGTTTCACATCTGCAAATAATTTTTCCGTAGGCAGGATTATTTTTTATAAGCTCATTCCTCTCTACATCTGTCAATTCATTAAAGCGTATTACAGGCTTTCTCTTAGGATTAAAATCATCTTTTTCAACCATATTAAGTCCTGCCTCTTTTAGAATCTCTCTTACCATCTCTGCGATTGCAGGTGATGATGTAAAGCCAGGCGATTCTATGCCTGCTACATTTATAAATCCTTTAACATCTGATTCACCTATTATAAAGTCCTCCCCTTCCACATCTGGTACAGCTCTTACTCCGGTAAACTGTGTTATCGTCTTCCTTTCATTGAATTTCTCAACGCTCTTCTTAGCTCCTTTTATGGCTTTTTCTAGACCTTTGGCTGTCGTCTTCCGAAATTCCTTATTGTTTATGTCTTCAGACGTAGGCCCTATTAAAAGATTTCCATCGACTGTAGGAGATACAAGTATTCCCTTTCCCATCTTTGTAGGAACCTGGAATATAACAGTATTTGCTAAATAACCTTCTTCTTTGTCTAAAATCAAATATTCACCTTTTCTCGGATGAATTGAGAAGTGTTTATCACTTACCATGTTATTTATAGTATCTGCATAAAGTCCCGCCGCATTTATTAAGTATTTGCAAAAATACTCTCTATCTTGTGTTTTTACTCTAAAAATATCATCTTCTTTGTTTACAGACATGACCTCTTGATTAAATATAAATTCGACACCATTTTGTGCAGCATTTTCCGCTAGCGCTATCACAAATCCATAAGGACAGATTATGCCTGCTGTCTTTGCGTATAAAGCAGCAACGATTGTATCGTTGATGTTAGGCTCTATTTCTTTTACCATATCTGCTGAAATTATAGACATTTTCTTTACACCATTTTTTAGCCCTCTATCGTAAAGCTTATAAAGGCTTTCAACTTCATCTTGTGAAAATGCAGCAACAAGTGACCCAACTCTCTTCATGGGAACATCTAAATCTTTGCATAGTTCGTCAAACATCTCATTTCCTCTTACATTTAGTTTAGCTTTCAATGTACCAGGCACTGGATCATATCCAGCGTGAAGTATAGCACTATTGGCTTTTGATGCTCCTCCTGATGCAACATCATCTTCTTTTTCTATAAGTAGAACTTTAATGTCGTATTTTGACAATTCCCTGGCAATAGCAGATCCTACTACACCACCGCCTATTATTATGACATCGTACATTTTACCATCCCTTTCAGCTATCAAATTAATCTTAAAAAAAGACAAAGCCATATATAGCCAGTTTCCCGGGCTATATATGGCTCTCCTATTCTCCGCCATACTAATATTCAATTGTATCTTATGTTCCTTAATCTTATTATACTACAAATTTTAAGTTTTGCAGCAAAAATTCTTGATCTATTTTTGTAATATTTTCATTCTGCCCATTTCATAGACCTTTCTACAGCTTTTTTCCATCCTGAATAAAGTTTTTCTCTTGTCATTATATCCATATTAGGCTCGAAATGCCTGTCAACGCCCCAGTTTTTAGCAACTTCTTCTCTGCCGTTCCAGAAGCCTGTAGCAATACCTGCAAGATATGATGCACCAAGAGCAGTTGTCTCTATAACAGTAGGTCTATCCACAGGTACATCTAATATATCTGACTGGAACTGCATCAAGAAATTGTTTGTAGACGCACCGCCGTCAACTTTTAATGCACTCAATTTTATCCCTGAATCTTCCTGCATTGCTTCCAAAACGTCTCTTGTCTGATAAGCTAACGATTCAAGAGTAGCCCTTATAATATGCTCTCTTTTCACACCCCTGGTTATGCCTAAAATCGCACCTCTTGCATACATATCCCAGTAAGGAGCACCCAGTCCAACAAACGCAGGCACTACATATACACCGTTTGTATCTTCAACTTTTAATGCATACTCCTCGCTCTGCGGCGAATTTTCTATTATCTTAAGCTCATCTCTCAGCCATTGTATAGCAGCTCCGGCTATGAATATGCTTCCTTCTAGTGCATATTCTACTTTACCCTCAATTCCCCATGCAATTGTAGTGAGCAGTCCGTTTTTAGATGGAACAGCTTTTTCACCTGTATTCATCAGCATAAAGCATCCTGTTCCATAAGTGTTTTTAGCCATGCCTTTTTCATAACAAGTCTGCCCAAATAGTGCTGCCTGCTGGTCCCCTGCGTCACCTGCTATAGGGATTTCAACACCGAAAATACTCTTGTCTGTATATCCGTATACGTAGCTGGAAGGCTTAACATTTGGCAGCATCGACTCTGGAATGCCTAGATATTCTAATATATCTTTATCCCACTTCAATTCATATATGTTAAAAAGCATTGTACGTGATGCATTGGAATAGTCAGTCACGTGGGCTTTACCGCCGGTTAGATTCCATATAAGCCAGCTATCTATATTACCAAAATAGAGATCTCCATTTTCTGCTCTTTCTCTTGCACCTTCTACGTTATCCAGTATCCATTTGATTTTTGTCCCTGAAAAATATGCATCAACTATGAGTCCTGTCTTTTTTAAGATCTCTTTGTCAAACCCGTTGTTCTTAATTTCATCGCATATAGGTGCAGTCCTCCTGCACTGCCACACTATCGCATTGTATATAGGTTTACCAGTGTTTTTGTCCCATACGACGGTTGTTTCTCTTTGATTAGTTATGCCTATTGCTGCAATGTCTTCTGCTTTAATGCCGGTTTTTTCAAGTACCGCTTTTGCTACTTCTATCTGTGAATCTAAAATCTCCATCGGGTCATGCTCTACCCATCCTGGATTAGGGTAAATCTGTGTAAACTCCTTGTTTAATGATGTAACTATGTTTCCGCTGTGATCGAAGATTATTGCCCTTGAACTTGTTGTTCCCTGATCTAATGCCATTATATATTTTGACATGTTATGTTCCCCCTATATTTATTAAATTTTCATCCCTCTTATAATTTTATAGCATATTAATAAATCCTTGATAAATCAATGCTCCTACTAATCCTCCTACAATAGGTCCAAACAAAGGAACTATAAGCCCATATCCCCAATCGGAATCTCTCTTATCTGGTATTGGCAAAACAGTGTGCGCAAGCCTCGGTCCTAAATCCCTTGCTGGATTTATTGCATAACCTGTTGGACCACCAAGTGTAAGACCAATAACCCAAATTAAAATACCTACTAAAAATGCACCTAATGCCCCAACTTGATTGTGCTCATTCGTTATACCTAGTATTCCAACTAGCAACATCGCAGTTCCTATAACCTCTGTCAAGAAATTGTAAAATAGATTTCTGATAGCTGGAATTGTGCAAAATACACCAAGTTTTGAATCCTTGTCTTCTGTCGCATGGAAGTGATCTCTGTATGCCACATAAACCAACAAAGCCCCTACAAATGCGCCTAGAAATTGAGCTATGATGTAACCAGGCACCTGTGCCCATGGAAATTTTCCTATAGCAGCCAGTCCTATTGTCACTGCTGGATTAAAATGGGCTCCACCTATCCATCCTGTAATATAAACAGGTACAGCAACGGCAAAGGCCCAGCCAGTTGTTATGACAATCCATCCACTGTTTTGACCTTTTGTCTTATTTAGTACAACGTTTGCAACAACACCATCGCCAAGAAGAATAAGTATCATAGTACCAAAAAATTCAGACAAAATCTTCCCAAGCACTGATATTTCCATAAAAACCCCTCCATTAAATTCTCTTTTATGTCTCTAATTTAGGTTTAAATTCCTATTTAATATCAGTTCGCCTCCTTTCAATCTATAAACCAAAGACTTTTTTCACTTGTAGAAACTGCCACAGCACCAGAAGAAAGAGCATTTATAACGTCTTCTTTTGTTTTAACCAAACCACCAGCAATAATTGGATGATATATCTCCATAGCAAGCTCTCTTGTTACATTATGTGCAACGCCTGGCATCACCTCTATTGCAGTTGGTTCAATTTGCTTTATTGAATTTAAACCTGTTTTAAGTGCTTGAGTATCCAGTAGAAAAATGCGCTCAATACATGGCATTCCAAGCTCTTTAGCATATATAAGAATATTATTGCGTGTAGAAATAATACCATCAGGCTTGACAATTTCTTTTAAATATTCTACTGCTTTATAATCCTTACCAAGACCTTCCACCAAATCGAAATGAACAAAGACAGTTTTATTGTGTTTTTTTATATCACCTATTGTATCTTTTAATAATAATATATTGCTTGTCAGCAAAAATATTACTTCACAATTTGAAGTGTAAACATCAGATAAATCATCAACATTTCTAACAGCCGCAATAATCGGAAAACCTGTAATCTTTTCTATAATGTAATTATCCACTTCAATTCCTCCTATCGTTTTATAAATGCAAATTGTATGCCAACACATCTTCATTTATTTTAGCATAAATATAATCTACAAGTTGATATATATTATCAATTTTATGATTTCACATGGTATTTAATATCAATATCAATTTGACAGTTTTTATTTGTTAAGATATAATATGAGTATAATTGAATATAATCATAAGGAGGATAGCTAGTGAATATTACTGGTATATTTAAGGCATTATGTGATGAAAACAGATTGAGAATATTTAACCTTTTGTCACAAGACACATTATGTGTATGTGATATTGAAACTATATTGAATATGACTCAATCAAATGTCTCACGCCATCTCAATAAGCTAAAAAGCGAAGGCGTCATAACATGTGAAAAAAAGGCACAGTGGGCTTATTACAAAATCGATGATAATTTTATAAAAGAAAATAAATTATTGTATGATTATCTCATAAGCACATTAAGAAATTATCCACAATTTGTAAAAGACAACGAAAATTATAAGAAGCATAAAGAAAGCAATATATCATGCGAGCAATTAACAAAAGGATGTGAATAGATTGAGTAAAAATAAAAATGGTTTGACGTTTTTAGATAGATATTTAACACTGTGGATATTTATGGCAATGGCATTAGGTGTGTCTTTAGGATATGTATTCCCAAATGTTTCAAATATACTAAGCAAGATGAGCACTGGCACTATATCATGGCCTATTGCAATAGGTCTCATACTTATGATGTATCCTCTACTTGCAAAAGTTAGGTATGAAGAAATAAGCAAAGTATCAAAAAACAAGAGGGTATTTGCATTTTCACTTATACAAAACTGGATCGTCGGTCCAATATTAATGTTCCTTCTAGCACTTATATTTTTACCAGATAAACCTTCATACGCTATGGGAATTATTATAATAGGTTTGGCAAGATGTATTGCTATGGTTATTGTGTGGAATGGATTAGCAAAAGGTGACAATGAATACGCAGCAGCTTTAGTTGCTCTGAACTCAATTTTTCAAATATTTATGTATTCAATATACATTTATATTTTCATCAACGTAATACCATCATTGTTAGGTTTATCATGGACTAACGAAACAGTAAGTGTATCAATTAAAGAAGTTGCTGAAAGTGTATTATTGTATCTAGGAATACCTTTTGCAGCGGGATTTATTACGAGATTTTCTTTTTTAAAAACAAAAGGCAGGGAATGGTATGAAAAAATATTTATACCAAAAATTTCTCCATTAGCTTTGATTGCACTTCTTTATACAATAATCATTATGTTTATGCTAAAGGGAAAATACATCGTAGCATTGCCGATGGATGTTATAAGGATTGCAATTCCACTTGTTTTTTACTTTGTTATAATGTTTTTAATAAGCTTCTATATATCATATAAGTCAAGATTTAATTATGAACAAACAGTAACACTATCATTTACAGCAGCAAGCAACAACTTTGAATTAGCAATTGCTGTTTCTGTCGCTATATTTGGTATTGCATCAGGGCAAGCTTTTGCAGCAGTAATTGGTCCTTTGATAGAAGTGCCAGTAATGATTAGTTTAGTAAATTTGTCACTTAGATTAAAGCAAAAATACTTTAATCACAATATTAAGAGGGAGGATTAGATTATGAAGGTAAAAGTAGCATTTATTTGTGTAGCAAATTCATGTAGAAGTCAGATGGCAGAAGGTTTTGCAAAGTACTACGGATCCGATGTATTGGAAGTTTACAGCGCTGGTACAAAACTTGCTGAAAGTGTAAATCCGAATGCAGTGGAAGTCATGAAAGAAGTAGGTATTGACATAAGCAGTCACAAGCCAAAGCTTTTAGATGAGATACCACCAAAAGTAGACATCTTGATTACGATGGGATGTAATGTAGAATGCCCGTATATACCTTGCAAGTTAAAAGAAGACTGGGGTTTAGATGATCCTGATGGTAAGCCATTAGATGATTTTAGAAAAGCGAGAGATATAATCGAATCAAAGGTTAAAGAACTTATTAAAAGAATTAAAAACAACGAAATAAACTTAAATTAACGCATATCCACAATGCCTTTTATTTAAGCCAGCAAGCTTTAGTTTGCTGGCTTATCTCGTAACAGCGTTTTTTTCATGACGTTTCTCATAAACATCTTTATAAAACTTATAAAGTTTTTCCTTATTTGTGTATGTAATAATCATAAGATTAGCAAACCATATATCGTAGATGTACATAGGAAATGATTTATAATATAAATATAATACCAATATCAACATTCCTACAACAACCATAAATCCATCAACTTCTGATGAAGTGGATTTGCCTTTGTTTAAAATTATTGCTATTGCATACAGTATTGCCAGTATAACAGCATATGCAATAGACACATTAAATCTTGTCACCGCACTCCATACGCCAAACGTTACCGCTATTCCTTTGCCACCACGCCATTTTAAAAATGGTGAAAAAACGTGTCCTAATATAGCTGCAACAGCAACAGGAGCTATCTCAACATCGCTAATATACCCTTTTGATATCAGTACCGAAAGTGGAAAATATCCTTTTAAAAAGTCAAGGGCTACTCCTAAAATGCCAAATTTGTATCCAGCCACATGCCACAAGTTAAAAGCGCCAGGATTTCCATCTCCGTAATGACGTATGTCTTTTAAAGCCAATAGTCCTAACCAGTATGAAAACATCATTGAACCGCTTAGGAATCCTATTAAGGCAAAAAGTGCTACCAATATAATTCCCCCCTTATATTTTAATTTTTCTCCCCTTCCATGTGACGTATCCTAAAAAGAAAACTTGATACAATGAATAAAGCATAATACAAATAAACAACAACGATGAAAGAACGTGAAATAATGAAACAATTATTCCATAATATCCTGTCCACTTATTAATATAGATAATCTGCAATGTGTAGATAATGTAAAAGAACATAAATAAAGTAGACAAAGGACTATTATATATAATAAGAAACGGTGTAATAAGCTCTACCGACAATAACCCAATAAACCAAACTGCAATAAGTACAATCGTAATGCTATAAAGCCTCGATGTGCTTAAGATTGCACTCTTTCCAAAACCTTGTATTTCGCTTTTGATGCCGTAAGGATACATCCTAAATGATACAAGGTCATAGCCAATATAATTTTGAACATTTACACCATTCATAGTAAATTTTCGTCCTAAACTTAAGTCATCCAGCACTTCTCCTTTTATGCTGTAATGTCCATTTACCTTCTCATAATCTTCACGAGATACGACAATGCAAGAGCCATACATTCCTTTTTGTGGATTATACTTTTCAAACGGCGATGTAAATGCAAAAATCCCCAAAATACATGGTATCAATGAAAGCTTTTCATAAAATTTCTCAGGGCAATGATATGGTACAACAGATATGGCTCCATTTGCCTTCTCCCTCGCTTTCACCAATGATTCTAAAGCACGGGAAGATAGCCTAACATCAGCATCGATGAATGCAAGTACATCACCTGTAGAATTTTTGTATCCATTCCACAAAGCCCACGTCTTCCCTGTCCAACCATCAGGCATTTCTGTATTTCTTATAACTTTAATACCATAACTTTCTGCAATCTCAAAAGTCCTATCTGAGGAAAAATCATCAACTACGATTACTTCATAAGGCATATACGTCTGCTTTTTTAGAGACTCAAGTATATATGGGAGATTTTTCTCTTCATTTCTTGCAGGGATTATGACAGAAACTTTGTACTGCCTCTGTAAAGGTTGATTTTCCAGGGACAATCTTACATTTTTGAACAGAATAAAACCAGAAGCGATTCCTAACAGCAAAAAAACACCAACTATCAATTTGCATCACATCCCTCGCCCAGTTTGACATCAAAAATGTTTAAGAAAATTAGGCCCACATAAATCTTTAACTAATAATTCCACTTTTTTGTATCAAGTCTATGTCTTAAAAGCATTCCTCATAATAAATTTATTTAATAAACAAGACAAAAATAACGCTTTTTTCTCTTGATACTATTATGACATATATTTATACGACAAACAATAGCAATAATCCCCCATCTATAAAGGATGGGAGACTTTTTTAAAACTCCTTGCTAATATAATAAGTATACAAAATTATTTTTCTGATTGTCCTTTTTCATTAACAGCTTTTTTGATCTCACTAATTACTTGCTCCGTGTTCATATTTCTTATTTCTATGCCGATATGCTTATTTCTGTCGAATCCAGCAGCATCAAACGCATCCCTGTACATTTTTCTCTGCATTACTGGATCGCATGCAGCAACATATAACTCATCTATGTCTGCACCTTTCAGCAATTCACGTAAATACCTGTCCCCATCCTCTGCGCAAAGCTGTGGATGAAGTCCTACCCACTCAAATATGTTTTCCCTTCTCAATGTGTTTAAAACTTCGAATGTGTCCATATCCTGAAATGAAGGACATGTGCCCTGGCATACACATAAAAGTAATCCCTTTTTACTCATTTTATCATTCCTTCCAAAAATTTATAATTTTTTCTAAAATTCTTAAGCGAGATTATAAATTAAGCTTACTTATTGTCGCCAAAATAAGATATAGCATCGTTATCGCATATCTTCTGGCAACCTCTGCAAAATTCTACGCAGTTGTCAGGATTTATTACAAGTGGAAAACCATCATCACCTATTGTGTAAACATCGTGTTTGCAGAAATTAACACACTGATAGCACTGTATGCATTTATCGTGGTCAATAATTGGATACCAATTTTTAGCCATGTCTTTCACCCCCCTTCATGTCGCTACTTTTATTACTTTATTCGGTTTTTCAAATTAAATAGATAAAAATATAACTAATCTAATTCTAAAAAATATATCAGAGAATATATTTTTTTATTCGGTTTCGCGAATATATTGAATAAAATATAACTTATTCCCCAACTAAAATCCCTTTAACTTCCTCTATTATTTTAACGATGTCCTTATTTGTCAGAGTATAATAAATCTTTGTTCCTTCCCTTGAATCTTTTACTATCCCATTTGCCCTTAACACCATTAAGTGCCTTGAGATATGAGATTGATCAAGATTCAAAACAGCCATCATCTCACAGACACACATCTCATTTCTGCTTAGAAGCTCAATTATCTTGATCCTTGTCGGATGTGACAATGCTTTAAAGTATTCAGCCGTCTTGTCATACAAATCAATTGTTACCATGTTATCACCCTTCCCAAGTAATTATATTCGATTTTTCGAATAAAGTCAAGAAAAAGAATTTTTAAGGCAATCAATAGCTTAAAATAATCATTCAGCATTTAACGGTTTGTCTATATCTTTTCTCATCATCAAGAAAAATCCAATTCCCGATGCAATCAAATATACGTAGTATGTGAAAAATCTCCATATACCTATAAATACTCCCAACAAATGATGTGGTACAATATTTGAAAATATGCTGGCAAAGCCAACTTCAACAAATCCTGCACCACTGGGTATTACATTATAAGCAAGAATGTCGTAAAATATAATTTGCCTTGATATGACAGCTAAAAGGTTGAACTTTATGTTCATAGCTATCATGAGAATTGGCGCGATGCTGTAAAACAAAGTCCAAAAAAGCATAGCATATAAAAGCTGCGATATTAAAAGCTTGCCTCCAGAGCTTACCATAAAAAGTTCATTAAACCTGTGATTGTATTCAATAATTTCAGTTTTTGTATTCTCAAAAAATTTCTTATACCTTTCACCTGAAAAAAATCTTATACCAGCAATTAAATTTACTACAGAGATTAAAAAAGCCGGTCTCAATATTATATAAACAAGGCCTATCAATAAAATCAGTAGTATAAATGAAACCAATATAGCAAATATCGATAAGGCATGTGTAAGTTCTAACTGTTTTCTAAAGAAAATCAGCAGTATCGGTGGAATCGTCCCAAAAAAAATTCCTGAAAACAAAATCTTAGCTGTAAAAATCATTAAACTTTTATTTGGTGGAATTTTTTTCTTATTCAAAAGATATATGGTAATCGGCAGTGCACCTGAGCCAAATGGTGTTATATAGCTGAAGAAAAAAGTCGCCAAATTGAATTTAAATAGATAACCTACACTTAAATCCTCTCCAAGCGCCAAAAGTAAACCCCTAATTCTGTAAGTATCTACTAATAAACTCAAAAAAACAAAAAGAAGCATGATTCCGATATATATTGGATTTATATTCATAACATCTTTTAATCCTTGATAACCTGAAAATTTCATTATGATGGCTATTGCGCCAAAGCTTAAAATGAACGCAATGGCCATCATATAGAAATTCTTCCTTTCCAGTATATGATTCAAAATAATCCCTCCACTTATTTGCTTAAATCGTCCAGCGTCTTGAATACATATCCCTGCGCTTTTAAATCTTTCAGTATTCTGTCGAGGGCCATCGTATCATCTTTTGAAACAGCATGCAACAATATGACAGCTCCCGGGTGAATTCGACTCATTACCGTGTTGTAACTTTCCTCAGGACCTCCAGGCAGTGGCTGCCAGTCAGCAAGAGCAAGACTCCAAAATACAGTTTTATAACCAAGTGATTTTGTTATATACAATGTTCTTTCACTGTACTCTCCCATTGGCGGCCTGAAGTAATGCATATCTTTTCCTGTAAGGCTCTTAAACATCTCAGCAAGTCCAGTTATTTCACTTTTAACTTTTTCATCGGAAATCTTTGGAAGGCTCGGATGGTTTACAGTGTGATTCCCCACTATGTGACCTTCAGCTACCATTCTCTTCACTAGATCTCCATGCTCCTTAATATACGGTCCAGTTACAAAAAAAGCTGCCTTTACATTATTTGCCTTCAATATATCAAGAATTTTTGGAGTATAGCCGTTTTCATATCCTTCATCAAATGTCAGGTATATATCCTTTTTTGTAGTATCACCTGTAAATATGCCATCATACTTTTTTATGAGGTTCATGGCTTTTGAGGTAATTTCAGGCGTCTTGTGGTCGGGCAATACCCTCATACCCCAGCCATACAGCGTATTATCAAGCCCTTCTGTATTTATCTGAGAATTGTAAACATCATTATCTACTGTACTGTTATTAGCAGCCGTATTTGTATTTTTATTCTGTGTTGATTTATCTTTTGAAACTTCACTTACATTATTACTGCTGGGTTTAACATTAATATTAGGCTTTTGAACAGACTTTTTCTCATCGTTTAAAGGCTTTTTCGTCTTTATAAAACTGCAAGATGCAGTCGAAAACACAAGTATTGAAATAAAAAATAAAATGCCTATCTTCTTTAGCATATTACCATCCTCATTTCAAAAAATATCTTCCTCTGTATTTTTTGCAATAAAAACCTTTGTATTCTTATCAGATTTTTACTTTGCTTCCTTTGTATATCTCACATACCGTATCTCTGCAAGGGCAAAATCTGCACTTTAGAAAATCGCCTTCTACATCAGGGAAAAACTTTTCTTCTTCTAAAAGCCTCATCTCTTTAACAACTTTAATCAGTTCTCTTCTAAGCCCTTTCGTATTATACACTTCAAACATTGTATTTTGATAGATGATTCGACCTCTTCTTACTTTTTTCCCGAATTCTTCTTCTATTATCAAAAAATAAGCTGTCAATTGCATGACATCTTTTAAAAATGGTGAATGTCCTTCGGCTTTAGAACTTTTTAACTCTAATGGAATTAGTTCATTTCCTATATCATAAATGTAGTCCGGTTTTCCGCTTATTCCATATTTTGAAGATTTTAAAAGCTTGCTGTACATAACACCGTCCTTTTTTACTTCTTCCTGCTTATCTATGTATATCAATTTTCCCCTCTTAAAGCCTATTGCCCTTCTCATCTCTCTATAAGGCGGTCTTTTTTCTGCAATCTCCTTCAAGATGACATAAAGTATTAAAAGCGTAAAGATAAAATTTAACACTATCATTTTAAAAGCTCTATCCCAATAGCTACCAAAGCCGCAATAATTAATATGGCTATAGCTATTTTCTTGTATTTTAACCTTACAATATCTTTATAGTATTTCTCATGATATTCTATACCTTTTTTAAAATTGCTAAGCTCCGATTTCACTCCACTTTTCTCCCGCAACTCATTTATATATTTATGTCCGTACTTTTTCTCATAGTACCACTGATAAGGGCAATACAAATATTGATTTATTTCAGAAGCCGAAATGTACTTGTTTGACATATTATCACCAATTTCATGTGTATAATAAAAAACATTGCAGATTATTCCACAATATTAACTATATCAATTTTTAGATTTATCTGCAATGTTTTGTAGATTAATTTTTTATTAATTGCCTTTAAACTCAATTATCTTGCTTACGTACTCAGCATATTCATTTAACAGTGATTCTGCCTGTTCTCTTGTTGGAGCTTCAGAATATATTCTGCATGCAGGCAGCTCTGAATCTGGAACTAATAAAACCCAAGCATCACCGTAATTAAATCTTATTCCATCTAGAAACATTGATTTTTCATCTTTTTTCTCGTAGAACTTTCTTATTATCAATCCTTTGTCTTTCCAGTCACAATTTATTACTTTGTTTAATTTTACTCTTTTGGGTATGGACTTTTTTATATCTGACAGTTTTAGCTTATTTTTGTTTAAATACTCAATCAGCTTAAGCGTAAAATTTATTCCATCAAAGCTTAAATTAAATTGCGAGCTTCGATCATTTTTGTCTTTTTCAATTTCAAACATCTTTTTCATCTTTTCCGGCTGCGATATTTTGCTGAATTTTGTTTCGATGTTAAGCTCTTCTGATACTTCATTTAAAAATTGTGAGCTATTAAAAGGAATGACAAACTTATTTTTTCCGTTTTCTTTGCCTATCAATATTCTTAAATAATTCAATTCATCCTCATCAAACATGTGCCCCTCGTCATCGTACAGCTCTACATTTTCTCCATCATCAGAGATTTTTATGCCAATGTCGTAATTTGCTGCTGCCGAGCCCTCAACATATCTTTGATTTAGTATAGTCAAAATATTTTTTGTTGTTTGATTCAAATATTTTATGTTTAGATTTCCGAATGATTCTCGGTGCAACGATAAAAACTCAGCATATTCTTTATTTACATCCTTTGGAACTTCGTCATTTATTACAAGGGATATTTTGTAATCATTGATTTTGTATTTGTTAGCAATCTTCTTTTCTATATTTTTATCTATATCGCATCCATTTTCATCCATTATAATTATATTTATTGTATCTCTATCTACGTTTCTTATAAAGACGCCTGCCTTATATCCATTCTTTTTAATAGAGTACCTCATGGCCGGTAATATTGTAGAGAAAGCTGCATATACTTTCCTGCCGGATGCCTTAATACCATCTTTTATAAGGTCGTAAGCTAATTTCGATTTAGCCTCATCAACGCACCCAACCAATATGTCTCCTTCAAACACATTTCCTATAACTTCACCAATTTTCACCAGGTTGTCCGGCATTAGATTGTCATAGAGATTTCCCTTTATTCCTCTTTCGCCAAATAGCGATGTATCATCATTGCTGCCCCACACTACATCTTTTTCAACAACATTGCCGGTTGTGATAACTCTATTAGGCCATATTTTTGTATTTGGTTTAACCTCGCTAAATGATTGCAGTTTCGATTTTTCACCTATTATGGAATTATCAAATGTTCTAACATTATTTTCTGTTATTGCTCCACTACAAAAAATTGTCCCTCTTATTTCGTTATTTGCACCAATTTTTACATCGTCCCATAGTATACTGTTTTTTAAAGTTGTCCCATGGCCGATGTAATTTCCATTTCCTATTATGGCATATGGACCAATTACGACATTATCATCTATCACAGTATTATCGCCAATTATCAAAGGCGGCACAAGTTTTGCATTCTCTGACACAATTACATTTTTGCTGTAGATAATACCATCTTTATTAACTTTTTCTTTAAACCCCAGATCGACATATCCCCTCAAAAGATCAAGATGGCTCTTTAGATATTGTACGCCACTACCTATATCGCACCAATAGTTATCGCTTACAAAACCATACATAGGAATTTTCTTCTCAAGAAGCATCGGAAATAAATCTTTGCTGAAATCAAATTGCTTGTCTTCAGGAATCAAATCTAAAATTTCAGGTTCAATGATATAGATACCAGTATTTACAGTATCGCTAAATACTTCTCCCCACGAAGGCTTTTCAAGAAACTTTACAATCCTGCCATTTTCATCTGTTATCACAACACCGTATTCCAGTGGTATATTGACTCTCGTCAGCACCAGCGTAACCTTGGAGCCAGAATTTTTATGGAAGTCATGTGCTTTTCTTAAATCTATATCCGTTATGACGTCACCACTTATTACGACAAATGTATCATCAAGAAAATCAGCAGCATTCTTTACACTACCTGCTGTTCCAAGTGGTTTATCTTCAACATAGTATTTTATTTTATCACCATACTGTTCACACAAATAGTTTTTTATCTTATCAGGCAAATAAAAAAGCGTAACGCCTAAATCATTTATACCGTATCTTCCTATATGATTTATAATATGCCAAATAGCCGGCTTTCCAGCTATAGGAACCATAGGCTTCGGTATACTGCATGTAAGCGGTCTTAACCTGCTTCCTTCACCACCAGCCATTATTATCGCTTTCATAACATCACCTTCTATGAATATTCAACTATTAATTAGTATCCAGAAAAAAAATCATTTTATACAATGTCAGATTCAGTAGTAATATTTCTAAATCAAAATAAATATGTATTAAAAAAGCATAGGAGGTTAACATGTTTAATATAATCATTTTCGTATCTTTAGGCATTGGAATTTTTATATTGGGATTAGTATTATTGACAACATCGCTTAAGATTATTTCAAAAGAAAGAGTCAAAATATTAATTGATAAATATACAAGAAATATCTATCTATCGATATTTATAGGATTTATATTGTCTATAATAATGCAAAGTAGCAGCATGACTACAATAGTTGCTGTAAGCATGGCAGACGCAGGTCTTTTAAATTTGTACACCGCAGCAGGTATAATAATGGGAGCAAATATCGGTACAACCGTTGCCGTCCAGCTTTACGCTTTTGACCTTTATAGTCTGATACCTTATGCAATTTTTTTCGGTTCAATTTTGCGATTTCAAAAGAAGAAGCTGCTTAAATTTATAGGCAATATACTTTTAGGTCTCGGCATTATCTTCGCAGGATTAAAAATAATAGACATGGCTGTAACTCCGTTAAGGAATTTTTCTGAGATAAATAAATATATTTCGATTACTGAAAATCCCGTTTACGGCATTTTCATCGGAATAGTTATGGCGCTTATAATGCAGTCAAGCACTTTCTGCATTGCCATGCTGCAGGCTCTGGCAACAGCCAAGATATTACCTGTTTACAATGCCATTTTCATAATATATGGTCTTAATATAGGTACGTGCTCAGAAGCCTTTTTAATGAGCTTGGCAACAAATAGAGAGGG
The DNA here is from genome assembly GCF_030534315.2 of Thermoanaerobacterium sp. CMT5567-10. NCBI lineage: Bacteria > Bacillati > Bacillota > Clostridia > Thermoanaerobacterales > Thermoanaerobacteraceae > Thermoanaerobacterium > Thermoanaerobacterium sp. CMT5567-10. Next base: position 1,078,631 of record NZ_CP130558.2, read on the forward strand.
TAAAAAAATCGCCATTTTCAACATATTTTTTAACATCATAGGGACAATAATTTTTCTCTCTTTAACACACTACTACTATGCTATTTTGAAATATATGACTCCAAATAATATCTCGCGCCAAATTGCAAACGGTCATATGTTTTTTAATATCATTTCAACAATCTTAGTGCTTCCCATAATGAAATATTTATTTTCATTCATTGAAATATTGATAGGAAGTGATGCTAAATGATTAAAATATTAAAATCTCCATAATATAATAATAAGAATTGTAAGCCAGGATGTGAAACAAATGAAGAAAATAACATACACAGAACTTTTTTCTGCTATGTTAGTGTTTGAATTAGGGAGTGCAATATTGTTCGTATTAGGTATATCAGCAAAACAAGATGCATGGATAGCCATGATAATTGCAACATTGGCTGCATTTCCACTTGTATACATGTATTTGACTTTATTTAAAAAGTACAATGCAAACCTTCCACAAATATTGGAAGGAGTATTTGGAAAAATTGTAGGTAAAGCACTTTCAGCAATCTACGCTATATACTTTTTATATATTGCTGCCCGCGTCACAAGGGACTTTGATGAACTGAACATTAGTACTATTTACAGGCAGACACCTATATCTGCTATTTCAATAGCCATATTAATTGTAGTGCTGTATTATCTCATGTTTGACATTAGCGTTACAATAAAATCTGCTCATATGATGCTGCCAGTTTTTGTATTTCTTGCTGTTATACAATTTTTAGGTATATTTACCATAAATGGTATAAGCGTTAATAAATTATTGCCTATATTTGGAAACGGATTTCTGCCCGTTATCAAAGCAGCATTTCCTCATATACTCACATTTCCATTCGGCGAACTCATCACTTTTATGATGATTTTTCCAGATCTCCATTTAAAAAAGGATCTAAGCAAATATTGTATGGCTCTGGTTGCTACTACAGGACTTTGGCTTACAATAAATACAGTGGAAATATTATCGGCACTTGGAGTTGCAGAAACAACACGGGCAAACTTTCCTTTTTACCAACTGGTTTTATCCATGAAATTTGGATCATTTAGAAATCTTGATCCTTTCTATGCTGTAGAAATTGTAATAGGTGGAGTTATAAAAATCACGGTCTTTGCATATGCTGCAATAAAAACAATACAATCTATATTTAATTTAAAAGAATATAAATTTTTGCTTATACCTGTAGGCACTATTATATACGCCTTATCTATATTGATAGCCGATTCATATCCTCTTCACATTTTGATAGGGCTTAAATTGACTACAGTGTATATACACGTCCCTCTTCAGATAATTATTCCTCTAATAGTATTAATACTATCATTTATAAAAAAGCCTCAAAAACAACAATAACAAAAAAAGCCTACAAATGCAGGCTTATTCATAAAGAGGATATTTATCAAGTAACTTCTTTACTCTGCTTTTAGCAGTGTCAACATAATTTTCATCTTTTAATACATTATATATTATATCAGCAATTTCATCCATATCATTTTCGTTCATACCTCGCGTTGTAACTGCAGGAGTACCAAGCCTTAAACCCGATGTAACATTAGGACCTAATGGATCATTTGGTATGGCATTTTTATTGGCTGTTATGCCGACGTAATCAAGGCGCCTTTCCAAGTCTTTACCAGTAACACCTGTACCTCTTAGGTCAAGAAGCATCAAATGATTGTCTGTGCCGCCTGAGACTAAATTTACATTTCTATCCAACAAACCTTCTGCCAATGCCTTGGCATTCTTTACTATTCTCTTTTGATATTCTTTAAACTCAGGTTTCAATGCTTCATTAAAGCATACAGCTTTCGCAGCAATGACATGCATCAACGGTCCTCCCTGTACACCAGGGAAAACTGATTTGTCAATCGCCTTTGCGTGAACTTCTTTCGACAGTATTATTCCGCCTCTTGGCCCCCGCAATGTCTTATGTGTAGTGGATGTGACAACATCTGAATATTCAACAGGATTTGGATGAAGACCTGCCGCAACAAGCCCAGCTATATGAGCCATATCCACCATGAGATATGCTCCTACAGAATCTGCAATTTCTTTAAACTTTTTAAAATCTATTATCCTTGGATATGCACTTGCACCAGCAACGATAAGCTTTGGCCTGTACTCTTTAGCAAGCCTCTCAAGCTCATCGTAGTCTATAAAGCCAGTATCTTCTTTCACTCCATAAGGTATTATATTATAAAGCTTACCAGAAAAGTTTACTTTGCTGCCGTGTGTCAAATGGCCACCATGCGCCAAATTCATGCCTAATATCGTATCTCCCGGTTTTATCAATGCAAAATACGCCGCCATGTTTGCCTGAGCACCTGAATGAGGCTGCACGTTGGCATGTTCTGCACCAAACAGTTTTTTCAATCTTTCTCTCGCCAAATCTTCAACTACATCTACAAATTCACAGCCACCATAATATCGCTTGCCGGGATAACCTTCAGCATACTTATTTGTAAGCGGTGAACCCATTGCTTCCATAACTGCCGGACTCACAAAATTCTCCGATGCAATCAATTCAATTTTATTTTTCTGCCTTCCTATCTCCTTTACGATAGCATCGGCTATTTCAGGGTCTGTCTCTCTAATAACATCGATATTCATTACCTTACCTCCAATTTTTTATTTTACTCTACTACAATAAAGTGCTATATTTTTATTATAAATATTGAAATCAAATTCTTCAACAAAAATGTATAAAAGTTGACACAAGTTTTAAATTTATAACCAATTCATTATACTAAAAATTTATTTAATAGCTAAATTTTACATCTTAAATAATTTTTTAATATACTCTTGATTTTTATTTGAATTAAATGTATAATGTATTCTTGGTCAAAACAATGACTCCCCCTTTAACATATGCAAGCCCCAATTAATTATAGGGGCTATTTTTTATTAAAAAAATATTTACCTTAGGATTTCTTTTATCAACCTTTCGAAATTACCATGTGATATTAAATCAATCTCATCATCCTTGAAGCCTCTTATCTTTAGTCCATCTAAAATTTTAGGAAAACATGATGCGTCGTCAAGACCAAAAGGTGTTTTTTCTATGCCATCAAAATCTGAGCCAAACCCCACATGTTCAACGCCTACCAAACTGACGATATGCTCTATATGATCCAAAACATCCTCTACTGATGCATTACCATCATCTCTTAGAAAATTTGGGCAGAAATTTATGCCGATAACACCACCTTTATCGGCTATTGCTTTTACCTGCTCATCGCTTAAGTTCCTTGGATGATTGCAAAGTGTTCTACAGTCTGAGTGTGACGCAATTAGAGGTTTTTCACATATATCAACCACATCCCAAAATCCTCTTTCATTAAGATGAGATACATCTACAATCATGCCTAATCTATTCATTTCTTTTACGACATCTTTTCCAAAAGCTGTAAGCCCGTAATTATCGCTTCCTAAAATTCCATCCCCTAAATCATTTCTCAAACTCCACGTGAGTGTCATGGCTCTTACACCAAGTTTGTAAAACATCCTTAAAAGTGATAAGTCTCCTTCTAATGCTTCACCACCCTCTATTGACAGCAGTGCTCCTAATATGTTTTTATCTTTAGCTTCATTAATGTCTTTTCCATTTAAGATTAATTTTATTTTATTGGTTTTTTCCATGGTTTGATAAAGTTTGTCAATCATTTTTAATGTTTTTGCTGCAGCATCTTTTCTCATAAACTCTGGTTCAACAAAAGTAGCAAAAACCTGAAGATGTACCATTCCTTCTTTTAACCTTACCAAATCTATATGGCCTTTATCATTTTTCTTTGTTATGTCTCTTCCGTCTTTTTCCATCAAATAAAGCGTATCACAGTGAAAATCAACAAACATATTATTGCCTCCTATAATGAATTTTACCTGATTAATATTTTACGCTTATGGTTATACATTACAAAAAATTTATCACATCAAATCGCAATTTTGTAACAAATTATTAATAAATATATGCTACAATTATGACATAATTGGAGGGGTAAAACAATGAAAAGGAAGAAATTTTTTATAGTTTTTATAATTATATTAGCGTTAATGGTATCATATGTAATGAATTTAAAAACAACTTTTGCAAACCTTATTGAAAAAAAACCAGAACCCGAATTTGATAACCCCGGCCAGAGAATACTTGTGATCGTACCACACCCCGACGATGAATCTTTGGGAACGGCTGGCGTCATTCAGAGAGCTGTAAGTCAAAATATTCCTGTTAAAGTAGTAATTGTAACAAACGGGGATAGCTACAAAAAGGCTGCTGCAGTATATACAGGGCATGTTAACACAACGCCAGCAGACTTTTACAAACTTGGCACCCAAAGACAAAACGAAAGCATCGCTGCAATGGCTGAATTAGGTCTACCAAAAAGCGATGTGATTTTCCTTGGCTTTGCTGATGGCAGTACAAGATTTCTATGGAGCGACTTTTGGGATAATACACGTCCTAGAGTAAGTGGCGGTATTCAAAAAGCATATTCTCCATACAAAAACGCATATAAACCCGGTATTGCATACACAGGAATCAATTTAGAAAATTCCATACAAGAAATCATAAAATCTTTTAATCCCACAGATATATACTATCCACTAGCTGATGATATTCACCCAGACCATTGGGCTGTCAGCAATTTTGTAAGATATGCAATAACTGCAATGAACCTAAATGTGAGACAGCACATGTTTTTAGTGCATCATCCTCAATGGCCCGTTCCGTGGCTTTTAGAACCAAATAAACCGCTGCTTCCTCCGGTTGATATGGCAGATAGCAATACAAACTGGCAGATATTTAAGTTGACGTCAAGCGAGATTCATAAGAAAGAAATTGCAATTAAAAAATACAAATCACAAATTGCAGTCATGGAGCCATTTTTAATGGGATTTGTAAGGCAAAATGAACTTTTCGGAACTAAGCCTGTGTTGCTGATAAAAAATACTGAAACACTGCCTGATTTTAAGCAGCAAGGACTGCCATACATGTTGATAAAGATACCTGCCGGCGGTATTTTAAACCAGGAAATATATAGAAGTGCCGACATAACAGAATTGGCCGCATTTTGTTATAAAGACAATGAGCTGTATGTAGGAATACAATCTCTGGCGCCAATATCAAAAAAAGTAACATATCATTTGGATATGAGATTATTTTACAAAGGCAGTATAAAAAGAATAGATATTGGATTAGTAGGAGGAAGGCTTTACGAATACAAAAAAGCAAAAAATTCCATCTATAACATTCCAATTTCAAATCCAATATCTAAAAAAAATATAGTATGGATAAAAATAAATATACCGAATACTCAAAACCTAAATTATATATTTATGGGTGCTGATTCAATATATAAAAACAGATTGATAGATAAAATACCGTGGAATATGTATAAACTTCAGAAAAAGGAGACATTGCAAGCTAATTTAGGTTAGTTTTGCAATGCCTCTTTTATTTTATCTCTTTTCGCTTTTTATGCTGTTCCCTGAATTCTTCCGTTTTATAGTATCTTTTTGAAATTTCTTTATATACGTCATTAAGGCTTATTCCCTTTTCTACCATTAAAACCATCAGATGATAAACATAATCAGCTATTTCATAAACTATTTCTTCTTTTTTATCTTCTTTTGAAGCAATTATTATTTCAGCATTTTCTTCTCCAATCTTTTTTAAAATCTTATTCAAACCCTTTTCAAAAAGATAATTTGTATAAGACCCTTCAACTGGATTTTCTTTTCTGCCTTCTATTCTTCTGTAGAGGTTGCTAAGAATTGACTCCTTTTTTCCATTTTCATCACAATCATTTAAAATGTCCCTATAAAAACAGCTATTATTACCAGTATGACATGCAGGTCCTTCAGGTTCTACCTCTATAAGAAGCGTATCACCATCGCAGTCGTACTTGATGGCTTTAATGTGCTGCAAATTACCTGATGTTTCCCCTTTATGCCACAGACTTTGTCTGCTTCTTGAGAAGAAATACGTCTCCTTGCTTTCCAAGCTCTTTTCTAGGCTTTCTCTGTTCATATACGCCATCATAAGGACTTCTTTAGTCTCATAATCTTGTACTATAGCGGGTATTAGACCTTTTTCATCGAATTTTAAATCATCTATATTCATATACACAATCCTTTCACTTATATCATTCTGACGGGTATTTTGTTCTCTTTTAGATAACTTTTAAGTTCACTTATCTTAAGCTCTCCATAGTGAAATAGTGATGCTGCCAATGCTGCATCTGCTTTTGCTTCTGTAAACACTTCTTTAAAATGCTCCTTACTTCCTGCACCACCAGATGCTATCACTGGTATATTTACCTCCTCGGCCACCATACGTGTCAACTGTATATCGTAGCCGTTTTTTGTGCCATCGGCATCCATGCTTGTAAGCAAAATCTCACCTGCACCCAAACTCTCTACCTTTTTCGCCCATTCCAAGACATCGTATCCTGTGTTAACACGCCCACCATTTATATAAACATCAAAACCTGAATTATCATCTCTTTTCTTTGCATCTATCGCCACCACAACACATTGGTTTCCAAACTTTTTTGACGCGTCTTTAATTAAATCAGGATTTTTGACTGCCTCAGAATTTATTGATATCTTATCAGCGCCAGCCCTCAATATCCTTCTAAAGTCATCTACTGTACGTATACCGCCCCCAACTGTTAGCGGTATAAATACCTTCTCTGAAGTCCTTTTGACAACATCAATCATTATATCTCTTTTCTCATACGATGCTGTTATATCAAGAAAAACTATCTCATCAGCACCTGCCCTGTTGTATTCCTCTGCCACATCTACAGGATCACCAGCATCTCTGAGATTTACAAAGTTTATGCCCTTTACAACTCTTCCATCTTTGACGTCGAGACACGGTATAATTCTCTTCGATAGCATTATAAAACCTCCAGCACATCTTTTAGATTTATTTTGTTTGCATAAAGAGCTTTTCCAATTATTGCGCCATACGCCCCAATTTCTTTTAACTTTAATATATCCTCTAAAGTCGTGATTCCACCAGATGCAATAACATTTATAGGAGTTTCAATAATCTTTTTAATGGAATCGAAATTGGGACCTTCCATCATCCCGTCTTTCCTAATATCAGTATATATAACCGTACCAATGCCTATTTCTTTCATATCTGATGCAAGCACATCATCCTTTATATTGCTTCTACTAAGCCAGCCTTTCGTAGCAACATATCCATCCTTTGCATCAATTCCCACAATTATCTTATCTCCATATTTTAAGACAAGCTCCTTGACAAGGTTTCTGTCGTATACAGCTATACTGCCTAAAATTATATAATCTATGCCTAAATCAAATAGATGTTTAGCTGTTTCAATATTCCTTATTCCACCGCCAACTTCAATTTCTCCTGAAAAAGACCTTCTTATGTTTTCTATAGATTTTGAATTTATAAGTCGCCCTTCTTTGGCACCGTCTAAATCAACTACATGAATTCTTTTAGCTCCATAATCATTCCAGACCTTAGACGCATCTTCTGGATTTTGATAATAGACTGTGCTTGTTTCATAAGCTCCCATTGTAAGCCTTACACATTTTCCATCAATTATATCTATAGCAGGTATTACTATCATCAAATCCCTCCACAATAATTATAAAATCAAATCAGTTCGGCAAAATTTTTCAATATTCGAAGTCCCACATAACCGCTTTTTTCTGGATGAAATTGGCATGAAAATATATTGTCTTTGCACACAACCGCAGGTATTTCTATTCCATATTCCGTTGTGGCACAAATATTTTCTTCATCCCCATTTGTTAGGTAATAGGAGTGAACAAAATAGACATTGTCACCATCTTTTATACCATTTAAAAGGTGATTATCTTTCTTTATCACAAGAGAATTCCATCCTATATGGGGAATTTTCAAATCAGTCTTAATCTCTTTGATTTCTCCTTTTAAAAGGTGCAAACCGTCTACTTCTTTTACTTCATAGCTTTTGTCAAACAAAAGCTGCATGCCAAGACATATACCTAAGATTATCTTCCCTTTCTCAGCTTCTTCTCTAATTGCACTTGTAAACCCTTTTTCATTTAATAATTCCATTGCATCTGGAAAAGCCCCTACTCCTGGCAGTACGAGTGCATCAGCATCTCTTATCATTTTTACTTCATCGATGATTTTCGCTTCACGTCCTATATACTGAAATGCCTTTTCAACACTCCTTAAGTTGCCCATTCCGTAATCTATAATGCCTATCAAAATTACATCACCTCTTAAATCATAATACGCCTTTTGTAGAAGGTACACCTTCAATCCTATCGTCGATTTTAGTTGCTTCATCTAAGCTGCAACCAAGAGCTTTAAAGGCTCCTTCTATTATATGATGTGTATTCCTGCCATGAAGCTGCTCTATATGAAGAGTTATTAAAGAATTATATGCAAATGCCCTAAAGAAATCTTCAACTGTCTCTGTCTCAAAATTTCCCAAAGATTGCATTTTAAGCTTCAAATTATAATACAAGTATGGCCTTCCGCTTATGTCCACAACTGTCCTTATAAGGGCCTCATCCATTGGAATATACGAAAGTCCGTAACGCTTAATGGATTTTTTATCACCAAGAGCCTTTAAAAATGCCTGTCCTAATGTTATCCCTATGTCTTCCACCGTATGGTGTGAGTCTACATATAAATCTCCTTTCGCTTCTACCTGCAGATCAAAAAGCCCATGCTTTGAAAACAAATTTAACATATGATCTAAAAATCCTATTCCCGTATTAATATCAGATTTACCAGTTCCATCGATGTTAATCTTTACGTATATTTCTGTCTCCATCGTCTTTCTATTGACTTCTGCTTCTCTCATGATAATATCTCCTTAAGACATTTTATCAAGTAAATGTTCGCTTCTCTTGTACCAATAGTTACCCGCAGAGTATCATCCAGCTTATTATTACCTGGAAAATTTCTTACAAGTATGCCTTTTTCTAAAAGCTTATTATACACATAATCAGCATTATCAAACTTTAAGAGTAAAAAGTTAGCCTGGGAATTGTATACTTTCAAGCCATCTATTTCGCTTAACCCATCCATCAAAAACATTCTCTCATTTTTGATATACTCAACTCTATCTTTAACAGTATCTGCTTCCAATACGCTTAATGCAATCGCTTGTGAAATGCTATTTACGTTATACGGGGATTTCACCATGTTAAGGCATCCTATCATCTCAGGATTTGAAACAGCATACCCCACTCTCAGTCCAGCAAGACCGTATGCTTTAGAAAGTGTCCTTAAAACTATCATATTCTTATATTTATTAATTAAATCAATTACAGTTTCTCCATAAAACTCATAGTATGCCTCATCAATAACTGTAATGCCTTTGTTTGCTTCCAGTATCTTAATTATATCATTCCTACTAATTGTAGTACCTGTCGGATTATTAGGATTGCATAAAATTACTAATTTTGGTGTATATTCTTTAATTGCTTTTATGAATTTGCCTACATCATAGCGATAATTTTCGTCTAAACTTATTTCTACTTTATTTGCACCTGCAATCTCTGAATATACTTGATACATACTGAAAGAAGGCACTGGATATACGACAAAATCATCTGAAGAAACAAATGCATTCATTATAACGTGTATAATTTCATCAGATCCGTTTCCAACTAAGATATTGTCTTTTGATGCGCTGCATTTTTCTGCTAATTTATCTCTTAATTTTATGCTTACAGGGTCTGGATATCTATTGACATTTGCGCTTTTCACTATTTCTTGAAGGTTTTCCAACGTCGATTCAGGAAGTCCAAATGGAACTTCATTGGCATCCATTTTATATTTGCATTCCATATTTGCAACTTCATAATTTTTAAAACCCTTTATCTCATCTCTCAGCAAATCATAGATCATTTTTTAAACCTCACTTTTATAGAATTGGCATGTGCAGTAAGCCCTTCCGCTTCTGCCAATCTCACAATATCATCTGATACATTTTTTAATGACTTCTCATCATAATACAGAATACTCATCTTCTTTACGAAATCATCCACAGACAGAGGTGAAAAAAACCTTGATGTACCGCTGGTAGGCAGCACATGATTTGGCCCTGCAATATAGTCTCCAAGAGGTTCCGGTGAATTATCTCCTAAAAAGACAGACCCTGCGTTTTTTACCATTCCAATCATCTCAAAAGGATTATCTACAGCAAGTTCAAGATGCTCAGGTGCTATCTCATTTGCAATATTTAAAGCATCTTCCAGATTATTAACAATGATTATTGCTCCATAATCATTTATCGATTTATTGATTATATTTTTTCTATCAAGATATTGAATTTGTCTATCTATTTCCTCTCTTACACTCTCTGCTATACTCTTTGAAGTAGTAACAAGAACAGCAGACGCCATAGCATCATGTTCAGCTTGCGACAATAGATCTGCTGCTAAATGACACGGATTTGCACTTTCATCAGCTACAATAAGAACCTCGCTGGGTCCTGCCACCATGTCAATATCTACATACCCATATACAGCTCTTTTAGCCATTGCAACAAATATATTTCCCGGTCCAACTATTTTATCTACTTTAGGCAGTAATTCAGTACCGAATGCCAATGCTGCAATTGCCTGTGCACCACCTATCTTGTAGATTTTTTCAATTCCAACTTCATTAGCTGCCACTAATACAAATGGATTTAATCCACCTTTCACAGGCGTAACCATTACTATCTCATCAACACCTGCCACTTTTGCAGGAATGCTATTCATCAAAACAGATGAAGGATATGAAGCAGTACCACCAGGCACATATATGCCTACTTTTTCTAGCGGCCTTATCTTTTGACCGTATATTATACCACCTTTAAAATCCATCCAGGTCTTTTGCCTTTGATTTTCATGATATTCTGTAATATTTTTTATTGCTTTCCTTAAAGAACTTATAAATTCCTTATCGACTTTGCTGTAAGCATCGTCTATCTCTCTTTTTTCAACCATTATGTTTTTATCATCTAATTTTACACCGTCGTATTTTAATGTATAATCAAACAAAGCTCTGTCTCCATCCATTTTAACATTATAAATTATTTCAGACACAGTCGCCTCTACATCTTTATTCTCAAGCTTTGATCTATTTGTCAAATTTTTAATGACTGTATTATCAATCGAATTGCTAAAATCGTAGATTTTTATCATCTAGCATCAATCCCTTCAAACATATAATTCCATATACTCCTGTACTCTTTAACGCCTTTTTATCTAGCTTCTTTCTGTAGCTTGTTTCAATTTATATATTATCTCTTTTATTCTATCGCTTTTTGTCTTCATGCTGGCTTTATTCACAATAAGCCTTGCACTTGATGAAAATATTTCTTCATATACAGTAAGACCATTCTCTCTTAGTGTTGTACCCGTTTCTACAATGTCCACAATTACTTCAGATAACCCTACCAATGGAGCTAGTTCGACAGAGCCATTTAGTTTAATGATTTCTACATTTTCGCCTTTTTTCTTATAGAATTCTTCAGCTATTGAAGGAAATTTCGTTGCAACTCTTTTGTTGCTTAAAAAAGTATTCTTCTTATTGGTGGGACCAGCAACGACCATTTTGCACTTTCCAAATCCTAAATCAAGCACTTCATAGCAATCCCTTTTAAGCTCTAAAAGCACATCTTTTCCGCAAACGCCTATATCAGCTGCTCCATGTTCAACATATGTCGGCACATCTGTAGGTTTAACAAGGATAAACTTTAAATTTCTCTCAAAATCACATATAAAAAGCTTTCGCGACATTTCATTTTGAATATTGTCCGATATACCACATGTCGCAAAAATTTCGAAAGATTTATCTGCCATTCTTCCTTTCGGCAGCGCAACTGTTATACTATCCATCAAGTACACCTACCTTAATAATCTCATCAAATCTTTTCTTCTTTAGATAATCTTCGTTATCTTTGATTACAAGCTCTGCTATCTTCCCTTCATTTCTCAATTTCAATGCTATATGGTAGGCTTCTTTTCTGCTACTATCATTACAAAGTATCGCTACACTTTTTGGCTTCCTAGTGAATTTTTCGCTTTGATTTTGCACTGCCAGCATAGCTCTCTCTACACTGATAGCAAAACCAGTTGCAGGCAAATCTTTTCCATAATTTTTAAGCAAATTATCGTATCTACCTCCTGCGCAAATTGCGTATCCCAAATCTTTTACAAATACTCTAAATATAAGTCCTGTATAATAATCGATGCTTTGAACCATGCCCAAATCAAATGTTATATATTTGTCCATTCCAAAGTCTTTCAAAATATCATAGACTCTTTCTAAATAATTTAAGGTCTTATTAGCTTTTTCAAATTTATATACATCTTTTGCCTTTTTTATTATCTCTATATCTCCAAAAAACAGAGGCAGATTAACTATTAATTCATAATTACGGCCCGTTATTTTGTTGTTTTTGAGAAAATACTCTATCTCCGATTGATTTTTCTGCTCTAATAATTCTTTTAAAACCTGTTCTTCATTCCAAGCTAATCCTAATTCATCCAGCAATGACTTAAAGAACTCTGCCTGACCTATGTCAACTTTAAAATCTTTTATACCTATGTTTTTCAGCGCTTCTACCGCGACAGATATACATTCCGCATCGGAATACTCATGATTTTTCCCAATAAGCTCTATTCCTGCTTGCGTGTACTCCCTCATCCTGCCAACTTGTGGATTGTCATATCTGTATACATTTGCGATGTAACAAAATTTAAGAGGATATTCATTGTACTTTGTAGCTGCTATTCTTGCAACTTGTGTTGTAACATCGGGTCTTAATGCAAGAAGATCACCTTTCTTATCGAAAAATCTATAAAGATTATTTTCGTCAAAAAAAATGCCTGAAGTATTACTGAAATTTTCCATGTATTCAAATGTGGGAGGCATTATTTCTTCATATCCAGACGATTCAAATGTCCTTCTCAATATATTTTCTATGCTATGCTTAAATCTTAATTCCTCAGGCAAAAAATCCTGTACTCCATCAGGTAAATTTTTCATCAAAGCACCTCGCTAACCATCTAAATTACTTTATCTTTGTAGAGTGATAAAGTAATGACTTGTTATTTACATAATAATTTATTTTTGTCCATGTGTCAAGTACTTTAATCAAAATTGCATCTGACAGAAGCTATTAATTGTTTCATATGGAACAAATTGTAAATAAAGTATTAATTTTTCTATAAAATTTTCTCTGCCATCTTTTTTGATTTGACAATAAACACAAATGAAAATACAGCTATCACAAAAACAATAATCTCTACAGCAAAAATACTTTTAAGAACTTTCGCTTGATATAATGCAGCGAATATATCCGTTATAAAATGCAATAACAGTGCATATATAAAATACTTATATCTGCCACTTTTTACGCTATAAAGAACTAAAATCGAAAGTGCTATTTGCAGTGTAAAAGCAAACAATCTTTCAAAACCGCTAATTAAAAACATGTATGAAGGCGTATTAATTATTGCATTCTTTATTTGATCAACTGTTCCAACCGGTAATTTTGCTTTTAGTGCTTCAAGTGAACCAGAATTTATCATGAGTGAATATATCAAATTATTGATATTGCTAATTCCACCGATAATGATAGCCTCTGCCCCGCCATGTCCTAATCCATAACTTAAACCATCTTTCCAATTTCGATACTTCTTAAGTATAATCTTAAAACCTATTAACCTTCCAAATTCCTCAAATATAGCAGCAGCACATGCACCATAAAATGCATACGCATAAGGATGATGTGTTATGGCAGTATATTTGAATATAAAAGAGTGAAGTGTTGATTCTAAAATCAAAGCAAATACAATAAAAATCAAAGCACCTGTAAACAAAGCCTTAAATGAAATTTTAAACTTTTTATATGAGTAAGCAACAGCAAAGACAGGAATCAAGATCGAGAAGATTATTGAAATAATAATGAAAGCTACTTTTAAATCATTAACCATAATAAATTTCTCCCTCACAATTTTATTTCATCACATTTACGTTTATCATACTTATTGACACGATTATCAATATCAGAACTATTATACCGACCCATATAGACGGCCTTGCAAAATTGACAGTCCAGCCTACGCCAAATCTCTTCTCAACAAATAATGCCGGATCATCCGGGTTATAATAAATTAAGCCTCCTTTCCAATATCTATCATCATCTCTATCCACCGAACTCATCTTATCATTTTCTCTATCTATTTTGATCCTTTCACCTCCTTGACCAGTCATTACAGATATAACTATTGCAGCAATTGTTATGATTAACCCAGGCAATATAGAAAAAACAGCTATTTTGCTTTGCCAGTCTTTTATTACTCCATAAACAATAAACGCTGTACCCATTAAAATGGCATTTATTAAGGTAGAAGCAAAAACAATAAAACCAGACCATATTCTTCTAAACTTAAGATTTCTTTCTTTCGATAATTCTGGGTCTGATGGATCTATCTGCTGTTTTGCTAATTCTATCATTTTATATGAAACAAACATCAAAATCGTCATAATCAGTTGTACAATGCTGATTGAAAATACCGACATAATCGACTTCTTTGCAAATGAATCAGCTTCGCCACGGAAATTAAAATGCATAGGTATCATTTGTGGTATATTGGGATACATATAAACTCCTACAGCCACAGTTAAAATAATTATTGCTATTGACAATAAAAACCATAAAGGCGATACAACTATCTTTTCTTTCCTAAAGTCCATATCCACAACCGCAATTTCTTTTTTCCCTTTACTCCACTCTTTTTTAGATTTCAAAGCAGATACTTCATAGTGAGCTTTCATATACATTGCAAGCATTATGATTACTTCAATAAAAATACCACCAACAGCAAAATTTATATTTTTCATCCTTATGACTACAAGAATCATAAATACTAAGCTTACAGTCAAAAAATTTATTATATACAAAGTTTTAATCTCCTGAAGCTCTTTATCATTTAAAAAATCCTTAGGAACATGCACACCAAATACAATAGTTTTACGAGTAATGAATGGCGTAATGACTCCTATTACAATTAATATGAAATATGGCATTAAAAGATTAACATAATATAGCATATTCATTTCTGTAAACCTCCTACATTCCATTTTTAAACTGTTCTAATATTTCTTTACATATCTTTAATATTTCATCCTCCGCCATCCCTCTTGAGTATGCATTCGCCAATATAGGTTGAAGATTCTTTTTCAATTCTTCAATAAAATTGTCATCGGCAGAAGCATTTTTAGTTACAACATAGCCCTTTCTCCTGTGAACACTTAAAAATCCTTCATCTTTCAAAATGTCATATGCTTTTTTTACCGTGTGAAGATTTATTCCAAAATCACTTGCCAACTGTCGTATAGAAGGTAATTCATCACCTTCTTTAAGCATGCCCAATGCTATCCCTTCTATTATCTGATTTTTTATTTGCATATATATAGGTATATCTGATTCAAATTCTATTCTTAATAGCAATATTAAACTTCACCTCACGTGTAATATGTGTTATATTTATAATATAACACATATTACAAAAAGTCAATAAAATTATTTTAATCAAATGCTATAAGAAAAATCAGCAGATGAATATACTTCATCCGCTGATTTTTATGCTTTAACTGATATTTTCGTTCCCATCGTCACAGATACGTGATGTGTTTGTCCGTCATCCTTGAGAGCAATTTTATTATCATTCATTATCTTTCCATCAACATTGATCTCCTGTACACCCTTGTTTACTCTTTCGGGATTTTCTATCTGTATTATATATTTAGTATTATTTTTGTATATATATTCTATTTTGTATTTCGTCCAATCCTTTGGCACACATGGATCTATAACAACCATATCTTTTTCTTTTTTAAATCCTAAGATGTGTTCAATTCCCACTCTGTACATCCATCCAGAAGAACCAGTGTACCATGTCCAACCACCTCTACCTATGTTTGGTTCTACTGCGTAGACATCGGCAGCCATGACATAAGGCTCAACTTTATACTTGGAGTTTTCAATAGGCGTCCTGGAATGATTTATTGGATTTATCATGGAATAAAGCCTATACGCTTTATCCCCATCGCCAACTACAGCATATGCCATTATAGCCCATATTGCTGCATGTGTATACTGACCTCCATTTTCTCTCACACCAGGCACATATCCTTTAATGTAGCCGGGGTTTAGATCACCTTTGTCAAAAGGTGGAGACAGAAGCTTTATAATGGCATTGTCATAATCTATCAAGTAATTTTCCAGTGCATCAAGCGCTTCTTTTACCCTCTCCCATTTGGCTGCACCAGATATTGCTGCCCAAGATTGTGCTATTGAATCTATTTTGCATTCATTATTTTGACTAGAACCAAGCGGAATTCCGCTGTCAAAGTATGCCCTTCTATACCAGCTTCCGTCCCATCCATTTTCTTCAATTGATTTGATTATGTCATCGGCAACCTTTTTGTATTTTTCAACCCTCTCGTAGTCGTTATTTTCAATACAAACTTGTATAAACTTTTTAAGTGTAACATACATAAACCACCCAAGCCATATGCTCTCACCTTTTCCTTTGTTGCCCACCATATTCATTCCATCATTCCAGTCGCCAGAACCCATCAGTGGTATTCCATGCTGGCCAAATTTCAATGAATGTTCTATGGCTCTTATACAATGCTCATAAACTGTCGCAACTTCATCTGATACTACTGGTTTGCCATACCTTTCGTCTTCTTCATCCTTTAGCAGTTCTTCGTCCAAAAAAGGCATTTTAACATTTAGTATTTCCGTGTCACCTGTCACGCTTACGTAATCCGCTACAGCATAAGGCAACCAGAGAAGATCGTCTGAATATTTTGTCCTTATGCCTCTATCTGTACCCGGATGCCACCAATGGAGAACATCTCCTTCTTTGAATTGATGTGCACAGGCATTTAATATTTGAGCCCTCGTAAGTTCCGGTGCCACATATACTACATTCATAGTATCCTGTAGCTGATCTCTAAAACCATATGCGCCGCCTGCCTGATAAAATGCAGATCTTGCCCATACTCTGCAGGATATGGTCTGATAAAGGAGCCATCCATTTAAAAGCAGGTCCATAGACTTATCCGGCGTGCTTACCTGTATGGTTCCAACAAAATTGTTCCAAAACGTATCCACATAACTCAAAGCTTCTTTCACATTATCCAGATTTTTGTAATAATTTATTATGCGATTGACCTCATCTGTCGACATGCCTGTTCCCAGCAAAAATACCAGCTCTTTTTCCTCATTTTCCTCTAAATCGACATTAATTTGTATTGCAGCACATGGACTAAACCCAACTCCAACATTATTCGATAGAGATTCTCTTTTTAATGATTCTGGTCGCTTGGTGTCAAAATCAGGTCCCAG
Source organism: Thermoanaerobacterium sp. CMT5567-10 (assembly GCF_030534315.2). NCBI lineage: Bacteria > Bacillati > Bacillota > Clostridia > Thermoanaerobacterales > Thermoanaerobacteraceae > Thermoanaerobacterium > Thermoanaerobacterium sp. CMT5567-10. Next base: position 1,096,058 of record NZ_CP130558.2, read on the forward strand.
AAATTCCGACATATCTCCCGTATATGATTGTATTTTATAAGACGCACTTACAAAAGATATTCTGTCAGGGAAATCTTCATTAAACACGTTTTTTATAAGCAGTGCATTCATGTCTTTGTTCATTTCCGTCACTATATAAGGCGACGTTAAATTTTCAAAGACACCCAATACAGGTTTTACATAATAGTATAGACTTAACATCCTTTTTTCGCCGCTAATATTTTTAAGTTTTACAAGCGATATTTTCACAGTATCATTCATTGGTACAAACTCTAACATTTCATGGCTTATTCCTGAGCAAACATGTTTAAACAATGTATGTCCAAATCCATGCTCTGCAATATACTGTCCACCATCTCTTATGGGTTTGGCTGTAATCGTCCAAAATGCACCTGTTAAATCATCCCTGATGTATAAGATTTCCCCGCTTTCATCTAAAACAGGATCGTTTGACCATGGTGTAATCTTGTATTCTCTACTGTTCTCTGACCAGGTGTAGCCACTGCCTGACTCAGAAACTTGAAAGCCAAATTTGTAGTTTGAAATTACGTTTATCCACGGCATAGGCGTCTCCTTGTCACCATCCAAATCTATCACGTATTTATGTCCATCAATAGAAAACCCACCATATCCATTGCTGTAATACAGTGGTATATTTTCTGGCAGCGGAACAGGGTAATTTTTTTCTGCAATTTTTATATCAAGCAATTTGGATTTACTATCTTTTTCACCAGCATCATATTCAAGCTGCTTCTCAATAGGCATGTCAGCGGTAAGCGAAAGCCTTGCAACAGTATTTAATAAAATGTAATCTTCATCTTTTAAATTGCTTTTATTAAGCAGAAATACACCACCATATTCTCCTATTATGTTGTATGCAAAACTGCCGCTTATTACATCCTTAATCTTGTCGCCTAATGCATCAATGTAACCGCCTTTATCATTATTTAAAATCACCAAATCTACATATAATCCTTTCATCCTCCAATACTCATGAGCCTTCAGCAGTTGCTTCAATATTGGTATCTCCTCTTTTTTGCTGATTTCTAAAAGCACTATTGGAATATCACCGGATATACCGTACGCCCACAGTCCAGATTGGCCTTTTCTATTTTTCAATAAGTAATCTACCTTTTTCATCCTAACAGGACTTAAATATATTATGTGCGGCAGCATCTGCTGAAAAAGACCTAACTCGTCTGACTTTAAGTTGAGATAGTCTAACTCCACTTTACCGCGGGATACTGACATTTCAAATGCCCTTTCGGTAGCTCCGGCATTTTTATACTTGTTTGCTAGTTTTACAACCTCAGATTTCGATTCTGCCACAGCAGTAATGAAAATTACTCTAGCCGTCTGATTTGGTTCCAATTTTATTCTTTTTCTCAAAGACATGACAGGATCAAGGACAGGACCGTCTGAATTCGATAATGGTCTGTCTGCTTCAAGAGCTCTGGGATTCCTAAGAGTCCTGCCTCTACCTATAAACTTTGTTCTGTCTGTCTCAAACTGTGTATCACCTATTGTATCACCGCCTTCAACAGAAACAGCGTGAGCAGCCCACAGAGATGATTTTCCTAAATCTCTAGGTCTTCTGTTGGCAACTATCATATCACTGTCAAACAAAATCTCTGTTTTTATAAACAACTTATTAAAAGCCGGATGGGCTATATCAGCATTAATATCGCTTAAAACTGGTTCAAAATAGCTTGTCACCTCCAGTGTCCTTGAATGACTACTATGATTTTTCAATGTGACACGCCTTATCTCCACATTATCCTCAGGAGAAACAATCACCTCTGTCTCAGTATCAATATTACCAACCTTTTTTATAAACTTGGCCATGTCTTGCTTAAATACTACTTTGTACTTTTCATCTTTTGCATAAAATGGAGCATACGTTGTTGACCAAGTAGTGTTTGAGTTTGTATTCTGCACAAATATAAATGTTCCGTGAATCTCATCCAGGCTATTTTTCCACCTTGTTATATTTGTTCCTTCTTTTTTGCTGTAACCAGTACCTCTATCTGTTAAAAGCACAGAGTAATCTCCATTTGAGAGAATATGGACTTGTGGAAGAAAGCTATCTAATTCCTCTATCACTCTCACTGTCTTTACTTCTTCCCTCTTTGGCTCTTCAAATTCCCTTTGTGCCTCTATTTCTTCTTTAAGCAGCATTGTACCATCTGGTACTCTCTCTTGTAGCAATATTTCAACTGATTTTATATAAGGATCTGAATGAAATCTTTTCTGCATCACATTTTTATTTATGAAGTTATTTAAAGCTAACATGCTCATACCCAGGTGGTGCGACATAAAGCTTTTAACTATAGCATATTTTTTCCCATAAGGCATCCTTTCTGGCGTAAAATCAATCGCCTCGTAAAAACCATACTTGCCTTCCATTCCCAGTTCTTTTAATTTTTTTATGTTTTTCACAACAGATTGAGGATCTATCTGCAAAGCCAGCATTGTTCCATACGGTGCTATCACAATGTCATGGGATAGTCCTCTTTTAAGGCCCAGCCAAGGCACTCCAAACGCCTTATACTGATAATTAAGCTTGATATCAAAAGAGTAAAAACCTGATTCAGATATCCCCCAGGGTATGTCATACTTTTTGGCATATTTTTTCTGCATCATGATGACAAATTTATATGTCTGGTCTAAAAGCGTATTTTTGTAGTTCTTCATTATCAAAAGAGGCATAAAATATTCAAACATGGTTCCTGACCAAGAAACTAAGCCCCTTAAATAATTTTCTGCCGTTACCATCCTTCCCATTCTAAACCAATGTTTCACATCAATTTCTTTTTTTGCTATAGCTATAAAACTAGCCTGCCTTGCCTCTGATGCAAACAAATCATAATAGGACTTTGTCAATTTTTCATCTTCAATATTGTAGCCTATAGAAAAAAGCTGCCTTCTTGTATCAAATAAAGGTCTAAACTCTGTCTTTTCAACAAGATTGCTTAATCTGCCTATCAAATCATGTACCTTGTCTATCAAAGATGTAATTTTTTTATATGGCTCTATAAATTCTTCTGCCTCCATAGATGCGTGTGAATCTATAATTTCTTTATACCTGACTTTTAAACTATTTAATGAAATATCATTATTTAAATCAAACAATTTTTCGTATTCATTTTCTTTCTTGACAATTGGCAATAAATCTTCCAATTCTTTAATGAATGAATCGACAGTTTCTACAGTTTTTAGGTACCATCCATCCTCGTCATCCAATTTTATACCATCCAATTCACTTTTTAGCCGATTAAGTTGTTGATACCAATCGCAGACAGTATAATCTCTGTTAGGCATCTCAAATTTTATTTTTTTATTTTTCACACCTTCATTTAATATGTTTATCAAGTCTAACAATCCATCCCGTAAATTTTCAGTTAAAGGCTTGTCTAAGACCTCTTTTAATCCTTCTTTAAGTACTATCATATATCCAACAAGATTTCCGCTGTCAACTGTAGAGACATAGTATGGTTTAAGTGGCTCTAGACTATCTGTTTTATACCAATTGTAAAGATGTCCATGCCATTTTTCCATTTTCTCTATGGTGGATACCGTCTTTTCGATTCTGTCTATCATCTCAGAAGTAGTAATATATCCAAAATCTCTAGCTGATATTGTAGATGAAAGATACAAACCAATATTTGTTGGAGAAGTCCTCCTTGCTACTCCTGCATAAGGATCTAGTTGGAAATTATCAGGAGGCAAATAATTATCCTGCTCCGTTGCAAAATCCTCAAAATACCTCCAGGTTTTTCTCGCTAATCTCCTTAGCTCTCTAATGTCTGATTCTTCCAAAGTTGATTCGTGTTCTACTATAGGACAGCTTATCTTAAATGCAATGAAAGGCGATACAATCCATATTAATGCTGTAATTACAGAATAATACAGCATACCCGGTTTAAAATATGCGCTCGATAGAATAAAAATGAACCCTACTAATATCGATATCCACATTTTGCTTAAAAAACTCAAAAAATCATTTTTAAGCCGCCTTTCCATATCTGCCGCTGTTATCCATTCTAAAAGATTTTTCTTTGATATATAGACTCTGTATAGAGTCCTAATTATCGCATCCATCATCATATAACTTTGATATGGCAAAAATGCAAACTGCAGTGCTCCTGTATAAAATGTATTTTTAATGCTGTTTGTAAATAAATTGTCGCGATTGTTTGACCTTGATCTAATCTTTCCTATCAAAATGTCAATCACACCAGCGATAAAAGGTGCAAACATGACTAATAGCACCAATAAGTATGTTAACATGCTGTTTATTGGCAACAAAATACCAATGAACAACAGAAGCAGAGTAAATGGCGCTACAAGGCTTCTTCTCAAATTGTCGATTATTTTCCACTTTGAGATTATCGACAAAGGATTTTCTATGTAATCGCCATTTCTTGTTCTAATCCTTTTTGCAAGCCATGGTAAAAGCTGCCAATCACCTCTTACCCATCTATGCAGTCTCATCATATACGAATTGTACTTTGATGGAAAACCGTCAATTAACAAAATATCTGTCACAAGCCCTGTTCTCACAAAAGAACCTTCAAGCAAATCATGGCTTAAGACCGAATTGTCAGGTATCAAATCTTTAAGAATATTTCTAAATACCGCAACATCGTATATTCCTTTGCCTGTAAAAATACCTTCCCCAAAGAGATCCTGATAAACATCAGAAACTGCACTCGTATAAGGATCAATACCGCCATATCCTGCGAATATCGCAGAAAAAATAGACGAACTGGAAGAGACAATGTCCACCCCAATCCTCGGTTGAAGAAGTCCATATCCTTCAACTACTATATTTCTTTCTCTGTCAATCACTGCTTTATTAAGTGGATGCATCATTGTCCCAATAAGTTTTTTAGCAGTATCCATTATTAAATTTGTATCTGCATCAAGTGTAATGACGTATTTTATACTTGGCAAATCTTCAACATTTACACTTTTTATGTAGAAACTTGTCTCTTTTGAACCATTTAAAAGTTCATTAAACTCGATTATGGCACCTCTTTTTCTTTCCCAGCCCATATACGCATTTTGCATTTCACAAAATACTCGCTTTCTATGGAAATAGAAAAATATATCTTTCCCTTTGGAGTATTTTTCGTTAAGCTCTCTTATGCCTTGAAGAGCACTGTTTATTATCTCCTCATCGTCATCCAATTTTTCTTTTTTAGTATCCTTAAAGTCTCCAACAACAGCAAAGTAAAGATTATCTTCTTTATTTGATATATATATTACTTCCAACTGCGACAATAACTCTTTAACCCTTTTAACGCTTGTTAGCAGTGTCGGTATTATTACCATAGTCGCAGATTCTTCAGGTATACCGTTTTTAAGTTCTATCTTTGGTATTATTGTAGGCTTTTTAACATGTATTATCACCCAATTAACTGCCTGTACAACAATCTCGCTTACAGGTATTATAGATATAGCTGCTAAAGTAGCAGCATAAGCGACATTTGCACCTTTCATGATTAAAAGAACTGACAAAGCAGCTGCAATCAATATTGTCAATGCAATGATAGATGATATATAAAAGACGGCTATGTGTTTTTTTACGATACGATTTAATTTCAAATTGTTTTTCTTATGTCCTATTTTGCTTTCTAATATGCTTCTACCCTTGCCTATTATATAAAATCCTACATGATTTATGTATCCTGGCTTGTTGTTGTCATTTAATACTTCCTTTGCACACTCCAAAGCTTTTCTGGCAACATATGTCTCTGACGTATTGTATCTTTTCGCTATCTCTTCAATTTCATGTCTGTAATAATCCCGCGATTCAAAATCCATCATCTCATATGTACCGTCAGGATCCTGCCTCAATATCTGCTCTACGTTGCTAAGCTTTTCGAATATCTGCGCCCAATCTAATGTTGAAACATATTTAAGGCTGGTTATAGCATTACCGATTGCCACCTGTCTTGCAGCTAATATTTGATGGTCTAGCTGGACTATATCAGATATATTCGTATCGTATTCTTGGAGAATTCTATCTATATATTGTACTAGTATTGTTGAATCATCACCTTCCACCCTTATTCTTTGCAGCAATCTCTCAAAAAAGGATGTAGGTATTCTTCCTACAGTCAGCACTTTATCATGTATTAATTTTTTAACATCATCAAATGTCATGTTCTTGTTTGCAAATATGATATTTGCAACTTCATCGGCTTTATTCCACTGTTTCTGTGTAATAACTATTTTTTCTGAGCTTCTTTTTATATTTTCAATCAATGCAATTCTTATCATCAAGCCCAGTGCCCACAGTTCACCACTTGACAAAAGCGACTTCGACTGGTAAGCATTAATGAAATCTACGATTGTATCCTCATCAATTCTTCCGTCTGTATGTGATACTAGTTCCAATGCAATAGCATATACCCTTGGGTAACCTTTTAATATGCTGTTCTTAAGTCCTGGAAGCCCTGAATAATAACCTTTCGATAGGCTTTTTCTAATCTCTTTTACCTGTTCTTCAATGATGTAGAAATTATCTAAAAGCCATTCAGCATCTTGTGATATTGATTGTGTTTCTCCAGCCATGTTAATGTTTCTGTAAACAGATTTTATGTAGCTATAGCTTTTGTTCATACGTGGTATAAGCATATAATTTAGCTTAGTGTCTTTCATTACATAATGGTTCTGCGCCAAATCTTGAGCATGTCTCATTAGTTCATCATGATTCAGCAAAACATCATGTAAATCCCTTTCTTCATAATCATTTAAATACCTATTGAAAATCATTAACAGAAATAGTATCAATAAAGCTCCTATTAATATATGTACAAATGTAATAAACTCCAAGAAAAACACATCTCCTTTATCCCAAAATATAGTGACAAAATTATTATTCCCAATTTCCTATTATTTTTTCTCATAAAAATAAAAACAAGGTAAATATTATTATGTACCTTGTTTTAAAAATTTATTTTATTTTCTTAAGCCTTTAGGATAATAGTTTTTTAACACACCTTTAACTACCTTTCCCCAACCGATTGAATAGCCATCAATTAAAAGAAGTACCCATCCGTCATCAATATCGATATTTAATGTTTCACCATGAATATATGATTCTATTTCATTAGCCCTCAAATTATAAATTCTCTTGGTCTCATCTTTTTTTAAAGCCATTGCCAGCCAATGAGATGGCTCAAATCTTCCTTTTTTTAACTGCCCCAGATCAAATCCACATCTATACACTTTTATTCCAGATAAGTCCATCGTTTCTTCAGGAATATGATAAACATGATCACCTATCTTTTGTAAATTCAATTTTTCCACATCTATATTGAGATAATTGTCAATAAAATCGTAAAAAAGTTTGTCAACAAAACCCTTTCTTTGTTTAAATTTTATTTTGCTATTGCTGCTCTTATCATAGCTGCCATTTTTTCTGAGTTTAGCTATAAAATGACCTTCGCCTTTTAATAAGTGTGGCCAAAGCCTTACACATTTTCTTAAGTCACTGCATCCATTGACCCATTCTGGATGTCCATTATCAAATCCCTTATGCTTATAAATTTTTATTAATTCAAAGTCGCTGTGATTTTTTAGAAAATGGTCGATTACACCTTCATTTTCCTCCGGAGAAAATGTACACGTTGAATATACCATTATTCCACCAGACTTTAACATGCATGATGCACTATCCAATATCTTTTTCTGGCGATAGGCACAGCTTAACACATTTTTCAAAGACCATTCATCTCTTGCCGTTTCATCTTTTCTGAACATTCCTTCACCAGAACATGGGGCATCAACAAGTATTTTATCAAAATAATCTTTAAATGTCTTTTCAAGTTTTTCTGGTGACTCATTTAAAATAACAGCATTTCTTATACCCATCCTTTCAATGTTTTCTGCAAGAACTTTTACTCTCTTTGAATTGATCTCATTTGATACTAATAATCCTTCCCCATTGAGCTTTGAAGCTATGTGTGTAGATTTACCTCCTGGCGCCGCACTTAAATCTAATACGATATCCCCTGGCACAGGATTCAATGCTTCTACTACCGCCATAGCGCTTGGTTCCTGAATATAAAATAAACCAGCATCGTGGTAATAATGCTTTCCTGGTTTATCATTTTGATCATAGTAAAATCCTGTATCACACCATGGTACAGATATCAATCTAAATGGAGAAATCCTTAAAAACTCATCAACAGAAATCTTTAGCGTATTGACTCTAAGTCCCCTATAAGGCTCTTTTTCATATTCCCTCATAAACTTTTCGAAATCATCTTTTAACAGAAATCTCATCTTATTTACAAAGTCTTCTTTAATTTTCATAATCATTTCATCACCATAAAATATATAATCTTTAATTATCATTATAACTCTTTTATACAATATATGTGTCTATTATTTTATTGCTTATAAAAATCATAAACAAAAAAGAGATAGTCCATTTAAAACAGACTACCTCTTTTATAAATTTTTACCGGCAGCGACCTACTCTCCCGAGTAATCAGTACCATCGGCGCTGGAGGGCTTCACTTCCGTGTTCGGTATGGGAACGGGTTTTTAACCTCCGCTATTGCCACCGGAAATCTTTTTTCATTTGTTATAAATGAATCTTGAATACTGCACAATGCTTAAGGTCAAGTCCTCGACTTATTAGTACCGGTCAGCTCAAAGTATTTCTACTCTTACACCTCCGGCCTATCTACCTCGTCTTCTCCAAGGTGTCTTACTCCTTTCGGATGGGAAATCTTATCTTGAGGTGGGTTTCACGCTTAGATGCTTTCAGCGTTTATCCCTTCCAAACTTGGCTACCCAGCTGTGCGTACGGCTACGCAACTGGTACACCATCGGTTTGTCCACCCCGGTCCTCTCGTACTAAGGGCAGTTCCTCTCAAATTTCCTACGCCCGCGACGGATAGGGACCGAACTGTCTCACGACGT